>JAJYRE010000022.1 GCA_021794235.1 Nanobdellota archaeon
TCCCTTGATTTCGTGTAGTCGCCGGACAGTGCAGTCTTTATCCCCTCTAGGATCTTTCCCGTGTCCAGAACTCCGCTGTTTGTATACACCGTGCTCGCATCGATCTTCTTGGAGACATTTGACAGTGACTGCAGGAGATTGGTAACAAGTCTTAGGTCGCCCTTCGAGACGTAGAAGAGTGCCTCCATGGCGTTTTTATCGATTTCCAACCCCTCCTCCTTGGCGATTCTGCCGATATATTCCTCTATGTCTTTTTGAACCAGCGGCTGGAATCTGAGTATGACGCATCTGGACTGGAGCGGCTCTATAAGGTTGTTCTGGTAGTTGACGCTGAATACGAATCTGCACGTGCTGCTGTATTCCTCCATCATCCTCCTAAGGGCCTGCTGTGCCTCCTGCGTCAGGGAGTCTCCCTCATCGAAAAGTATAATCTTGAAAGGCGCATCTATAGGCCTAGTTCTAGCGAACTCTTTGACTTTCCCTTGGATTACGCTCAGCTTCCTGTCGTCTGAAGCGTTGAGTTCTATGAAGTTCTGATTCCAGTTTTCCCCGAATACGAGTCTTGCAAGGACGACTGCGGATGTTGTTTTCCCCACTCCCGGGGGCCCGGATAGTATCATGTGCTGTACCTCGCCGCTTGAAACCATAGCTCCCAGCTTTGCAACACTGTCAGCCTGTCCTATTATCTCCTTAAAAGATTTTGGCCTGTATTTCTCCACCCACAAAGAATTCTGCTTCTGGGGCTGCTCTCCTTTAGAATCCTTGGCCTTTTCCTTAGAATTTTCTGACATATCCTATTAGTGTACTATTTACAATAAAAACGTAACAGCTCAGATTTCAGCGAACAGTTCTTCATTTGGATGGGTAACTATCCCCTTGTCTGTTATTTCTATCGGAATGTACTTTGTTATATGGTCTGTCTTTCTCATCTTTATTATTCTCATGGCTCTTATGAAAGCGGCATTCTTCTCCAAAAGGTACAGCGCTATAACGCCGTCCGCCGCGAATTCTTCCACTCCGAATGATGACAGTTTAGGGTCTCCGTACGACATCTCACCGACAAACATGCCGAGGCATCCCTTCGACTTGATCATAGCGGCAACTTCTATTATCGCCCTTCTTATTGACATGACATCGGAGAAGAAAAGCTGTAGATATGTTATCGAGTCTATCACCACCCTCTTAGCACCCATGGATTCTATCTCATTTGTAAGGGTGTCTTTCAGTGAATCGTAGTCTACGAGGGGGATAGATACTATTTTTAGCATGCCGTCCTGCACCAGCTTTGAGATGCTGGTGCCATCAAACATTGAAAATTGGTCGATTACATCCTCCACACTCTCCTCGAGCGTGAAATAAATGCTCTTCTCGCCGCTCTTGGCCCCGAATACCAATGACTGCATCGCGAATGTCGTCTTACCGGCACCGGGCGTACCTGTTATGAGTATTATATTCTTATCTGGGAAGCCGCCTTTCAAAGCCTCATCCAGACCGGGTATACCTGTAGGCTCTCTTACAACTTTATTTGTAGTGCTCGCTGTTGTGCCTGTCGTCGGATTTTCTGCCATAGTTTAAGCCTCCAGTATAACATCTCCTACAAGCTGATATTTAAGCTTTATCAGAAGATTTTGACTCAGTATCTTTGCCCATTGCTCTACAAGCTCCCTCGGCGCGTTCATCTCCTTGGAAGCATCAGCCAGGGTTATGCTGTCCCTCGCCTTTACCAGAGTGAGAAGTTTTGAAATTGGATTGTCGGTTGGTGTCGGAATCGCTCCAGGTGCTTTCTCTACCTCTGACTTTTCTTCAAGATGCGGTTTTGTAGCCACCATAGCGGGAGTCGTCTTTGTCGACGTAGCGGGTTGTAGCATTTCGTGAGGCTTTACCGCAGCGCCCTCTGTCTTTCCCTCTACTGTGATTGCCCCTGTTTGTGGAGCCTCGGCTTTGACCTTCGTGCCTGCCGCCGTACCGAATGGCATCAGTGCAGGATGGGCCGGCTTAACAGCACCGCCACCTGTCTTTTGTTCACCTGCGGCTAGCGTGGTGCCTGTTTTTGGAATAACTGGAATTATAACTTTCTTTGCCAAAGGAGTCATTTTCGGTTTAGGCGCCTTATTTGCGGTTTCAGTTCTTCTTCCCATCATTCCGCCGAGTATGCCTTTTCTCTGAGTCACTCCGCCGGTTTCGGCAGGCGCAGCCTCTTTAGCACCCTCTTCCTCGCCGAACTCTATCGACGGAATCCTTGGTAATTCTATGCCTATGGAAGAAGCGGAGTTTGCGACAGCCTTGCTTATTTTTGAAAGATCTGAGAGTATGCTATAAGAATCGTCCAGTATCGTCCTAGCTATCTCCTTGGTTGACATCGTCATATAATAGATAATACAATATCCGAGTTTAAATTGCTTAAAATACGGTGCGGTACTGAATAGCCCGTTTTTTGTTGCGCCTCGGCCGTGTTCACGGCTTCTACGTACGCACTACGACATTCGACTAAGCACCGGAATTCCGGCTTGCACCGTGTAGGTCCGCCGTTTCATCCTTCGCCGTAACTATCAAATACAATCATTTATTGTCGCGACGACGGTTCGTTTCTGCTCGGTAGCCTGTGCAATTAGCACACCGCATTACTGTGGTACACTGTTAAAGGTGAACGGACTTCCTCCTTTTATGGTCTGTCATATACAGTACCGCAATAATTCTTATATACTCAAGTTATTAATAAGTTCTGATGGAAGTAGAGCTAATCCCGGAAAGAGAACTGAAAAAGGATTCCAGACTGTATATAAAGGGTATAAGGATAATGAAGACGGTCAAGTTGGACTACAAGACAGGCAAGCACATCTCATTCACGGTAGAGGGGGAGGAAAAACACAGTGTTATGTACTTCGGCGAAAAAACCGAGGACAAAAGATGGCAGTGTGACTGCAAGTGGTACACACTCCAGAACAGGGTATGCTCGCACATAATCGCCGTAAATATAGCGATAAAGGACAACGCGATCAGCCTATGAGTAAAGCGACATGTAATCTGGCTGTGACTCGGTTCCTATCGTCTTAATTCTTGCAGAATCCTCTACAAGATTTCTGGTGTGCCAGTAGTCCATGGCTTCCATGAACGACACAAGCCGCTTGTTTCTCGATGGATCAAGCAGTTTCAGCCTGTTTCCCATATCAAGGTATAAGCGCGATCCGACGACCTTGCCAGACTCAAAACTCTTTCTGTATACAATATTTATTCCTCTTTTCCTCGGATCTCTATTGGAAAGATGGACTGTCATCGACCTGTTTATGTACCTTTCAGACTCGGAGCCAGGATATCCTGTGATTCTTTTTGAACTTGCCAGGGAATATTTTGCAAGGTCTACACTCCCGTTTCTACACTCGTTCGCTTCGCTGCAGAAATTAACGGAGAGCTTTAGTTTTAAATCCTTCAGTGAAGGTGCCCTGTCCTTGGAAGTATTGTATTCCTCAGCTCCCTTAAGATTTCCACTTATCGTGTATGCCTCTCTCGATTCGACGAAATCGTGCATATTTACCGCGTACAGGTCCAGTTTATCGTCCAGTCTCTTCATCTTTGTCGCATTGGTTTTTGTCGGAACTATAAGATTTTCGTAGGTTCCTTCATTCCTATGCCAGTCAAAGTAGTCAGAAGTCTGCAATAGTTTTATGTCGTGATTATCGGACAGTTCCAGCAGTTTTTTATCGGATTTTGTTATGTAGTTGTTTCTAAGAAAGCCATCGAGGTACTCATCAAATCTTTTTTCCATAAAATGATTCAGAAAGCACCTCATATTAATAGTTAGTTTATGGGATAAAGGAAAAACTTTAAGTAGTATTACAAAATAATATAATGTATGAAGGAGAGGATAAGCGTGACGCTCAACCACGACCTGATAAAGGAGGTTGATAAGACTGTCGACGGTGTCTCCATACCAAACCGCTCTTTCGCAATAGAAAAACTTCTTAGAGAAAGACTAAAACCGCGATCACACAGAGTAGCAATAATACTGGCGGGCGGTGAAGGGACGAGACTCAGACCACTGACTTATGAGATGCCGAAGCCTATGATTCCTATAAAGGGCAAACCGATACTCGAATACATTATAAACAGACTGAAGCTGGCAGATGTTTCTGAAGTGATTATAACGACGGGTTATAAGGGTGACAGGGTAAAAGAGTACTTTGGAAACGGCGAGAAATTCGGACTCCTGATAAGATATCTAGACGAGAAAACACCCTTGGGTACCGGCGGTGCCGTGAAGTCCGCAGAGAATCTCCTCCACGATGACTTCTTTGTGATAAACGGTGACAATCTTTTCGATTTCAATCTTAACGAGATATACGAATTCCACAAGAGGGAGAAGGCAATCGTAACTATAGGCCTAACGAACCAGGAGGACGTATCAAAATTCGGAGTCGTGGAATTAGACGGGACAAAGGTAACAAAATTTATAGAGAAGCCAAAGGTAAAGCCAAAGTCGCACCTGATCAACACCGGCATACACGTCATCAGTCCGCTGTTCTTCGGGTTTATGCCGGAAGGAAACTTTAACCTGTCAAAACTCCTGGAAAAGGCCGCTGAAAAGGGAATGGTTTCGGGGTTTGTTTACAGCGGCAAATGGCTCCCGTGCGACAGCATGGAGCTGTACGAAAAGGCTCTTAAGAACTGGCCCTAGAACCGGTTTTTAGCAACCCGCACCATTACCAATTGGGCCCACGGTTATTGCACATATATTTGGATAGTGTTGTGCGGTCGTGAGATTTACGTAGGAATTGTTGGATATGTAAATCAGATGTAGCTGATAGGGGTTGGCATAGGGGGTTGTTGTAAACAATAATTTACCGTCTGGAGAAAATGCAAACTGCTTTGCATAAGGTATTCTTATAGATCCATTTGCTAACTGATTACTCGGAATCGATACCACTGATACATTACCGCCGCTACCATCTGATACGTATAAATATTTTCCATTCGGATTTACTGCCAGTCCTCTTGGTGAAATGCTATTAGGTGTATGTATAGTTGAAACTACCTCATTACTACCAGTGTATATAACTGCTATTGAGTTTGTGATTTGTTCTGACACGTACACATATTCTCCATTCGTAGACATTGCTATTCCTAACGGGTAACCCGGGACTGGGATAGTCGCAATGACTTTTTCTGTCGCAACGGATATGACGGTGGTTGTGTTACCGAGTTGATTTACAACATATGCATATTCTCCATTGGGTGTAATTGCAATTCCCACAGGTCCCAGACCTACACTTACGTTTTTAACGGCAGTACCAGTGGAGAGATTTATTATAGAAGTAGTGTTACTTCCAAAATTTGACACGTACGCATATTCTCCATTGGGTGTAATTGCAACCCCTTCGGGAGAAGACCCGACTGATGTGTTTTTAACAAATGAATTCGTAGACGCAGACACTATGGAAACGCTAACTCCCAGACCACAACGTGGAATGTACACAAATGAACCATTTACAGCCTGTACCATCTGGACTTTACATCCAGGAACAGTGATGTTTGCACCCATGGAAAAATTATCAGGATAGAAAACACTGATGTTATTATAACCTTGTTCACCCACATATAGGGGACGACTATTCGGTATAAAATCAAGTTCTAGGTTGTATCCTGCCTGAATGCTTTTACCCGCGGCTATATATGTTGAATAATAAGTTAATCCATTGACTGTGGAGGGGTATATTCTAAATGATTTATTAAATTGGGAAGTAAATGAGATGAAATTTGATGTTGATGTTTCATTTACGCCCCCATAATTTACCGTCCATGATGCACCGGCAGGTAAATTATATGCGGTAAAAGTGGTATCTGGAGCTTGTGATGATTTTCCTGCTATTGTTCCGGTGGCATTTGCGGCTATATTGCCTAAGACTGTGGAATAACTGTACTGCAGCTTAGATGATAATGAGAATCCTGCTCCTGCAGAAGGACATGCTACTGTGGGGACTGTTATTGTTGTTGACTGTCCCGAGGCTATTGTTACAGGCGTTACATTGTATTCCTGTCCCATAGAGGCTGTAGTTCCTGTATTGGACTGAAAGGATATTCCCGTGATCGTCACTGAAGCTGCGTTGTTAGGCAATCCTCCTGCTGTTATTGCTATTTTCATGCCTGCTTGATTGCATATTGTGGCTGTTACTGCAAACGGGGAGAATCCGGATGACGTTGTAGTTACTGATGAGGCAGGGGTAAATATGCCCATACTGTATAGGATTGCTGCCACTATGACTATTATAAGGATGGCCCAGCCGTAGGTCATCATGTACTCCAGGGCGGACTGACTTTTGCCGTTGTAGGTCATAGAATAATATGGTAAATATACGTTTATATATTTCTAGATTAAGCTGGTGGTGTTTCCTACGGTATCGTATAAATCTACGCTCTATCGAAAGAGCACAACAGCACATAAAAATATATAGTATCGAAGCCCTGAATTTTAGAAGTTTTAATCCCATTTCGCATCTATTTATAGGTAGATTCCACTACACCTAAATAGGATGATAAAACTGGTGATATTCGATCTCATAGGCACTCTAATAGATGAGGAAACCTTTCTAGAAGAGGTAGACGTGCTGGATGAGAAATTACTCAGTAAATATGGAATTAATGTTGATAGGGATAAGTACAACGCGCTGAAGCCAAAAGTACTTGATGAAATTGAGCATCTACCTGTGAAATTGGCCATAAAACCATCAATATTCTACGAGCTGTGTCTAAAACATCTCGGCGTAAAGGTTCAGGAGAGGACGTTATTGAAATTATCAAAAGAGTTCGATAATATGTATGTAAAGTCGGTGGAGTTAAAGAAAGGAGTAAAGCGGGTATTGTCCGAGCTGAAAATGAAATACGCTCTCGCTCTCGTAAGCGATACGGCCTTCTACAGGGTAAACGGGATACTGGATAGATACAGTTTGCGTAGGTTTTTTGATGTGATAATAACTCCGGAACAGTACGGGCGGAAGAAGGGGCAAGCGCCATTTAGAATGGTTATGCGCAAGTTGGGAGCAAAACCAGAAGAATCGATAGTCGTTGGAGATAGGCTGAAAAGTGATGTATTGCCGGCGGAAAAATTAGGCATGTATTACATAAAAGTTGGGAAAGTGGGGCCAGGCGAGATATACACATGGTATTCCAAAAACATTGCTGGTATACCTACTCTCATAAAGTCCATAGAGAGGTACAGTTGGGATAAAACCCCCTCAGTTTAATTTCAAGAAGACGGACGAGACGTTTGTGCCAGCTTTGATAAATCTGATAACCACGAAGTATAAAAATGCCCCCACCAGGATTTGAACCTGGGTGACCGGTTTAGGAAACCGGGATTCTGTCCAAGCTAAACTATGGGGGCTTACAATTCTAATATTACACGACAGATTTATAGTTTATCGGCATCACAATAGTCTCTTTAAAGATATATATAGAATGTGAATTTAATCTCATTTGATGATAGCTGACAATCCTTTTGTTAGTATTACCTTCAACGAGAAGGATATAGTTGTAGACAGAGTGAACGAAAAGGTTGATTTGCAGCTTGCGATAAACAAGATACTTGCTTCCGGCGGGATAATAGTGCTGAAGGGAAGGCCGGGCGCCGGAAAAAGTACTCTGATAGGTGTTGTTCTCAGAGACCTGAGAAAATCTAGGAAAATAGACGTCGTTAAGGAGGATTTCACTCCTACAGTGTACAATATGATAAGAAGCCTGGATGTACATACGCAGAAAAGGAAACTGGTTATACTTGACGATTTCAACAACATAGAACTGATAGACAAGTCAAGCCAGCAGAAGATAGTCGATATGATATACTCCATGTCAAGAAACGTGGCGATGATACTCATAGAAAACCGCGATGCTGGGGTTGAAAAAGAGTTCAAAAAACTTGGAAGGAATTTCGAGAATCTGGAGCTCGGGGGGCTGTCTAAAAGCGATCTCAGGAAGATCGTAGTAAACAGGCTGAATTCCATAAAAAAGAAGTCTTCTGATAGCCTAGAACCGTTTACGGAGGACGAATACGAAAAGATATACAGGAAATCCGGCGGGAACCCGAGGATAGCCCTGCTGATCTGCTCCGCGATATATGACCAGAAAAGCACAAGAGTAATATAGAGAGATGGAAAATAAATTTCGCCTGCTTTATCTGTTTCTAGCTATAATGATCATTGTTATAATAGGAGCCACTGTATTTTCGAGAGCCGTAGTATACTTCTACAATTATTCATCCAATACTCTGCATGTCGGAGTGACTATGGTTTCTCCGGAATTCGAACTTGTATACATAATCGTAGGAATGCTGGTAGTTACGGGAGTCCTGCTAGTCCTGATAAAATACAGACTGCTTAAAGTCCTGTCACTGATAAATATAATATTCACTTTCTTTCTGACCTATGCGTTTTTCAGCATAGCGATAATGGACATGGGCGCCATGGCGGGTGTAAACATCCTTACCAACAGTTATGCCGCGACTGTTATAACCCTGATGGTATACGCACTGCCGGTACTTACAACCCTGTACTATGTTAGATACTCCGGAAGGTCCGGGAGAAATCTGATAAATATAATCTTGTTTGTAGCGGTAGGCGGATTCATAGCTGTTTATCTTAACACGGAAATGCTGTTGATACTGCTGGTCTTCATATCACTGTAC
>JAJYRE010000006.1 GCA_021794235.1 Nanobdellota archaeon
GTTCCCGCAAAATTCTGATAAAAGGTAGTGAATACATTCGCACCGTTATCATATTGCCCGTAGGTGGAAGACAGCTGCGGTGCTTCTCCTATCGTGTTCCCGTTGAACAGATTGGTTGTTTTGTTTACAAATCCCATATATATTGTAGTAGAAGAGCCGGCTTGTACGCCGAATCCTAGTTTGAGCCAGTATACGGTGGATGTTGCCGAGTTCGAATTTCCAGATTCCAGCCAGGAAGGTATCACACTGCCGTTGGCGTAGAAGAATTCAACATTCTGAAGATTGGATGCCTCGAGATAAGCATATTTTGCGGAGTCTACAGTGACCATCTGCTGGAAAGGTGCCTGTGTCGATGTATTCTGGGAGTTGGTTATTGTTACCGGCGCATAGGAATTGATATTTTTCGGTATAAGAGACTCGATCGATGGCGAAGAGCAGGAAGGATACACTATACCGAGGGTCGGCATATAGACTAGGATTAGTGCATTCGGGTTGTAAGTTGGGACCGGTACGCTACCCGAATACTCTCCAGAAATCGCGGTTTCGTTCTGCTCTGCTATCACAGTATGGTCTGGAGTCATAACTATCATAGTAAAGTTTACATCCCCCACTGGTTGACCGCTCAGATCAAAAAATGACAGGTTATAGAATACACTCGAAGGTGTTATTAGATAGGAAGAATTGACGTACGAAACAGGTAGATCCATACGTATGTCCGCCGCAGCTTGACCATACCGGTTTATCAGTTTTATGTATCCTGTATACGTTCCACCGTCGATAGGAAGCTCGCCATATGTTGGCAATGAAAGGGAAGCTGACGCTACCTGATTCTGATAACTTAGGGATATATAGTTAGTACATAACGCTGACGATAGTGAAAGTCCAGGAGAAGTAAAAGTAAACTTCTGAGTTGAGCCTATTCCCTGGGATATCAAGGAGTTGATTGTGCCGCTTATTGTAGTAACAGCCAACCCGAGCTGCTGCGAATACTGCTGCGCACTATAGCTGGCCGTATAGTAGAAAGAATAGGAAAGGGCCGCGGCGAGTATGAAAAGCCCTACGCCTATTATTATCAGGTATTCCAAGGATGACTGGGTTTTTTTGATCAAAGCCATGTTAATTCCTCAAAAATTTATCTACAATCGCATTTATCCTGCTGCTTACATTATCTATCGAATCTTCACCGTCCACGACTTTAAGGTGGAACTCTTTAGCGATGTGAAGGTACATCTGACGAACTTTCTGGATCTTTTCCAAGTTGTCAAAAAGCTGAAGGCTCTGTGGAGCCTCTGAAGTCCTTAGCATTGATGTTGTCGGTTTTATGTCAACAACTATACCTAGATCAGGTTTCCTAAAACTCAAGTTTATCGCTCTTAGCCACTTGTAGTTTATCTTTGATGCAAAACCGTAAGCGAGGGTAGAAAATATGTATCGGTCCGATATTACTATTTTTCCCTTTTCAAGCCTAGGCTCTATCTCCGTATCCAGGTGATGCGCCCTGTCGGCGCAGAACAGAAGTTGTAGTGCCCTGTCAGATAGAGACCACTCCCCATTAAGAGCTGCCTTGGATAAACCCCCGAGTATTCCCGCTGTGGGCTCCTTTGTTGTAAAAACCTTGAAGCCTTTGCTGTCGAGGTATTTTGCAAGTAGAACTGCTTGGGTTCTTATTCCCGCTCCGTCCAGCCCCTCCAGAACGATGAATTTCCCGGACATATCAAAACAGTTTTTCTACCTCTGCGAGTATCGGTTTGGAAACTTCTTCGACTGTCTTGCCGCTGTTTATTAGCACCCAGTCTCCGGCGTAGAATTTCTCTTTTAGAAGTATGTAGTAGACCTGCTTTACCTTCTGCAGGAAAGGAACATCCTTTTCGAACCTGTCTGTTCCGCCCTGGTCTTCTTTCTGCTTTGATTTTCGCTCACTAGAAACATCTATGTTCGCGTCTAACAATAGGACTATATCCGGTCTTGGCATGTCCAGTATCTGAACTATCTCCTTTGCCTTTTCGTAGTCGAATCCTCCGGAAGACTGATATGCTATAGTTGAAAAAAAGAATCTGTCTACGATTACAAATTTACCTGAATTTAAATTATCCTTCATACTTTTCATCTCGTTGACCATATCGATTAGATACAGTAGAAAAAGCTCACCGACATCCAGGTTCTGCTCCCCGCGGAGAAACGAGCCTATTATCTTCCCGTATTTTGATTCATAATTTGGATAGGCGTAATTTACAACGGTTTTGCCTTTCTTTTCAAGAGTTTCCTTTATTATCCTTGCCTGGGTAGCCTTTCCCGTTCCGTCCAGCCCCTCCAGAACGATAAGTTTTCCCTTTTCCATCAGTAGACTAAGCAATCAGGATTTAAGTCCTTTTTTGTAGACTTGTACCTCATCACCGAGAAAATCCAGTATTATGAAGCTTTTGTCCCTCAGATTCACTATAGGAACCTTTGCTATGTCAGGATCCATGCCGTATTTCTTCTGGTAGGCTGTTTGGTACTGCCAGCATGATGAGTTTATGAGTATGGTTCCTTTGTACTTTGATGCTAGCGTCTTGTGTATGTGCCCTGTGGCATATATGTCGGGTGTTTCGTCTATAACCAGATAATCCCTTGGCAGAGGGAGAACCTGCGTTGAGCCGTGTGTGGGGGCGAGATGCCTGGATTTCAGATGAATCTTCATTATAGCCTCTATATCCTCCGGGTTCATCTTGCTGTATTTTGTTATAGTGTCCGCATAGTAAGGTATACTGAATCCGTGATACGAAAGCAAACTAGTCTTGTTTCCGTTAACGACTAGGTTGACCATATAGGGGTTTGAGAGAAAAACAGCATTCGGCAGCTGATAAAGAGATGCGGCAAACTTGGGATTGAGCCTGGGCTGCGGCTCCGCTATGTGTGTTGCATCGTGATTTCCCTGGGAGAGGAGTATTTTTATCCGCTTCGGTATGCGTTCAATTACCCTGAAGAAGGCGTCGTACTGCTCTTCTAGGCTCTTTATATCGAGTTCTTTCTCCTGGTCCGGATACACTCCGATGCCGTCGACTAAGTCTCCGCTTATAACTATGAATTTTATCTGCTTCGAGATGCTGGAGTATTCATCTATCTCGCCGTTCAGCCATTTTATGAAGCGCTCCATCGCGTCGTGTGCGAAAAGCTTTGAGCCGATGTGGACATCCGACATGAACAGCGCGTAGGTGTCGTCTATTTCCGCAGGTCTTTCACTCTTGATCTGTATGTCGGGGTAGATTACCTCCTTGACGAATATTGAATCCTTGTACTTCCTGCCCTTTATTATTACCACTTGATCTGACAGGACCTCCTGATCGCTATTCGGTATTATTGCCCTGTAGCTCTCTGTATTATCCTCGATATCCATTACAGTATATTTTTTAATAGGGCTTATCGAAACGGATGAAATCATGGCTATGGTCTTGACATCTGTTCCGGACGGCGACTTCTTTACGTTTGCCAGCGATACGACTCCGGCACCGTCCTTGTTCACCAGTATTGTCTTTAAGCGATTGAATCTGTCGTTGAAATATTCGACCCAGTCAAGCGACTTTGACTGCGATACTTCACCGTCGTAGTCCTTTAGGACCTCTACACCGTAGTTCTCGTATGTCGATGTACCGTACAGGTCATGCAGTTCATTTGTCCCGAGAAAAGTTATTCCGCGCTCCTTCAATCTTTTTATAAGATCGTCCAGATCCGTTATCTTCACGTCCTTTACGGATGAGTCTACAAGTATCCCGTTTGTGAATAGAATATTTAGTTGGGATTCATCCATATGCCTATATAGATAAGCTACGAACTATAAATCATTTGCGCCTATGCGAACGAGGATTCTGAGAAACCGGACTCTATCAGCATCGCCTTGGCCTTGTCAACATGCTCTCCCTGGAGCTCTATAATACTATCTTTATAAGTTCCGCCGCATGCTATCTTAGTTTTTAGCTTCTTTGTAAGACCCTTTATGTCGGTAGTCTTCTGGTCTATCCCAGAGATTACAGTCACCATTTTCCTATAGGACACCTTTTTGGTATAAACCCTGATCTTTTGACCTTCCTGAGAAATGGTACCGCAAATACAAAGCGCTTTCGGCAAACCGCAAACTGGACAAACTTCTGTCATTTTCTGTCTTTAAACACCCACGTATAATTAATACCTAATATTGACTTAAGAGGTATATAAGCTTTTCCAAAGCTCATGCTTTCGCATCGACCTTGCCGAACAGATTCTCTCCTCTTTTAGGTGTACCGGTAAACCTGTCGAAATTCACACTATCTAGGCCCTGTGGCTCTATGCCCAGCTGGGAGAATATTTTATCGGCCGTATCAGGCATGAACGGCTGCAGCAGTATCGCTATCACCCTGATGGACTCCAGTGCATTGTACAGTGCATTGTTGAGTTCCTCGCCCTTGAGTTCCCAGGGTTTCTTGTCATTGACGTATTTGTTTACCCGGCGTATGAATGCCCATAGCTCGTTTACCGCACCGTACAGATCAAATGTATCTATGTCCTCCTTTATCTTTTTTAGGTTTAGATGGGAGCTGAGTTCGTCTTTTCCGTCTATACCTGAGGGATCTACCTTTCCGGCTATTGTCAATACCCTGGCAACGAGGTTTGAAAGATCCGCCATCAGCTCGCCGTTTATTCTCGCGACAAGCGATTTTTCTGAAAAATTGGTATCCTTCCAGGTCGGGTTCTCGGCTACAAGGAAATATCTCAGCGCATCCCTGGAGTATCTGTCTATCAATCCGATGGGGTCAACAACGTTGCCGAGTGACTTGCTCATTTTCTGCCCTTCCACAACAACATAATCGTGCACAAATATTTTCTCTGGCAGCTTTAATCCGGCTGATATCAGCATCGCCGGCCAGTAAACGGCGTGGAATCTTATTATTCCCTTGCCTATTATATGGATATCCGCCGGCCACCATTTATCGAACTGTTCCTGGTCCCTTCCGAACCCTACCCCTGTCAGATAGACTCCGAGAGCATCGAACCACACATATATTTTCTGCGAAGGGTCATTAGGCACCGGCACTCCCCAGTCCTTGGCTCTTGCAGATGATCGTGAAATACTGAAATCCTCCAGCCCCCTCCTCACGAACGAAAGCACCTCGTTCTTCCTGGATTCGGGATAGATGGCGAGTTCGTTGCTTTCTATCAGCTCCATAAGCTTTTGCTGGTACCTCGAAAGTGCGAAAAAGTAATTTTCCTCCTCGACCAACTCCGGTCTTGTCAGATGCTCCGGGCATTTGCCGTCGACTAATTCGTCTTCCGTGTAGAACGCCTCGCACCCCACACAGTAGAGTCCCTTATACTTTTTCTTGTATATGTCGCCGTTGGCTGCACACGCATTCCACAGCTTTTCTATCCCCGGCCAATGAAAATCCTTGTCGGATGAACGGACGAACTGTGAGAATGAAAGTCCTATTTTCTCCGCTAGCTGCTTGAACAGTTCGGAGTTCTGTCTGCAGAGATCCTCCGTGCTTATTCCAAGCTTTTCTGCCGCCTGCACATTCTTAAGGCTGTTTTCATCCGCTCCGGTGGTAAGAAACACTTCCCTGCCGGAAATCCTCTTGTATCTAGCGATAACATCGGCCTGTACAAACTCTAGAGTGTGGCCAAGGTGCGGTTTTGAATTCACGTATGGTATGGCTGTGGTTATGTAAAATTTTTCCATATTATTTTAGCGGGGACGGGATTTGAACCACGTGACCTTTGGGTTATGAGCCCAACGAGCACTCCTGACTGCTCCACCCCGCTATTGCAGATTATTAATTTCTTAATACTATATTGGCTTAAGTAGTTTTCCTTGAAAAAGGCTTAATCGCTTAAATAGTTTGAATTCTAACTTATTAGTGATATGAGCGTTGTCATCTCACTCGGCGGGTCTTTCATGTTTGACAGGCCTGCGGAAGTCAAGAAAATACGCACCATTCTATCCGGATTAAACGAGCGGGCGGTCGTCATAACCGGCGGCGGGAAGATTGCAAGAGATTACATAGCACTGGGAAAAATATTCGGACTGAAAGAGAGCGACCTTCACCAGATCGGGATATATTCGACCAGGATAAACGCATACATAATATCCAGGATACTCGGGGGGAACTTCTCAGAGGAGAACCCGCAGAAACTGGAGCCAAAATCAAAGATAACCCTGATGGGGGGGTACAAACCGGGGTGGACTACGGACACGTGCACGGCTTACGCGGCGGTTTCCACAAAGGCAAAGGTGATATTCAACCTATCAAAAGAAAAAGGGGTTTATACGAAAGACCCTAAACTCCCTGGAGCAGAATTCATAAAAACGCTCGAGTTCCGGGACCTGTACAGCTTTACGAAGGGTGAGAGAAAGCCCGGTATGAATTTTATATTCGATCCGCAGGCCGCAAAGATATGCCAGAAGCACGGCATAGAAGTTGTTGTTACAAAGGACGTTGCAGATATAGGCAGGTACATCAGAGGAGTGGATATATCGGGAACTCTGATAAAGAACTAGGCGTATAATTCTCGGCCCTAATAGAACACTATACTATATATAGTATAAAATCAATTTCTATAAATGCAGCTGATAATAGCAGAGAAGAGCACAGCGGCAGAAACTATCGCTAAGAACCTGGGAGAATCAAGATTAAAGACCCAGGAGTTCGGACCTGTCAAAGTATGGTTCACTAAAATAAACGGCGAAGAGTCTGTAGTTGTCCCTCTTAAAGGTCACATAAAGGAAGTGGTCTACCCAGACACATTCAAGAAATGGAATGAAGAAACGCTTCTAAAAATGGTCGACTCAAAGCTGAATTATGTACCTCTGGCTCCTGAAAATATAGAAGTCATAAACAAATTCTCCGGAAAGGCGGATAAGGTGATAATAGCGACAGACTATGACACCGAAGGGGAGTCTATAGGCTTCGAAGCCATAGATGTGGTCAAGGAGAAAAACAAAAAGGCCAAGATATACAGAAGCGTCTTCTCATCATTAACACAAAAAGAGCTGATGGAGGCGTTCAAAAATCTGCAGAAGCCGAACAAGAACCTCTCGGACAGCGCGGATGCGAGAAGGGAGATAGACCTCATACTGGGTGCGGTTCTAACCAGATTCATATCGTTGTCCGCAAAAAGACTCGGAAATTCCTTCCTGTCCATTGGGAGGGTCCAGACGCCAACGCTGACGCTGATAGTCGACAGAGACGCCGAGAGGAGGGCGTTCAAGCCGGAGAAGTACTCCAGGTTTCTTGCGACCCTCGAAAGCGCCGGTACCGCCTTCGTAGCTGAACACAGCGAAGGAAAGATATTCGATTCTGACATCATAGACAGAGTAAGAAAACTGAAAAACACTACGAAAGGAACTGTAGATTCCGTAACTAAAAAAGTCAGACAGGTCACGCCGCCGAAGCCGTTCAATACTACGGACTTTTTGAGGAGCGCGGCCGCAATAGGATTCAGCGTACCTAACGCGATGAGGATAGTCCAGGGGCTTTACATGAAAGGTTACGTTTCTTACCCGCGTACCGACAGCGAAGCATATCCTCCGACACTCAATCTTAAGGAGATACTGCAGGAGCTTTCAAAATCCAATTCGTACAAGAAACACGTCGACGAGATAATAAAATCTGGAGAGCTCCACCCTACAAAGGGTAAAGAAGCGAAGGATCACCCACCCATCCATCCGGTAAAGGTACCCGACGTAAAGCTTTCCACACAGGAGGCTAGAATATTTGACCTGATAACCAGAAGATTCCTGGCTACGCTTTCAAAAGAGTCCAAGGAGGAAGTCATATCCGTAAAAATAAACGTGAAGGGGGAGATTTTCGTGGCTAAGGGCTCGAAGGTAATAAACCCTGGCTGGAGAAGCGTCTACACATACTCAAAATACGAGGAAAACATCCTTCCCGAGATTACGGAGAAGGCTAAGCTAAACATAAAGTCGATAAACGAGATTGAGGACCAGACGAATCCCCCTCCACACTATTCCCAGGGAGGCATACTTAAGGCGATGGAGGATCTCAACCTGGGTACGAAGGCTACAAGACCCGAGATGCTGAAAAAACTGATGGAGAGAAGATACATATCCGCCAGCAAGACGCTTATACCGAGTGAGGTAGCGTTCGCGGTCATAGAGAACCTGAAGAAGATATCAAAGGATCTTACGGGCCCGGGTCTGACTGCGCTCCTTGAAGCAGAGATGAAAAGGATAGAGGCGGGGGAAAAGAGCAAGGATGACGTTGTCAACGAATCGAGAGAGCTTGTTAAGGATATACTTAACGACCTTCTGAAGAAGAAGAGCACGATAAAAGAGCTGATGCACGAGGCTCTCCTGAAACAGTACGTTTTCGGCAAGTGCCCGAGAAGCGGAGGGGATCTTAAGATGATAATATCAAAGAAAACCCACAAGAGATTCGTAGGCTGCGCTGACTATCCAAAGTGCCATTTCGGAATGCCGTTGCCGCAGTCCGGTTACATGTTCATATCCCCACAGACTTGTCCGAAGTGCGGAATCCATATGGTGGAATGGAGGGGTAAGGAAAGCAAGAGAACCTACATATTCTGCGTCAATCCGAGCTGCCAGAAAGAAAAGAAAGAGGCAAAGGAAGCAAAAGAGGCGGCAGCCGGTAAAAAGAAGAAAACTGCTAAAAGCAAAGAATAGAAAAATAAAAACAGTGCGCTACGTAAAAATTACGTAAGCGACACTTTTCTGTCTAAGTTTAAGTCTTAGCTACTAAGTCTATGCATCTTCCGGCCGCGATTGTAAGACCCATGTCCCTGATTGCAAATCCTGCAAGCTGGGGGATTGTGTCTGCCTTCTCTATCGAAAGCGGCTTAAGAGGCTCCAGCACGACTATAGCTGCGTCACCCTGCTTTATTGTTGCCGGGTTTTCTTCTGCTGTAGCACCTGTCTTAGGGTCAAGCCTTCTAAGTATTTTCTTGAACCTTACAGGCACCTGTGCCGTGTGTACGTGAAGTACCGGGCTGTATCCTGCGGATATTGCCGTAGGGTGGTTAAGTACTATTATCTGTGCTGTAAACTCAGTTACTACCGTAGGTGGCGCTGAAACAAGGCCTGCTACGTCTCCTCTCTTTATCTGCTCCTTTTCAACACCTCTTACGTTGAAGCCGATGTTGTCTCCAGGACCAGCCTGATCAAGAGTCTGGTAGTGCATCTGCACGGACTTTACTTCAGCCTGAACATGCGAAGGCTCGAAAGTTATCTTGTCTCCCGGCTTTATTATTCCGCTGACTACCTTTCCGACAGGCACTGTTCCTACTCCCTGAATGGAGTATACATCCTCTATCGGGATTCTAAGAGGTAAAGTTGTAGGTCTCTCTGGTAGAGGAAGTGCGTTAAGTGCTTCCAAAAGAGTAGGGCCTGTGTACCAAGGCATCTTTTCGCTCTTCTTAGCGAGGTTAAGTCCGTCCTTTGAGGAGATTGGTATGTAGTGAAGCTGCTCTGCGTTGGAATACGAAGCCTTTACAACCTTCATTACGTCCTCTTTGACCGCCTTGTATTTGGCCTCGTCGAAGTTAAGGAGGTCCATCTTGTTAAGTGCTATTATTACGTTCTTTATACCGAACACTCTCGAAAGGTATATGTGCTCCCTAGTCTGCTGCATTACACCCTCTTTTGCGTCTACTACAAGAACTGCCGCGTCGGCTTCCGATGCACCGGTAATCATATTCTTTATGAAGTCTACGTGTCCAGGTGCGTCGATTATTGTAAATTCGTACTTCTCTGTTGTGAACTTCTTGTGGCTAAGGTCGATTGTTACACCCTTCTTCCTTTCCTCACCGGAGGTATCAAGGAAGTAAGCGAACTCAAATTCTACCTTTCCTAAAGTCTCAATTTCCTTCTGTATCTTTGCCTTATCCTGCTCGCTGAAGTTTCCGGTCTCGAACAGCAATCTTCCGACTGTCGTTGACTTACCGGAGTCTACGTGCCCTATGAAGATAAGATTCATGTGTGGTTTTCCTTCTGTCATATTCTAATCACCTTTTTAAAATATTCGATTTTTATCGATTTTTAATATACTATAGAGAAACATTTATTATTTAAATCTTTTGTTTAGAAATTTTCGAGGTAAAACAAATGAAACGACGGGTTAAATACGGCGCGAATCAGGGTCGCACGTTTTTTATGGTACTAAACTGCCGTTTACTGCGGCCTATTATAATTAAGCTTGTTACTGCATAAAAGTCGATATAAGAAGCGGTTTCCTGTCATTATTATAATTCTAAAAAGAAATTCTATCAAAAGCATAATAAGCGTATATAAGTGAGAAATTTATTAAAATTAAATAAAGAAATGGAAAAGAAAGTAAACTACAACAAACGTTTCATATCGTTCATTCTGGCGATGCTGTCAGGCATCACCGCCATAGCCAGCGCTGTAGCCGCACTTGTTATAAACTGGGGTATATTGGTGTCCAATACCGGCACGTTATCTAGCAACATCTACAATTCATTGCTCAACGTATACGGATATCTTAACGTGACGGTAAACACGTCCCAGGTCCTGCAATACGCCCAAAACCTTGCAACCGTAGAATCTTACCTGCAGCAGGGTCTTTTCGTGTTCATACCTCTTATGATAATAGCAGGAGCATTCATGATAGTGTCCGCAATGTTCATAAAATCGAAGAACAAGGAGAGGGAGAGGATGGGAACAATATATACCGTGATATTCTCCATTCTGACGCTGATAGGATTCATGGTATACCTAGTCTTAAACCCGACAGCGTTCATAGCACTGTTCAGCTACCTTGGCAGTGGGGGATCAACTGCGTATCTTGTATACGGCCTATTCATGAGCTACATAATACTCGGTGTATTATCGACTATAGTTAAACTTACAGACAAGGAATAGGTAGATATTTATTTCTTAAATGCTAGGAGAATATTCATGAACGTTTCAAAGATAATGACAAGGAAGGTCCTTTGTGCTGATGCAAACCTGCCTATAGACAAAGTAATAGAGCTGATGGATTCCAAGAACGTAAAGGAACTCCCTGTACTGCAGAAAAAGAAGTACGTTGGACTGCTGACATACTATGATGTTATCTCCGTTGATGCTATGCGCGCCAAGAAGGCGATAGACCTTGCAAAGAAGGTTCCTGTCATATACCAGCGTGATTCCATAGACAAGACGATACAGCTGATGCAGAGCACGGGTGTAGGCGCACTGCCTGTGGTGGATGAGGACAAGAAGCTGATAGGTATAGTATCGGACTATGATGTCCTTAAACTGCTGATAAACAGCAGAGTATTCGATTCCATAAAGGTGGAGGACCTGGTTATAAAGAGATTTCCGATACTCAGAACTGAGGATACCATCGGAAGGGCACAGAACCTGGCAGCGATAAACAAGATAGACAGTCTGCCTATAATAGACAACTTCGGAAAACTCGTCGGGGAAGTTATGATAGCCGACATATTCAACTATATGTTCAATAAGAGGCTTACAAGCACAAACAAGGGCAAGAAGGATCCCGACAAGAAGGATTACTCCTACAATGAAGTTAATGTAATGGAAGTAGCCAGGAAGGAGCTCCCTAAGATATACCTGAATCTAAACCTCAGAAAGGCCCTGGAGATGATGCTAACAGCGAAGGTTAAGGGTACGACGGTCATAGACAACGATAACAGGCCCGTCGGTATACTGAGCAGGCTGAAGATACTAGACCTTCTTGCAGCCAAGAATATAGGGGACAGTATAGATATAGAAGTTTCGGGAGATTACGACTGGGACTTCATAATAATGATAAGAACCCTGATAAACAGGAAGGAATCCATACTCTACAACGCCGGCGGTATCAATAAGATAAAGATACACATCAAAAAGATACGAGACGTCACTGGCAAATACCAGATGAACATGACTGCGTTCGGAAAGAAAAGATACAATCTTAAGGTCGATGGAGTGATAAAGGAAGTGCTCTTCCAGGAGCTTATCGACAAGTTAGAGAACGGAATAGAACATCTTAGGGACTGATCAGAACGCAAGAAGAGAAGTCTGTTTTTCCTGCTGCTTTTCTCCAAATACGCTGTCCAGAGTTATCTTTATCAGCTCAAGTTCGTTCTTTAGGTACTTTGGTATATCGTAGTTGTTGGCTATCTCCAGAGAAACTTTGAGGTATTTTTTAACGTTGCCTTCACTGGATGTAAGGACCAGATTCCCGCCGCATTTCCTGCACTTGCCGAGAAGCGGGGCCCGCTTGTACCTCTCGTTGCATTTTACGCACCTGAACTCTTCCGTTCCGAACCTCCTGAGGTTTCCCTTAATGTCCTTTATAAAATGCTTCTCTATGATTATCCTTGCGGTGTCGGCTAGATCCACCGCCCTTATCATTTTCTGGAGCTTCATCTGGGATGTCACCTTGTCCATCATAGTCTCCAGCGTCTTGTATGATGAAACATTTACTCCATAGTTTATGTTTTCGGTGTCGTGGGTGAAGTAAATTGTCGCGTCCGGATCCTTGAGTATGGACTTAACCTGCTTGATTTTAACGTCGGAAGGCTTTGGATAGTTGAGTGTAGCCTCATAGAATTCCTTTGGGTATTTGTCCACTATATCCAGATTGTAGGCCTCCGCATCTATGCTGTTGATGTCTAGTACCGTAGAGATAACAAGCGGGGAATCCATATACCTCGCTCCTCTGGTATCCGGCAGGAGTTCTCTATCAAAGTTCAGAAGCATGTCCGTAAGAAGTAGGAGTGCAGCTTCGTCTCCATCGCAGTTTCTTCTCATAGCCGCGTGGAAGAACGGATGCGCAAATAGCCCCTGTGTCTTTGAGAATCCGATTATCCTCCCTACCGTACCGGAAGAGGTGTGCGGAGCGAGGCCGACGACAAGCTTTCCTATAAGATCCTGTTTGGAATTTACATTCATTATTTTTTCCCTCTTGTAGTATCTGACCATCAAATCGTCTATAAACTGAGAAACCCTGAAGAATACCTCGGATGCGTTCTCATTCTGGTCGCCGTAGGTAGGTAGTATTATATCCTGCGGCCTGAGCTGGAGTATCTGCTCATTGCTTGTTAACTCTTTTCCGTATACATCCTTATCGTAGCCGAGTTCTTTTAGCTTATCTATTCCGACTTCTATCTCCTTCGGTTTAAAATGCGTTATCGGCACTTCTATCGCATCAAAACGCACTGTACCGTCCTTGTTAACGTTTAGTTTGTACTGGGACCTGAGTATCCCTTTTTCAAGCGGTTCTATGTCCCCTGAAGAATTGAATACTCCCTTGACTCCTTTTATCATTGCAGGCCTTTCCTTTATTCCCAGGTTCAGGAATGCCCTGTCAAGATACTCCTTAAGGTTTATCCTGACCTTTGATTTCTTAAGGGTCGGCTTCCCGTGATGCACTAGCTCGTTCGTCTTTGCCATACACACCCTGCAGTAGTACATGCGCCTTGTCGGATTTCCGCACACTTCGCACTTCTGGTATATGGAGTCCCTCTTGCAGTTATCGCAGACTAACATTCCGTAATCGGCCGTTATAAACACCTTATCCGCCGCATTTATTATATTCCTTGAAGGTCCGCCGCCGTCTGCTATAGGGAAGATAACATTCGGGTTTGTATCCATCTCACGCATCTTCGCTTTTTCCGGCCTACCGAGCCTACCGCCGATAAAAGTCCCTGCGGAATCCATTATCCGGAGTCCGCTTAGCTCGCTGAGCACATCCAGGTTTGATTTGCCTTCCTTAAACTTCAGGACTGCTTCATCAAAGTTCAGCTTGCCGTATCCCAGCGTATACAGTAAAGAATCCGCGTTATCCACAATTATATCCTCGATAACGTAATGCTCTGCACCGAGTAGCTCTAAAGTCCTCTTCGCACCGCTGTCATACTTCAGTCTAAGAACTTTGTGCTCCTTGCCTGAAATAGATGTCTGAATCTCCACCTTTGCGTGGGTGTAGATATATTCTAAAAGATAGCGTAGCTGGCTCTGGGATACCTGGGACCAGAAGTACAGGAACCTCGGATGCAGTGGCACAGAATATTTTGAAGAAATTTCGAGGTAATCCTCGAAGCTGATTGCGTTCTTAGAGGCAGAGACCGCATCGTCTCCGATACTCTCAACTATCCTGTCCCACCACTCATCAACAAATGGGGATGGCATTAACAGATGCCCCTGTTCTGAGAAGTCGCCATAACTAAACAGCACGTCACCTAGGTATAGTATCTCGGATATCTTATCAAGAACGAGGTTAGCCTCCTCCATCGTATTGATTTTCTTTACTCTTCCGTCCTTCAGCTTAACTGTTGGTCCGTCTACGGTTGAGCAGGGGGTTACGGCGCACGCCTTACCTGGAAGCTCTACCCTGAGCTGTGAGCCCGTGGCTATAAAGTCCAATAGTATCTTGTTTGTTGCGGGATTGACAGATGCAGCGGCCAAGCCTGAAACCCTGCTCCTGCCGTATCTCAGCCTGAATCCGCCGCTGGTAAGCGGATAGGAAAATACGGGTCTGCCGGCTGCGAGCTCCTCCAGATATCTGTAATTTGGAAGTACCTTCATTGTCTCATCGGTCTTCTGGCTGGATTCCGCATGAGCCAATTCCTTTATCTTAAGATATTCGTTTAGAAACTTAAAATCGTCTGTTATCTTATAACCATCTGAGATATTTTTGAGAGTCTTGTTTACTTTTGCCGCTTTCTGGGAAAAACCCTCGCACATCACAAGACACACCCCTCCTCTGATCTTATTGGTTTTTATCCTTGGCAGGTTCTTATAGGCTGAAACTTCCCTATCAGAAGTAGGGTCTCCTTCTATCTCTATTGGTATATTGTGCATAATGAAGTCCAGTTCAGGGCCGCTGGGCATATACTGGAGCCTTGCCTCATAGTCATTATAATCTGTTACTTCCACTTTTATCCTGCTTATCTCCTGTTCATCGGGATCATATTTTCCAAGATCGAATGCGGCTCTGAGAGTATCGGCTATTACAACAACCGATGCCGCTGCCGTACCGCCCGCTCCTCTTATCGGCCCGCCAAAATAACAGGCAAGATAGTCATTACCGTCTCTTCTTTTCTTCAGCTCTAGTCCGACAAAACCCTCCAGCGGCGCTGACACGATTGCAGAAGTTATGTAAGCAAGACCTACTCTTATTCCCATCTCCAGGGCGTCGTGAAGGTTTTCAAACTGTATGAATTTTGATTGTGCGGTTGCTACGGCACTGTCAAGAGCAACTCTCCAGTCATTCGGCGAATACTTGCTCTCTGCCTGCCTTATGAAATCCGCTAGACCGCTGTTTAGAAGTTTCGGGTTCAGTACGGATAAAAGACCCTCTATCCTGGAAGCTATGTCTGCCGCTATCGGAACCTTTACCTCCTTGAATTTTTCTACCAGTTCGTATTGATGTGAGACTTCTGCAGAAATACCTCTGGTATAAGAATTATCGACCATACACTTCTAAACTCCCTATAAAATTTATAGGTTAGCTTAACTTCACGCAAATAAAAGTGTTTTTAAAGCGACTCGCAAATCTACCTGTACGACGGTGAATTTTTCAGTATTATATCTGCGGCGTCCTTCAATGACGGCACAACGTACGCTTTTCCTTCGAGATTGCCCTCTTCGAACTTCCACGTCTCCTTCGGAACTAATATGCCGGTTATGCCCAGTTTTGTTGCGGGGTTTATATCAGAACTTGCGCTGTTACCTACAACCCACGTACGGGAAGGAGTCAGTTTGCTGTCGGATAAAACCTCCTGATACTCCTCAAGCCTCTTCTTAGGATATATATAGATCTTATCGAAGTATCCCGTGATTCCTAGGGTGTCCGTCTTCATTCTCTGAATCTCCTGGTCTCCCTTAGTCAGGAGAAGGATCTTATATCCCGAGTCACGCAGCCTGTGAAGCGTTTCGAGCGAATCTTTAAACAGGATAGGCTTCTTGAATACTGAATATCCTATCTCCTGTATCTTGGATGCTAGCTCTTGCGAATACTGAATATTTTCGGATTTTGAGAGCTGCTCGTACAAAATAAGCATTGAATTTGCAAATCTGTCCTTTGATATACCAAACTTCCGGGCCTGTTCGGTATCTAGGTCATCTAGCTTTTCTATTATATTATCCGTCTTGAATGCGGAGGATTTAAGCAGCGCATCAAATTCATTTTTGGCCCTTGAATAAAGCGACATCGTTTCCCATAGGGTATCATCGCCGTCGAATATGACTGCCTCCAATTTTGATTTCATAGAAGGTATATGATGATACTGGATATTTAAAGATTAATCGCCGTTTAGGTAATTTATTCTAGCAAGATACCGTAGCGACAACAGCATCATTAGACCGTCCGCGGCAGTGATTATAGTTACGTATCCGGATGTCTCCGAATTGTTCAAAAATAGAAAGTAAAACTTTATTTTAGCACGCATGCTATAAGATAACATGCCAGAAGTATTTGATGTCATAATAGTCGGCGGCGGTATAACAGGTACCTCCCTGATGTATATGTTAAGCAGGTTTACCGGTGTAAAAAGCATTCTACTCCTAGAAAAGTATGATAAGATCGCCCCGCTGAATTCCAACAGCAGAAGCAACAGCCAGACACTGCATTTTGGCGATATAGAAACCAACTACAGCCTGGAGAAAATCAGAAAAGTCAACAGGGTGTCTACACTCACCCTAAAATATTGCATGGCGCTGCCAGAGAGGTTCAGAAACTCGACTATACAGGAGTGTCAGACTATGGTACTCGCAGTCGGAAAAGAAGAATCGGAACAGATTTCTAAAATATATGACTCTGGGATAAGGGAGATATTCCCGACAATGAGGCTTCTCAACAAAAACGAGATAAACGAACTGGAGCCGAATGTTGTCGCAGGCAGGGACCCGTCGGAACAGATAACGGGACTAACCAGCGGTCACGGGTATATGGTCGATTTTGGCAAGCTCTCGGAAACGTTCGTAGAAGACGCAACAAAAAACGATAAAGTAGAAATAAAGGTAGTATTCAATCACAAAGTCATCGATACAAAAAAGACCGACGATTATTATACCGTACGGACCGATAAGGGTGAGGAATTTAAGGGGAGGTTTATCGATTTTTCTACCGGAACTTACAGCCTCTACTTTGCAAAAAAGATGGGGCTGGAGCAGAATCTATCAATATTGAACATAGGAGGGGGATTCTACAACTCCAGAAGGGTCCTTAAGGGTAAGGTCTATAGGTTCCAGCACAGCGGAATACCGTTTGCAGCCATACACGCCGACCCTGACATAAACGACCCCAACGTTACCAGATTCGGCCCGACTGTAAAGGTTCCCCTTTCTTTGGAGAAGGGGAAGAGAGGGACGTTTATGGACTATGTCAAATCATTTGATTTTGATCTAGATACGTTAAAGAGCCTGAAAAATATATTTTTCGAGAAGAACATCAGGAAGATAATAAGACAGAACTTTGTATATGATATCCCGGGTGTGGGTAAGAGAAGCTTCATGAAACATGAAGTCAACAAAATAATACCGACTCTTCGCATAAACGAATTAAAGTTTGCGCCAGAGATGGGCGGGATAAGGCCGCAAATAATAGATGAACGGACAAAGAAATTCGCAGTTGGCGATGATAAGATAAAGGGAGAAGGACTAACCTTCAACATAACGCCGTCGCCGGGAGCGAGTGCTTGTCTCGGAAATGCGCTTGTGGACGCGATGGACATATCAAAATACCTAAACTTAGATTTCGGGTCCGAAGGATTCACTAGAAGCTTTGGCATAGAGCCGGAGAAGATATATTCCAGCTACGACTAAGTTATTACGGATCACTCAATATATTGAGCCCGCCGTATTCGTAGCGTTCATATCCACCCTTCCTCAGCTTAGCCTCGGCGTGTATCAAAACCTTTTCGATAACAGTTTCCTTTTCGCTTTCAATTTTATTATACAAAGCGGTATACTGGTCATGTTTAGCACTGTCGATATGTCTCTTATCCAGTAAGAAATCAAATGCGATACGTCCTTGCTTATCCTGCAACTTCCCATAAGCCATGGCGATATCAAGATAAAGGCTGCCGAGCATAACGTTTCCTGATTCTTCAACTGTTGTATAAAATCTTTCAAACCTTTTACTGCCCACATCGCCATAAAATCTTTTCAGGTTCCTTTTAACAGAGTTTTTCTTAAATACGCTGGTAGGATCCACTCCTGCTATTATTTTGGCGGTTCTATAAGACTGATTAGAGAGGCCACCGCATATTTTATCTGACATTTCCAGCAACAATTCTTCTATTTTTCTTGCCATAACACAAAAAGCTTATCAACGTATTAATAATAGATTCTCCTAAATAGGAGAATGATAGAAGACGCACTAAAAGAGGCCGGGTTCACAAATGCGCAGGCAAAAACTTACCTGTCTCTTATAAGATTGGGGGGAGCTACTATAGGTTCAATAATAAGGGACTCCGGCCTGCACAACTCTGTCGTATACAATTCTCTGCAGGGATTGATTGAGAAGGGATTTGTATCATATTCAAAAACTGGGAAGATAAAATTTTTCTCTGCTGCGGATCCAGCGGTAATACTGGAGGAATTCAAATCCAGAGAAGAAAAACTGAAATCCGCCGTTGAAGAGTTATCAAAAAAACGGAACGAAAGCGGCAAAAAACATAACGTGGAGATTTACGAGGGGCTAAACGGGCTAAAATCCGCATTCAACAGCATACTCTCCCAAAGCTCAAAAGGTGATTATATAGTGTTCGGTTTATCTGATAGTGATACCGGACTTGGTGATAAGTTTCTAAAAGGATGGGATGAAAAGCGCATAAAGAAGAGAATAAAGAAAAGGGTTATACTGGTGCGCAGATCGTCGGGATGGAAGGACTACTACAGAAACAGACCGTATACGGATACGAGAGTGATAGATACGGATCCTGCTTCTGGGTTTAATATGACTGTAAACGTCCACGGCAAAAGAACCATGCTTATACTGTGGAGTAAATACCCCATATCGATAATTTTTGATAGCGCGGACATATCCGAGAACTTCAGGAACTATTTTGAACTGCTATGGAAAAAATCAAGAAAAGCTTAAGCTCGCTTCGGTTCCTTGACTCCTTCATCTTCCCATAGATAAATCGAGGCTATCGAGTTATACGGAGCCCACCTGGCTGCGAAGGTTTTCATCCTAGCCTTATCTGGAAGCTCCCTAAGATGATAGACTCTTTTTATGGATTTTCTTATGCCATAGTCATCGAATGGAAGTACGTCAACCCTGCCCAGACTGAACATCAGGAACATCTCTGCAGTCCACCTGCCTATCCCACGTATCGAATCCAGTTCGTTTATTATCGTTTCGTTCGGAAGCTTATAAAACTTTTTCAGCTCAACCTCGCCGTTTACAATTTTCTTTGACAGATCGTATATGTATGAAAATTTCTGGGGGGATATTCCGGCTGCTCTTATCACACTTTTTCTAGTAGCAAGAAATTCTTCCGGTGTAGGAGGGTTACCGCCGTAGACTCCGTGCAGTCTTTTGACAATCGATGCTGCGGCAGCTCCTGATATCTGCTGGTAGATTATCGACCTGAGCAGCGCTTCGTAGTAATTTTTATGAAGGGAGATCTTAACGTAACCTTTTTTCTTTACGAGCTTTGACATCGTACGGTCCTTAGTTGAAAGGTACCGCATGGCCGCCGACCATGTCTTCCTGCTGTTCAATGAATCTGACATAACGTATAGCTGTAGGATTCATTATTATATCTTTTGCGGGTCTTGGCACTCTTTATCGCTTCTTATACCCGGTTGTACTGTCCCTGCCACGCACGGCCGATAGGATTCCGGCTATCACCAGGACAGCCAGTGACACGTAAAGAGCGGCGTATATCCCGGTCATAAACTCGTGTGATATATTCCCTATCAAGACGGTCGTACCTACGAATATCTCAAAGGCTGCCGCTTTCGGTATTGCGTGAGCCGCTATAGATATGACCGTCACGAAACTGAACATTATTCCCAGAGAACTCATGGTTCTTAGGAGCCCGTTCGTGGCACCGTAGGAACCGGGCTGGGCGTTGGCCATAACCGCACGGTTGTTTGAAGGGAAAAACATGGATGAGCCTACGCCTGAAACTATCGATGCCGCTATTATTATCCATACATAGTACGAGACCGTCGCAGTAAGCATGAGATAGATGAAAATAGCCGCACACATCAGGGCTATCCCTATTGTCGCTATTTCTCTCGATCCGTATTTGTCAGACAGCTTGCCCATGAATGGCGCCAGTGAACTAGCGACTACGTAGCCGGGAATAAGAAGAAGAGAGGCATCGAAGGGTGACAGGCCGCGGACGCCCTGCATATACATTATTATAAGAAACACTATAGCCAGGTATCCTAGACTCTGAAAGAATGCGGATAAGATGCTTGAACGCAGAACCTTATTTTTAAACTGCTTCAGATCAAGCATAGGTTCGGCTGTTCTAAGCTCCAGAACAACGAATCCTATGAGAGTGATTATGCCCGCACAGATGAGAGCCAGATGCAGGTACGAGAATACTCCTGCTATAGAGTCGATAGCGCCGTATGATATCGCAGATATCGCACCGCCGAACAACAGCATGCCGGGAATATCTAACTTGCTCTTAACCCTGGGATTGCTCTTTATGTACCTTACTCCGAGTATGAAAGCTACCGCTCCTATAGGAACGTTTATGAAAAATATGTACCTCCATCCTATGAAAGTTGTTATTATACCCCCCAAGACTATACCCAGAGTGGCTCCCAAAGTCCAGCCGAGGGATGTAAATCCAAAAGCCCTTCCCCTATGCTGCGGCTCGAATGTGTCGGCTATTATAGCACCGCTGTTTGCTGCCATCATGGCACCGCCCATAGCTTGGGCTCCTCTGGATGCTATAAGGAAGATATCCGTCGGCGCTATCCCGCAAAGGAATGAGCTCACTGCAAATATTAGGAAACCAGCATTAAATATCCTCGCCCTGCCGAATATGTCTCCAACGCGCCCCAGCTGCGTGGTGAATACTGTCAGGACAAGAAGGTATACAAGTATTATCCAGATAATTGTAAGAAAATTGGAATGAAGGCCGCTGACTATCGTAGGGAACGCCAGAAGAACGATAGTGGTGTCTATGGAAGCCATCATGGTTCCGACCACCAGAATCGCCAGAATTATGTTCTTGTTTATAGATTTCTTTACCAGATGCAGCACCTACCAATAATAAATAAATTCAGCATAAAAAACCTTTAGCTATGCGAATTTTGAAATCAAATGGGTCCAGGGAGATTTGAACTCCCGGCCTTCTGCACGTCAAGCAGACGTCATAACCACTAGACCATGGGCCCACTAATTGATTAGACAATTAAACGCTTAAATATATTTTCGGTAAAGATTAGATATGGTTTATGACCTCAACTATATCAAGGAGAATAAGGATGCGCTTGAATCCTCGATAAAAAGGAGGTTTCTTACAAAAATAATAGATGACCCTGTCGGCAGACTCATAGATCTGAACCAGAACATAAAGACGCTGCAGAAGGACATAGACTCGCTCAGACACGAAAGAAATGTAATAACGGAAAAGTTCTCCAAGGGGGCGAAGCAAGGAAGCGAAGAATCCAAAGATGAGGATAGGAAGAGAGTAAGAACCCTCATGGATGATATAAAATCAAAAGAATCCGAGATTGACCGGATGAACGAGGAGGCTAAAGGACTTTTCTTATGGCTTCCGAATGTCATCGCCGAGGGAGTAACGGACGGAAGGGATGACACGGAGAATATACCCTCCAAAAAAGTAGGTGAAGTAAAAACGGGATTCAAGGCAAAGAGCTACATGGAGATATGCGAGCAGAAAAACCTTATAGACCTTGAAAACGCAGCGAGAGTGACCGGAAGCAGATTTTTCTATCTAAAGGGCAAGCTTGTGCAGCTTGCGCTGGCACTGGAGTCGTATTCTATAGCAAAGCTGGCATCAAAGGGCTACACGCCAATAATACCGCCGTTCATGCTGAAAAAAGACGTCTACAGTGGAATAGCTCACATGGCAACGTTTGAAGACGCGCTCTATAAAGTTACAGGAATAGAAGACACCGGTGAGGAAGACAGATTTCTTATATCAACGACAGAGCATCCGATGATAGCGATGTACTCCGATAGTGTCATACCGGAAGATAAGCTGCCGCTTAAGTTTGTCGGTATAAGCCCGGCCTTCAGAAAAGAGGCGGGGGCCCACGGAAAGGACGAAAAGGGGATATTCAGAGTCCACCAGTTCAGCCAAACCGAGCAGATAGTTTTCTGCAAGCCGGAGGAGACTGACAAATTCCACAAAGAAATCCTAGAGAACGCAGAGGAGATGTGGAAGGAGCTAGGGATATCATATCAAGTTGTAGACATATGCACAGGGGACATGGGTGTGAGAGACGTAAAGCAATACGACATCGAAGCCTATCTATATTCACAGGGAAAATACAGGGAGGTAGGGTCGTTTGACAACACTACAGACTGGATAGCAAGGCGTCTGAACATAAAATATACAGACGGCAGCGGAATCAAGCAGTATGTGAGCACACTGGACGGAACAGGGCTCCCAATCCAGAGGGCACTGATAGCTATACTGGAGACCCATCAGAGGGAGGACGGAAGCGTCGAAATTCCTGAAGTCCTTAGGAAATACACTGGATTTTCCGAGTTGTGAAGTAATACCATAGTAATACCATATCTGGTTTAAAAAGTAAAAAGAAGTAGTAATAGATGTGATTGAATTTTCACATTTATCATAGGGGGTGGATTTATGGGAAACAAGCTTGACGAAGTTCTAGAAGAGAAAACAAATTCTGTTGCATCTGAAATTCAGACTGATGCATCTGGACAAAATAAGTCCGGAAGACCTAAACTGAGATTATACCTGCTTTCTGAATTGGAGCTGGGAACTAAATTGAGCGACCCCGAAGTACTTGCTAATGTAGGCGAGCTGATAAAGAATGATACTAAGCACATAGACGGAGTAGTCATAAACGGACTTATGGCGTACGTACCGGACAGATACAGCAGATGGAGGGGCGAGAGGCTCGACCTTATGGAAGACCACCTTCTCGAGAGATACGGACAGACTATATATGACCAGGTGAAGAGGGGAAAGAACGAGAGCAATTCCGTTGACGATCTTGTGGAGGCTACAAGATTAGGAAGGATAATGATGAGCCCGATAGTACAGCAGGCAAAGAAGAAGAACATAGATATACACTGCATCGCGGGAAACACGGATTATAGAAATGTAAGAATGCTTATAGAGAGCCTTGAAAAACTTAACAAACGCAACATCTACAATGAAAACAACAAGAACAATTCGAAAAAGAGGGGAAAGAATCTTAACACCTCTACGGATGAAGTAGAGAGGGTCCTATCATTCATACCGGACGGATATAAGTTCAAGGCGTCCAAATGGAAGAGCTCGGACAAAGATGGTATAAAGAACAAGGCAAACGAGATCTACCACAACATAATCGAAAACATTTTCAGGAACCAGAATGTACACGTATACAAGAGGTTCGAGAACTACGCTGGAGAAGACACCGGCGTAAAGCCGGAGGAGATAACGATAAACGGGCTGAAGGTCAAGGTATTCAATTCCATAAACGGCCTTACCGTCGGACTCAATGAGGGTAAACCTAGCGACAGGATCCTTAAGATGGCGATCGAATACGCAAATATGGACGCCATGAGAGGCAGGCTAGGCGATGTTTACTTAACAGGAAACGGATCGGCAACGGAGTTTACAGCAGTGAATTACCAGAGCAGGGAAGACCCTGTTTTCATGTTTAATCAGGGTCCTCTGCTAGACATAGACAAACAGCTGAGGCTCAGGGCGAGCTTCAACAAGACGAGCGTCGCAAAGAGGCTGTCGCAGATCCAGGACAGCGGAGTTTCCATACTAACTATAAACGAGGACGGCAGCCTAGAGATAGAGCACCTTGACATAACTGCACTCAGAAAGAAAATAAATCCGAGCAAACTGGAGAAGACTCTGTCAAAGGGTTCCATGTATGAGATGACACAGATATCCGACTGGCATGTAGGAAACGCAAAGGGCGACTACGAAGCAATGGAGAAGGTGCCTGACATTATGACGGGAAGCATCGTACCGAGAAATTACAGATCACTTTTCGACGGCGGTGACATGCTTGACGGAGGAAACGACAAGGCACAGAGGACTGATATGTCCCTGCCGATAACTCCGACACCTGAAGAGATAAACTCAGAGCTGGAAAAGCTAAAGGATGAAAAGGACTACGTAACTCGCATAGAGAAATTCAAGGGTATAATGTCAAAGGCGCTATACGGATACTCTGACATAGACTTGGGAAGACAGATGGACAGACTGGGAACTTACCTAAAGCCAATAGCAAAACAGGTTTCAAAGGTCTATGCGGTGGAGGGCAACCACGTCAAGAAGGCTACCGGAAACGGCAGCGAGAGCAGGCTAAAGAAATCGCTTTATCTTGACAACGGAGTGGAAGAAGTAATACTTCCGGATGAACTCGAGGATGTAGAACAGAACCCTATGCTCGGCAGCTACAGCATGCTTATGTATCACAGCCCTGGATACAGGGGCGGTATAGATGCGAGAACCGCGCTGATGTACATCGCTAGGGACACCGGACAGGACAACGTTGATGTTATAATGGCGGGCGACTGCCACGAGCCCGGAATAAATTACGGATTGAAATGGCATGGCTTCGGCGGTGATTACGTTAACGGCGAAGACAAGAAGGGAGAATGGAGGACAAGGATGGCTATGACAATCTCATCGCTGGAGAAGCGCACAAAGTTCGAAAAGAGCATAATCCACAAGATAGATTATACGAAGGGGATAAGCCAGCTTTACCTTCCTACAGATGACAGCATAGGCACGTCGTACAGCAGGTACAAATTTATACCCGCACAGACGATACACGGCGAGATAAACGCCGCGGGCGGTTCCAGACTGCACAGGGCTTTGGATAGCATACTTTACAAGTGAACGGCGATGCCAAATATATATAGGATGCAGTAAATCTGTTCTGTTATGAACGAAGAAGAAGCCGTGGATAGGATTATAGATTTCGCACGGAAGAACGACAACTTCACAGTCTTATACCACCTGGATACGGACGGCATAGTCAGCGCAGCACTTCTCACTAAGGCCCTTGAAAAGCTTGGAAAGAAAGTTGTTGCTTACCGGCCGAGCAACTACGAGGATTTCGATACTATGGACCTGTCGGAGTATACAGATGATATATTCATATGCGATATGCAGCTCAGGGAGAAGTATTTCGGAATGTTTGGCGGGAAGAGGCTGTGCCTGATAGACCACCACGAACTTATTGACCCGGACGGCTTTGTCTACATAAATCCAAAGATGTGGGGCGACACTACATATACGCCTGCTTCTTTTCTTGTATACAGGATATTCAGGATGTTCATAGAAAAGTATGATTGGCTTTCCGCGGTCGGCTTGGTCGGGGACTCGGGAGGAAAGGAAAATTCTGAATTTGTTAAAAAGACAGCGGAACGCTACGACGTAAAACTCGGAAAGGACGAATACATGTATGATAACTCGTTCGGGGATGCCGCCAGCATGGTGGGGGCTATGACGAACGTTTACGGAAGAAGCGGCGCTGAAGAAGCGCTTGGTATAGCGATAATGTGCGAATCGCTCGCAAGCCTGCTATCGAATAATACTCTGGTAACGGTAAACAACATAGTCAATGATGAGTTGAGAAAGCTAAACGAAGAGTTCGAGGCTAAGAAGGAGAAGTACGGAATAATATACTTCTTCGAGATGGATCCGAAGTACAAAAGGTACGGTTCTACGTTGGTGACGACTCTGAGCTTCAGGCCCGACTACTACGGGAACATACTCGTCTTTATGACGAAGATAAACCACAAGCTCATGAGGCTAAATATAAGGGCGAACGGGGTCGAAATAAGACTGCCGGACGTCCTAAGGGAGATATTCAAGAAAATAAAGGGGGAAGGAGGGGGTCACAACAAGGCATCCGGAGGGTCTATAAACCTCAAAGACAGGGAAGAATTCAAAAAGCTCTTTATACTTGAAGTAAACAAACAGCTGGAGTCCTCTTAGAAATCGGCAGCCCTTGTCAGTTCTATTATGTCAAGGCTTGCGTCCTTGAACTCAGAAAAGCCTTCCTCTAGCTTCGTGGTTCCCGCGTCCTCTTCAACTATAAGTGTTATCATGATTACCGTCAATCCGAATGCTAGAGGCTGGGATTCCGTCTTGTAGACCTCGCCGTATTTTGCAAGGAATTCCTTTATCTTTCCGGTAAGCTCCTCTATATTCTGCGAAGTATCCTTCGGTAGCGCCTTTATCTTCAAAACGACCTTTGCCATGTTCACGGACCCAGGAAACCGCAGACTCTGCAGGCGTATTGTACTCCCCTGCTTCTGCACTTCCCGCACCTTGCTATCTGTGATGAGCAGTTAGGGCACTTGAAAGTTACGGAGTTCTCAACCGCAACTATGTTCCTACCGCATGAATTGCAAAAATTACCGACTGTTTCTGTCGATTCAGTTTCTGTCATTTGTTAATGTTGTATAGAGTCCTATTTATATGTTTCTACGATATATCAATATTATGAAAATATCCGGACGAAAAATAAAGCAGGTGCTCATAGTCAGGAAGGACCTGGATATGGGTGCGGGGAAGATGATTGCACAGGCTTCGCACGCGAGCCTTATGAGTTTTCTCGCCGTTTCGTCCAAGTATCCTGAAGTAGCCAAGAGCTGGCTGGATGCCGGTGAGACAAAAATAGTCCTAAAAACAAGGACGGAAGAAGAGTTCGAAGACATAAAAAAGAAATTGAAGGTCAGCGGCGTGCCGTTCAAGGTTGTCAGGGACGCCGGACAGACCCAGGTGCCGCCGAATACGGAGACTGCAATAGGTATAGGCCCGTACTATGAAAGCGAACTTGACAGGGTAACAGGAAAGCTGAAACTCCTATGACAAACATAATCTCGGTTATACTCAGCATAATGTACGTCAACGATCCTCTGATGTTCTACCTTTTCCTGGCTTTCATAATCATAGGAATAGTCCTGACATACCTCTACAGGCTTGAGGTCGGGCTCGGTGTAACCGCTATAATATCCGCACTTTTCTACTACGGCGATATTTTCATGCCGTGGATATACATGCCACTTGTAGGCTCCATAGTCCTTTTAGTGCTCAGCATAATCGGGGTGAAGGAAGTGACCAGATACATGAAAAACTTCGTGAACTGGTTCTACCTGAGAAGGCTCAGCAGGAAGCCGGCAAGCACAAAGAAAACATAAAGACTGCATCGATCGGGATTCGGACCCGAGTTTCCACCGATCTGCTTTTGATTGGCAGGGTGGTGTCTTACCACTGGACTATCGATGCATATTACTTCTAAACAAAGTCATTGTTTAAATGACTTTTTTATTTATTATAATAATCTGTACGTTTAATATAAAAATATGCAGGATGGACAGGACTGGAGGGATTTCGAGAACGCGGTCGGGGACATATTCGACGAATTCGGGTATAGGACTGAAAGGAACGTAAATTTCAAGACAGCCAGAAGGTTCCAGATAGACCTTATCGCCTACGACAGGATGAGGGCGTTCTTTGTCGACTGCAAGGACCATTTTTACATCAGCCCATCAAAGGAGGAGGAGTTTATAATACAGCAGAATGCCAGGATGCTAAACTACGTGAAGCAGAACGGGGAATTCGCAGGGAAAAGGAATATATCCCTGCTGGTTACCAGATACAGGACAAATTCGCTCATGGAGCACACAGAGGGAATCGGGAAGATACTTGCGGTGGATATAAACAGCCTGCCGGAGCTTCTTAGCAACCTGCACCTGTACGAGAGCGAACTCCTGTCTATGAAGGATATCTGATTACTCCAGTCTGTTTGCCAGTATAAACGACAGAACCGCATCCTTGTTTATCAGTTCGTATTCCACTTTAAGCGGATAGTTGTTTGACAGCATTACCTTTATAGGCCTGTCCGGATCGGCGACGTTGAGGAACTTTGAAAGGTATTCTATCGAGTATTTCGCCCTCGTCATTCCCTCGGACTTTACGTTAAGGAGCTCCTTGTTCTCATTCATCGATATCTCCTGCGAGAATTCCTTCTCCTCGCTCCTCGAACTTAGCATAAGGCGCATTCCGTCCACTGTAAAGTAAATAGAATCGTCCACGAGGCTGGCCGCCTTTATGGATTCCTTCAGAGCAGAACTCACCAGCATGGCTTCGGCTGTGAAATTCAGCTGCGGCACCTTCTGTGCGGTGTAATTCTCATCTATCAGGGGGATCGTGAAATGGAGCCTGGATTTTCCCCTTATGTCTATCTCCAATCTGTTCTTTGAATCCTTGAATTTGGCCTTGTCCTCCTTCTTCATCATCTTTAGTATGCTGTTAAGGTCGTCTAGCGAAACCGACAGTTTTATCTCCTTGTCGACGTTGAAAGTGGAGAATATGTTCTTGTTTCCCTCGAAAAGGACCATAGCTATGTTTGCAGGGTCCATCGCCTTTATCGTGAATCCGTCCTGGTTAAAGTCGAGCGATACGTCGGACATCAGGCTACCTATCGTGTCCATCATTCTCTTAAAAAACTCGATATCCTTGAACTCAACTTCCATAATTTAATAGTTCGCTCCTAATCTTTAAATACTTGTTGTAATTATTGTAGTCTTCGGAGCTTATAGTCTGCACAGAATCGGTTCTTATCTCAAAATCCTCCTTTGTGTCTCCCGGCGCAACCTTACCGGTCACCACTACAATGTCGCCTGTCTTTACCCGCGGCGCTCCGGAGGCAGGTGGGAGGCATTTTACCTTTTTGTCCCCGTCTACTACGTCAAACATCCCTATCTCGTCCATTCCTATTATCTTTCCGACGAATCGTACCCTGACGTCTTCTGATGTTATTGAAGCCAGTGATTTATCTGATATTACTGCGTTTTCCATCTAAGCCGATGAGTTTGTTGAATTGTTTACTACGTTTATGTCTATTCTGAATGTTTTTGACAGTATCGGGCATGAACCGTACTTTGCAGTTACGTTGGCCACCACAGGGTACGTGCCGGCCTTTGTCGGCGAGTATACCCCGAATGAGGTATAGTTGAACTGACCTGGGCTCTGCGGTATAGGATTTGCACTCCGTATTGTGAAAGGCGCACTGGAATTAACAGGCACTACATTAAGGCCAAGGGTATATGTGACGTTGCCGGTGTTTGTAGCGTGCACGCTCATGAATGGGACGTTGCTGGAGCCCAGTGGAACTGTCAAGCTGGTGCCAGTAGAGGCGGAAAAGTTGAGGTTTATTGCACCGCAGTTTATGGATTGAGGCTGTGAAACGGAAGTTGATAGGGTCCCGGACAATACGAACAGCATGCACAAAAGTGCTGCTGACCCGACCATGATATATATCTGGCTATTTTTCATACATCATATTAAGATTCGAATATTAATAAGCGTTGCCAAAAAGATGCCTTGCTCGGTACAACGAGATAAGCGATTAATCTATAAATAAAACAAATGAATTTTTAAGTAATGGAGATAAAAGACATCAAGGCGATAAAGATTCTAAACGCCAATTCAAATTTCACGGCCGAAGTCGAAGTGGAGACTGAGAACGGCAGGTTCAGGGGCTCTTCTCCGGCGGGAGAAAGCAATAGCATGTATGAGGTTAACCAGTTCGGCGGCGATATAGACAAGGAACTGCAGCAGTTCAACGGCTTCCTATCCGGTTTAAAGGGCAAGAGGCTGGAAACCCTCAATGAAATATACGGTGTGGAGGGTACGATACCCAAAGAGTTTATAGGAGGACCATCGCTGTCACTTTCATACGCACTCGTCTACGCGCTCAGCAGTTATCTTAAAAAGTCTCCGTTCCAGCTATTTCCAAAAAAAGAGACTGTGCTACCCGTATGCAAGATGATAGGCGGCGGGCTTCATGCGTCAGGCCTCGGGATGGACATACAGGAGATACTGGTTACGACAGTCGCTGACAGCAGCACCGCCAGCATAGACAGCACCCTAAAGGTCTATAAGGAGGTTAAAAGGCTCCTTGAGAAGACTACATCGAGTTTTGTGGGCGGAGTGGACCCTGAAGGGGGGTTTGTAAGCGCCCTTGACAACTATGAGTCCCTGAAGACGGTAAGAAAAGCAGTTGAGAACGTGATAGGTGAGACCGGGGCGGATATAAGGATGGGGGCGGATTTTGCAGCCTCCACTTTCTACAAGGACGGAAAATACGAGTACAGACGCCCGATATACGGCAAAAAGGCTCTCAACAGAGGAGAGCAGATAGATCTCGCGGTAAACCTTGCCAAGGAATTTGATATGTACTACATAGAGGATCCGGTTGACCAGACGCTCGGGGAGGATTACGGCGAGATAATGAGAAAGGTGGACGGCCTGATTGTAGGAGACGACCTTACGGCTACGATCCCAGACAGGCTTGAAAAAGTGCACCAGTTCATAAATTCCACACTTATAAAACCGAACCAGGTGGCGCTCCTGAACCAGGTGCACATATACTCGGACCTTGCGGATAAGTACAATATAACTAAAGTTGTATCGCACAGGTCGGAAGAAACCGCCCTATCCATTATATCTGACTTGGCCATAGGGTTAGGCGCAAAGTATTTAAAAGTAGGAATCAATAGAGGAGAAAGAGTAGAAAAACTAAACAGACTAATAGAAGTAGATTATGGTATTTAAGAAGATAGATAAATTGGAAGCGTACAAAACGTACGGTACGAGGATAGGAGCAAAGGCGAACAATAAGACGTTCGACAGGTTCGTATTCAAGAGAATAGCTAACAAATTCACAATTCTGAATATCAAGGTCATAGACGAGAGAATAAAGATGGCTGCAAAGATGCTTAGCGATTATTCCAGGAAGGACATACTGCTGGTATGCACCCTGGACAGCGCATACTACGGCGTCTACAACTTTTCAAAACTGATGAACATAAGCGTAAACTTCGGAAGGTACCTGGCGGGATCGCTGACAAACATAAGCTACAGGAACTTCTTCGAACCCAAGATAGTGCTTGTCACTGACCCAAGATCGGACAGGAGGGCCGTAAACGACGCGAAGAAGATAAATGTACCGATAATAGGCATTGCCAATACAGACAACAGCACCGCTTTCCTTGACTTGATTATACCCGGCAACAACAAGAGCGGAAACAGCATAGGGCTAGTTCTCTACCTGCTGGCGCTGAATATGGCAAATAAAGAGGAGAAAGAGAAGCTGGAAAGCATAAGTATAGAAGACTTTCTTACAAAAGAGATCCAGTAATTAATATATGAAGGTTTGCGACGTCAGTATAGACAACAAAGTAATTGCCAAGGGGGTAAAGTATTGCGATACATTTTCCAAAAAACTTCTTGGATTGATGTTTACAGCGGCGCCAGGAGCCGGAGCATTCCTGCCGGATGTAAAAGACATACACATGAACTTTGTCAGGTTCGAATTGAAGGTTATATGGCTGGACAGCAAGTTCAGAGTCGTGCACCAGGTTCGCGCAAAGAGGTGGAGGCTGTATTACGGCCCTAAAGATGCGAAGCATGTGCTTGAACTGCCGGTTTATAATACTGCTACCATAAATATAGGAGATGAATTAAGATTAAAGAGCTATGAGCGCTAGAAAAGTAAAAACGATAGAGACAGACGCATTAAATTCTACATCAGAATCAATCGATCTCGGCGGGATGAAACTCATTCTGCCGGGTTCGTCAAAAATCGAGCTTGGTGACTCTGTAGTCATAAGAGCAATTAGCAGGAAGATTAGTTCCGGAAATAAGGGCCTTAAGGGGCTGCTATACGAGAGCGTGAAACGGATAAAACCAGACGCGGTGCTCGTATCTGGCGGCATAGACTCCTCCGTTCTGGCGGCCATCGCGGTTTCGCTTGACAAAGGGGTTGACCTTATGGTCGCAGGATACAAGGACAGCGAGGATGTCCATAACGCTGGGATCCTCGCTGAATCTCTCGGCAAAGAGCTTAAGATTTCGGAGATAACTGACGAGGATATGCTTGCTTACATCAAGCATCTTAAAAATCTCGGCTTGGGGACGTACAACATAATAATGGGCGTAGTCGAATACGCGGCCATAAAGAAGCTTGTAGCGTCCGGAGACAGAAAAATAATAAGCGGGATAGGGAGCGATGAGCTTTTCTTCGGCTTTTACAGGCACAAGACGATGCCAAAGGATGAACTTAGGGCGTTCAGGGACAAAAGACTGTCCTACATGAATGCGACGGATCTCTTGAGGCTCGACAGAATAGGTAAAGTTTTAAATGCAAAACTGTATTATCCATATTTAGAGGATAGTGTAATAGATTACGCACTGAAACTTGACCTGGACGAACTAACGAAAGATTATGATAAGAGTTTACTTCGCACCATCGGTAAAGAGATGGGACTTGGTGAGCTTATAGTAAAAAGAAAGAAAAAAGCCATGCAATACGGAAGTAGCGTGGTTAAAAAATTGAAGATCCTCTCAAAAAGAGAGGGTTACAAAACAGTAGGTGAGTTAATAGAAAAAATATGATAAAAATAAGAGCATTTGGAGGATACAACAAAATCGGAAAAAGCATGACCGCGATAGAAGCGGACGGCGAAATAATAATAACCGACATGGGTGCGGACATAGAGAGGTTGGTCAATTTTGAAGGGGATAAAAACTATATCTCGATAAATGACCAGACCGCGCTTGTCGAGAACGGGGTCATACCCGACGACAGGGACTTCTTTGAAAAGGAGGGCAAGAACGTAAAAGCCATAGTCCTTACGCACGGACACTTGGACCACGTATGGGCGGTCCCGTTCCTAAGCCAGAAATACAGGTGTCCCGTGATAGCTACGCCTTTCACGATAAAAGTGATTGAGCACCTTATGAGGAACATGAAGGTCAGGTCGGCTAGAATGCTGAGCCTCAACACGGGAACCAAATACAAGGTGTCGGACAACCTTACCATAGAACTGGTAAACATGACGCACTCGATACCAAACAGTTCGATGGTTGCGATCCACACTAAATACGGCGTGGTCGCATACGCAAACGACTGGAAGCTGGATGACAATCCCACGCTCGGTAAGAGACCGGACTATGAAAGGATAGAGCAGCTGAACAAGGAGGGCGTTAAAGCCGTGATACTTGACTCTACAAACGCCGATCAGGAGGGTTACACATTCTCGGAAAGCGTTGTCAGAACGATGCTGGAGGACGTGATAAAGAGGACTCTGAGCAACAAGACGATATTTATAACGACTTTCTCGTCCCACATAGCAAGGATAAAGAATATAGTGGAGATAAGCAGAAAGGTCAACAGGAACGTAATGGTGTTCGGCAGAAGCATGGACATGTACATAAAAGCCGCTGTCAGCAACAATATCATCGACAAGAGCCTGATACCGGAAGTCGCTATAAGAAAAGAACAGATAAACGGCCTCTTGAAATACGTGAGGGACAGACCCGGAAAGTACGTTATACTGTGTACAGGTCACCAGGGTGAGAAGGGTGCATTCCTTGACAAGCTAGTCACAGGACAATACGCATACAAACTATCCGAGGACGACGCGGTTATCTTCTCCTCCAGGACGATACCAACGCCGCTTAACATTGCTAACAGAAGCATGCTACAGAGTGCACTGGAGAGCTGCAATGTCAACATAGCGGACAACGTACACGTTTCAGGACACGGTTCCAGGAACGACATCAAGACATTCCTTAAGATGTTAAAACCTCAGCACCTCATACCGTCACACGGTGGAATGGAGAAGCTGAGCAGCATGATAGACATCGGAAAGGAGCTCGGCTACGAATTGAATAAGACTTCGCACCTCCTATTGGACGGCCAGGAGATAACGCTGCAGTAGGCGGCACCTGTTAGAAATAAAAAGTCTGCAGACCTTATCATAGAATGGCTGAAATAATAGACAGGAGCGTTTTCGAAAACAAGATTTGGACGCGGGAGATAGAAAAGAGCGTATCGGACCATTTCGAAAAACTCAACATCGGAAAGTTCGAGATAGACACGGATAAGGAGATATTCGGGATTGATACCCCTCCGCCGTACCCGTCCGGACGCCCCTGGCACCTCGGCGCAGTAGCCCACTATTCTAAGATAGACATGATAGCCAGGGCCAACAGGATGCTGGGCAAAGAAGTCCTGTTCCCGATAGGCATGGACAGGAATGGCCTGCCGGTCGAGAAGTACACCGAAAAGAAGCACGGGATAATCATGAGGGATACTCCTAGGAAAAAATTCCTCGAACTCTGCAGGGAATCCCTGGATGAACTGGAGAAGGAGATGATAGAGATATTAAAGACCGTAGGATATTCAGCGGATTTTGACAATATTTACAGGACAGACTCCCCTGTGTACAGGGCCCTCACCCAGTCCACATTCATAGAACACTGGAAAAACGGCAGAGTGTACAAGGGGTACAGGCCCAGTAATTACTGTGTGGACTGCGGAACTACGATAGCCGACGCCGAGATAGAATACAAGGAATTGAAAACTAGGCTGGTCTATATAAAGTTCAGAGTCGAAGACAGCAATGAGCATATGATAATCGCCACCACCAGACCCGAGCTTCTTGGGGCGTGTGAAACAGTCATAGTAAACGCTGAGGATAAAAGATACGAATCGGTGATCGGTAAACACATCGTTACTCCGATATACGGGAAAAAGGTCAAGGTCATCACACACCCGTCCGCTAAGCCGGAGTTCGGAAGCGGTGCGGTCATGGTCTGCTCGTACGGGGATTATAACGATGCCATGCTGTTCAAAGAGCTCGGATTGACCGAGAACATACTTATAGATACAAACGGGAAGATGAACGCGAACGCGGGAAAAGACCTTGAAGGGCTCACGGTTGAGGATGCCAGAAAGAAGATGATAGGCATGCTAAAGGAAGGCGGCTTTGTGGACAAGAGCGAGAACATAGCGCACAGGACACCGCTATGCGACCGAAGCAAGACTCCTATCGAGATCATACCGATGGAGGAGTATTATCTTAAGATAGTCGACCTGAAAGAAGACCTTG
>JAJYRE010000025.1 GCA_021794235.1 Nanobdellota archaeon
TTCGGCGTACAAGCCGGCTCTTCTACTACAATATATATGGGATTTGCAAACAAAACAACCAATCTGTTCAACGGGAACACGATAGGAGAAGCACCGCAGCTGTCTTCCACCTACGGGCAATATGATAACGGTGCGAATGTATTCACTACCTTTTATCAGAATTTTGCGGGAACAAGCTTACCGAGTGGATGGACAGGCAGTGGATACACTATAAACAATGGTTTAAGTCTTCCTTATTCCAGCTATGCTATCACCAGTACGAATTACGGACTGAACTCGGCACAGATTTTGGATTATTATGGAAACTTCCCGCTTGCAACATCAAGCAGCAATGCCGGATTCGGTTATACTCTAAGTAGTTCTGCTGTAACATCATCTAGTTCCATCCAAACCTGGTTCGAAATAAACAATGGTGTTTGGTCTAATGGTTATGACGGTGGGCTCGTTGATTCGGGAAGTTCATGGTCTGGCACTCCTGCACTTTCCACAGGTTACAATGTATACTCAGTTTATTGGCCGTCATCATCAAAAGCCTCATTTTCTGTTAATTATGACACACCTTCAGTTTTAACGACCAATGTTTACGGTTCTCAGCTTCCCATCGGCGGAGCAAATACCCAAAATTCTCAAGCAACTATAGGTCCATTCTACTGGGCCCGTGTTCGTGCGTATCCACCAAATGGAATTATGCCGTCAGTATCTATAGGCGTAACCGTCCCATCTGTTACAGTGTTTGTAAACGGCGTCAAGAACGGCGACAACGGCATAGCTTTCGGCACTGAAACCAATATAACCGCTACTTCGAGTCCATTCGCATACATAGGGCTGATGGTAAATGGAAGTGTTGTCGTGCCTATAAAATCTGGACAGTTTTCCTACACCGCTCAACTTAATCCCGGTTTGTACAACATAACTGTTATAACAAATAATTCTTATGTCAAAAACACAACTTACTGGGAGGCAGTCGCGTCATTGCCTGCGGGCGTTACCAACTTTCTGCCGATAATCCTGAAAAATAATCAGACCGCAGCAACTCCTGCACCTTTCCAACAGCCAATCAGCTTGAACTCGTTTGCATTTAAGAAATATGAAAATGACTCATTAAGCAACCTGGAATTCTTTTCTCCGCATGGAACTATAATACAGTCCTGGCTGCAATCCGGTAACATCCCTTACTTTAATGGAGGTAGCAGCCACATGGATATCCCAGAAAACACACCGATAAGTCCTGCAGGTACCTTCAGCGTTTCTATATGGTTCAAGACCACTTCGGACGGAATCATATTATGGAACGGCAACAACCTGCCTACGAGCAACCCCGGAGGTTACTCCAATATTCTATATGTAACCACATCCGGAGACCTCGCAGGGGGTGACTGGACAGGCTCCGAACCGTTCGTTACGAACATAAATGTAGCCAATGGCAAATGGCATAATGTTGTAATAACACAGACGAGTTCTGAGCAGGTGCTATATCTTGATGGTACCGAAGTCGCTACGCACTCAGGGACCCCCCAGTCATTTTCACCTTATTATTGGGCGGTCGGCTACGGATATACAGAGGGGTGGTCTGGTACTCCTTCTAATTCTGTATTCTACTTCAACGGATATCTATCGAATCTGCAGATGTATAACCGGATACTTTCACCCACTAACGTTGCACAACTTTATGATGAAGGTTTGGGTGGCTCTCCTCTAAATAATTCGGGTTCTATAGCATGGTGGCTAATGTCCGGGAATGGCAATGATTATATTGGCCATTACAACATGGCAACGTCAAACATCGTATTTGACGGAGCTTCTTCTGCGAGTACCAATACCACTTATTGGTTGAAATTTAACAGCAGCATTGTAAGTGGAATTCCATACATAGCATTTGAGGGCTTCGGAACTCCTAGCACCGTTTTGTTGAATGGTGGCAGCACAGGAGAAGCCCCGCAGTTGTCCCAGACATACGGACAGTACAATAATATAGCTAACATAATGAACCCCGGACTACTATATCAATTTTATCAGATTAGCGGGAGTGGAATTAACCCCCAGAATAGTGTGTATCAAGCATCTATATCGCCAAATACTGTTTTTAGTTATGGCAGCCTAACGGCAACTGCAAGCAGTGTTCTCAACAAAACAAGTTTAACCGGCAGCAGCCAGAATGTAAACGGAAACACTCAAAATAATGTTTTGATAAATTATCAGTATAGTAACAGCGGAGGAGCAGCTTTTCCCAATCCGCCAATAACAAATCCGCAATACGTGATAATGAAAGCCGTAGGTTTTGCCCAACTGAACAGTCCGACCACATTCTATGTCTTGACAGATGATGGTATGGGGATCGGTTACAACGGGTCCGTTACGGGAATGTCTCCTTGGCTCGGCGGCACATCTTCATCCGACAACCCGAATAATCTGATTAATTCGTGGATAAGCCAAGGAGCTACCCAATACAGCGGTACTATAAACACCGTAGGAACATTTAGATTGGAGATTGATTATACGAACCAAGGCGGACCTGGATATGACGGATTCTGGTCGAACAACGCGGTAAACTATTACAGCCCAACTTACCCTACTAACGGAATAGTGCCTACTGAAACCATCGGTTACCTTAACGGCGTAGTCTGACAATCCCTACGTATATAAGTTTAAAATCGATAATCTATGTATGGACTTCAATAAGGTTAAGGTTGTCGCCACTTTAGGGCCGGCATCGGATAGTGAAGATTCCATTAAAAAACTCATAAAGGCGGGAGTAAATGTATTCAGGCTGAATATGTCCCATGGGGATCACGATTATTTCAGGCGTGTAATCTCATGCATAAAAAGAATAAATAAACAGCTTAAGGTATACACACCGATATTTTTGGATCTGCCTGGACAAAAGCTCAGAACCGGAAAACTTGGCGGGGACAAGCTGGAGATAAAGGAAGGACAGGAATATACTCTGGGCGAAAAAGGACAAATACCGGTAACTAACAGCATACTCAAGAGAATAAAACTAAAGGGGAAAATCCTTCTGTCGGACGGTAAGATAGAACTCAAGCCGGTAAAAAGAGACGGCGACATAATTATCACGAGAGCCCTGAACAACGGGACCCTTTTGAACGAACAGAGCATAAATGCCGATGGGCTGAGCTATTCAGATAAATATCCTACAAAAAAGGACATAGACGGGATAAAATTCGGACTGAGTCAGGGTATAAGGATATTTGCCCTTTCCTTCGTATCGAGCGCGAAGGACGTGGCAGCCGCCAGAAGAATAGCGGGAGGCGACTCTACGCTAATTGCAAAGATAGAACGAAGAGATGCCGTTAAAAACTTCAAAGAGATAGTAGAAGTGGCAGACGTAATAATGATAGCAAGAGGGGACTTGGGTCTGAATATGGACATCGCAGAAGTCCCAAAGCTCCAGAAGGAGCTTATAGACGTTTCAAACAAATGCAACAAGCCTGTTATAACAGCAACACAGATGCTGGAATCCATGACCAAGAATGTTCTGCCTACGCGTGCAGAAGCTGACGATGTTTTTACGGCTATAAGTGAGGGAACCGATGCTGTGATGCTCTCGGAGGAGACTGCCATAGGTGATTATCCCATAAAGGCAGTCAAGATGCTGAGGCATATAATATCCAAATACGGCTACAAGGACGTACCGGAAAAGATGTATGAGATAAGGAACGAGCACGACGCAATAATATCCGCCGCAGTAAACATAATGAGTTCAACAAACATAAGGGACGCAGTAGTAATCACCCCCTTTGGCAGGAGTGCGTTCCGTCTGTCCAGATACCATATGCGGGTCAGGATATTCGCACTTACAGATTCCAATACTGCGATAGACAGGCTTAATTTCAGCAGGGACGTAATCAGTATAAAGATCAAATCCATGAAGAACTTCAAAGCTGCCATAAAAGCCGTAGCCAAAAAATACGGCCTTAAAAAGGCGATACTGGTGTCAGGACTTTACTCGGATAAGGCTCTGACAGAGGATATAAGGATACTGAAGCTTGATTAGGAACCGGACGCTGCACTTATATCCATAAGGGCCACTTATTTTGCTAAAATGGCTGAATCTAAACTTATTTAAACTAAGATATAAGATATATATCAAATATCAGTGATTGTATTTTATTGAATTATGGGACATCAGATAACAAAGAAAGAGACACCGAGAAGAGGAAGTCTTCAGTACTATCCGATAACAAGAAGCGATAGGGCTTACCACAATTTCCCTAACTTCGGAAGCCTTGACGCCAAGGAGCTTAGCAGCTTCGCCGGATATAAAGCGGGTATGATACAGCTTGTATATTCGGATGTCGATAAGAACTCCCCTACATTCAAGATGGATGTAGTTACAAACGCTACAGTTATAGAGTGTCCTCCTCTATCAGTCTGCGCTATAAGATTCTACAAGGACAAAAATACTGTCGGTGAAGCGTGGGCTGCGGGTCTCAATAAGAACATATCAAAGAGGGTAAAATTTAAGGAAAATAATTCAAATTCTGATGAGCTTAGGGCGAAAGCCGATGACATCAGGTTATTGGTATCAACCCAGCCTTGGCAGATCGACCTCAAGAAAAAGCCGGAGCTTTTCGAGATAGCGGTCGGCGGAGACCTAGAGGCTAAATACGCTTATTCGAAGGAACTTTTGGGTAAGGAGATAGACGTCGCTTCTGTAATAAAGGACGGTACGTTCATAGACGTATCCGGAATAACAAAGGGAAAAGGTTTCACAGGTTCCGTTAAAAGGTACGGTGTAAAGATATATCCGGTACACGCCAGTAAATCGAGGAGAAAAGCAGGTAACCTGGGAGCAGAGTCCATGGCAAAGGTACAGTTTACGGTACCACAGCACGGTAGGCTCGGTTTCAACGCAAGAGTCGAATACAACAAATTCGTTCTGAAAACAATCAAGAATCCAGATGACGTTAACATTAAAAGCGGCTATACGAGATACGGAAATGTAAAAAGCACGGCGCTCATAGTAAAGGGCTCAGTGCCTGGAAGCACAGGAAGGCTTGTAATTATGAGAAAGGCGCTCAGACCAGTAAAGAAGGCAGAGCCGGTGAGGGTAGAATTACTCAGATAAAAATATGGCAACCGTACTATCACTTGATAACAAGAAGGTTGAGGATATAGAACTCCCCGAGGTATTCGCCCAGAAGCTGAATTCTAAGACACTTCACAAGGCATTCTTAGCGGAAGAATCCAAGAGTTTCCAGCTTAAGTACACCGATCCGCTGGCAGGTAAGAGAAAGGTAGGAGAGCTTACAAAGAGGCGTAGGTCATACAAGACCGTGTACGGAAGGGGCTACACGAGAACGCCAAAGAAGATTCTGTCAAGAAACGGTACACAGTTCAATTACGTAGGTGCAATTGCACCGCACACAGTAGGTGGAAGACAGGCACACCCTCCCAAAGCCGAAAAGGTGCTGGTAAAGGAGATAAACAAAAAAGAGAGGGCGCTCGCTATAAAGATGGGTATAGCAGCTTCTGTAAACAAGGATCTGGTGTCAAAATACCACAGGGTAGAATCTCTGCAGAATTTCCCGATAATAGTCGATGACAAGCTTAATGATATTGCAAAGACAAAGGAGTTGGAGAAGACACTGTACACTCTTGGACTCGGCGATGAAGTATCCAGGATAACCAGCAGGAAGATAAGACCTGGAAAAGGAAAACTTCGCGGAAGAAAATACAAGAGGAAGTTGGGGCTGGTGATAGTCACTTCTGATACCTCAAAGATAAAGCTCGCTTCGGGCAACCTAAACATAAAGTCACTAAAGCCGGAACAGCTGTCGGTCAGCGATGTGTCAAATTCCGGTGAGCCTGGAAGATTGATAGTTTGGACAAAAAGCGCAGTGGCATCTTTCAAGAAACAGTAAATCATGGAATCGGAAAACATAAAAGCGGTTTTGAGTATATTGGGTGGGGAAAAAGCAACCCGTCTTATGCAGGAGCAAAACAAGATATCCTTCATAGTGTCAGCAAAGTCAAACAAGATAACGATAAAAAACGAGATAGAAAAGCAGTTCGATGTAAAGGTTCAGTCTGTCAACATAATAAACAAGATGGACGGAAGCAAAGTAGCTATAGTAAAACTGGCACCGGAGTATCTGGCTATGGACCTTGCAACTAAACTCGGTCTTATCTAAATTTGTTTTTTACCGTGTTTGACATAAAAACGTTTTTAAACACTAATTACATTAAATAGCTAATGTTAATTGGGAGTTACGTTGTGTGCAAAGACACAGGTGCGGAAGGAGTCGTCCTTGACGAGACCAAAAACACCCTATTAATTGATGTAGGAGGATCAAAAAAAAGGATATTGAAAGACAATAAAAGATTTATAGTAAAATCTCATAATAAAGTGATTAAAATAAGAGGAAATGATATAAAAATGAGGCCATGGGAATATGCAATATAAAGATCTAGTAGCTCCGGAGAAAGCTTGCGAAGACAAGCACTGCCCGTATCACGGCGATCTTAGGATACACGGTAGGAGTTTCGAGGGAGTAGTCACTTCATCAAAGGTATTCAGAACAGTAACAGTCAGCTGGGAGAGGATAAGAAAGCTGGAGAAGTACGAGAGATTTATAAGGAACAAGACAAAAGTACTCGCTCACAATCCCGATTGCATTAATGCTAAACTTGGTGACAAAGTAGTCATATACGAAACGAGGCCTATAAGCCGCTGGAAGCGGTTTGTAGTCGTAGCGAAGGAGTGACATGGGAACAGGAAGAAAGGGAGGAGGTTTAAAACCCATCCGAGCCCGGATAGCAAAATCAATAAACGTCGGTAGCTGGATAACAGTGGCTGACAATTCTGGTGCAAAAATCGCAAAAGTCGTCAATGTACGCGGTTATCACGGAGTCAAAGACAGGCAGCCAAAATGCGGCATCGGGGATACAATATTTGTGGTTGTTAAGAGAGGAAATCCCGACACCATCCATAAGAAATTCCCGGCAGTGGTCGTGAGACAAAGGAAGGAATACAGGCGCCTGGACGGAACAAGAGTGTCTTTTGAGGACAACGCATGTGCTATAGTAAAGGACATCGATAAATACGAACCACAGGGTACTATAATAAGGGGTCCTATAGCAAGGGAAGTTTCATTGAGATTTCCGCACGTCACAAAGATATCTTCTAAAATAGTATGAAAAACGAATTTAGTAAGAATTGGATTTCGAGTAGTTCTCCGAGAAAGCAGAGAAAGTACAGAGCGAACGCTCCGATTAATATAAAAAGGAAAATGCTTTCCGTACATCTTTCGAAGGAGCTGAGAGAGCAGTACAAGACAAGAAACATCGCGATAAGGAAAGGTGACACAGTCCTCATAATGAGGGGCAAGTTCAAGGGAACAGAGGGAAAGATAGACAAAGTATACACGAAGCAGCTTGTCGTATCCGTCGATTCCGCCAAGAACACGACAAAGAAAGGAAATAAGGTCCCTCTTAAAATAAGACCTTCAGCACTACTGATTAAAGATATAAATATTTCAGACAATAAAAGAATGGAGAAACTAAAAAGCTATGGCAAGACACGGTGAATCGAAGCATTTGAAGAGGGCCCAGGTAAGCGGCAATCTGGTCATACCTAGGAAGAAAAACAAGTACTTTGTCAGGCAGTACCCTGGAAGACACAAGAACAGGGACAGCGTCGCTATACTATCCCTATTAAGGGATGTTATGAAGATAACAGAGAACGCAAAGGAATCCAGGTTCCTGATAAGAAACGGATTCGTAAAGGTCGACGGCGCTGTAGTCAAGGAAGAGAAATTCGGAGTAGGCTTCGGTGACCTTGTAGACATAAAGGGGGACAAGTTCCTCGTTTCTGTTACAGACAAGGGGAAGATATGCGTTATAGAGGATCCGAGGGACGGAAATCTAAAACTCGTAAAGATAGTCTCAAAGATGATGGGTCCAAAGGGAAAGACGGTATTCTTCACCAATGACAGCAGGAACATAGCATCGGACAATGAGAAACTCCAGATAGGAGATTCTATTCTTTTCAATGTATCATCAAAACAGATAGAAAAAGTCATACCTCTTGACCAGGGTGCGGAGATTATGGTATTCACCGGTAAGAACTCGGGCAAGAAGGGCAAAGTGATAGAGATAAGCGGGAAAAACGTTGTGATAGAAAACAAAGGGAGTAAGCTGGTCCTTGCGCAGGACTCATGCATAGCCGTTTAAAATGGAATCAAATAACAAGATGAGGGAATTGCTGGTCGAGAAGGTGACTATGAACGTAGGCGTCGGAGAACCAGGAGAGCGGCTTGAGAAAATCAAGAAGCTGCTCGAACAGATATCCGGAACGACTGCGGTAAAGACCA
>JAJYRE010000004.1 GCA_021794235.1 Nanobdellota archaeon
CGCGTAATACTTGTGTAATACTGTTTTATGTCTTTTATACAAAAAATGAGTATTATCAGTATGAAGGGGGGATATGAAGGAGAAAAAGCTGGAGGAGATATTAGGGAACAACGGCGGTGCACGTAGCGGAAAGAGCTACAATAAGTATTACACCGCCATAGGCGCAACGGTAGCTGCCGGAAACATACTTGCCTACACAGCGTACGGAACAAGCGGACTCATAGACGCTATCAGCATAGACCTAATAACTGTCGGTTTTACACTATACCAGAGGCTCAGGGACAAGCAGGACTCGGACAGGATAGAGCACTACTTGAAGGAGCTCGACGATATGGAGACAAAGGATAAGATAGGCCTGATTTCTTACAGTGACAAGAGGACCACGGATTCAAAGGCCAAGAAGCTCGGTTTCATAGCTTACCAGCTAATGAAGAAGGAGGTGGGCGAGCAGCCGGAAATAGAGGAAGCGGAAGGCATAAGCTCGCAGATAATCTCTACCCTAGAGGGGAAGGGATACATAAAGAAGGGCGTCCTGGGCACGAGACTGACCAGGAAAGGAAAGCTGATGTACTCGGCGATATTCAACGGCTTAGACACCGAGCAGAGGGGTGTAGTATACTTCCTCAACAAGCTGTACAGGGTTCCTGAGGATGAGATAATGCCGATGTACCAGCTATGGGCATCCGTAAAAGAGAATAAACGGAAGAAATAATGTTTTTATACAAAGAAAACGTATAATACATATTATGGATGGAATAGCGAATTCAGTAATGCGCGGTCAATCCAGCTGCGGTCTGATCGGCGGCACATCGTCCGGCCTGATAAGCGGGAACGATAGCTATTAAGTTTCATACAACCGTAAAAGTATGACTTCACTCAATAAGATACTAGGATTGAAAAAAGAGGAGTTTACAGAAATAAACACTTCTGAATTCTACAAGAATCTTTTCGACAGGGTGAAGTCCTCAATAAAAATCACCGATTCCTCAATAGACGATGAATTGCTCATAAATAAATCAAAGGAGATATATCTGTCCCTTTGCAAGTATGTCGATTGCAAATGCCTGGACAAGATATACGCACCTATAGAGGACGCGAGGGAAAAACTCTACCAAAGCAATCCATCAGGAAAGATGCAGGGCATTAAGAACTATTCTTAGAACGGTTTATTTTACAGAATAATCCGCATTTACAATGCGCTGACCGTTCATGTAGAAAGAGGCTTTCATCGCGCCGTATCCGACGGCCTTTTCTACGAATTTTTTTTCTAATTCGTTCAGTTTGTCCAGATTCAGCATGATAATATTGCTTTTCAGGAAGTCTCTGAAACCCCCGTCACTATCGACCAGTTTCATAACTTCTTCATCGCCCGGATAATTATCCGGCAGATTTTCGGATGCCCTATACGTAGAGTACGAATCCTCCAGAAGTGAAGAAAATTCCTCCTCTACTATAGGCAGGTTCTCCCCCTCTTCGTGTGTTTTGTCCGCTGCACCGACAGTTGCGTAGCAATAAGCCTTCGGGAGGGCTTCTTTTCCGAACATTGCCAGATAATCAAAAAAGTGGAAACAGTGGTTTAAAACGTTGTCGTCCGAGTTGCAGTTCCTGTGTATCTTATGTTCTCCGATTAGTGCGTGCGACAGCTCGTGCGATATGTTCATGTACAAGTCATTTTGGAGGTCATCGGAATCACGAAACCAGAACTTATTTATTATAATTCTGTCTTTACTGCCCTTCCCCTTTTTTTTGTACTCCTCCCCTTCATACAGACCGGCTTCGTCAAATCTTACCGTTGCAGCATCATTTTCATAGCTTTTTATTATGTAGTTTTTAGTGATGTTTCTGGGGGAAAGCAGCTTGTAAACCCTCTTATTGTGTCTTATTTTTTCGTTGCTGTCTGCCAATGTTTTTATGTCTAGTATGGCTTTTTCAAGTTCACTATACATCCTCTGGTTTGAGACCTTTTCCTTCGGTTCGCCAGATTCCATATAGTGCAGTTTCCAGTAATAATAGAAGGTTACAGATATAAAAATCTACCAGATATATTACTTACTGCGTCCTTTGAATATCCCGTAGGTTGAATCAAGGAGTTGTTTAGCAAGGTACGCGTTGTTTATGCCTATCTGCTCTATCTGGAGGCCTAGGGGCACACGGATTCCCTCCTGTTTATGGTAATCCATTATGTCCCTTAATATCATTTTGGATGTATCTATCGATTCCGCCCCGATATCTTCGGACGCCAGGAGCCTTTTCTGGGTTTTTACCGGTATATGGACGTCAAGTCTGTCACGCATAAGGCAAAGCATGTTCTCGGACGAGATCGGCGCCATGCTTATGAATACGGTTATCGGCTCATCCCCCGTCTTTTCACAGTAGTCATTGTATTCCGATAGGAAGTTCTTTACAGGCCCTGCATCGTATACTATCTGGCTGGTGACGAAGCGGCAGCCATTTCTAGCCTTCTGCGCTATCCTCTCATACTCCCTCATTCTGCCTTTTGATGTGGTATAATCCCTGTTCGCGCTGGTCGCCCTGTCGAATATGCATATTCCCCCGAGCAGCGGGCCGTTGCCGTTATACGCAGAGCTTATGCTGGACATCGCTTCCAGCACGTTATAGCCGGGCATTTTATCCGTGCCCCTCTCCTTTCCGACGACTATGAGGTTTTTTATGCCATAACCAGCGAAAGCGGTGTCAACCCTGTGCATGAAGTCATCTTTCTGCATTCTTGGCGATATTATGTTTACTATAATCTCTTTTCCGGTATGGCTCAGGCTCTTGGCGTATTCTTCCGGGGCAACATTCAGGCTTCTATAGTTTATGTTGCCTTCGTTTTCTTCCCTTGCTATAAGCTCGGGTATGTTGACGGCGGATATGCGTTTATCCGCCAGAACCCCTTCCAGACCCTTTAATTTTGATTCTTCCGCCCTGTTTTGCTGCGATATTCTCGGAGGTACCACCTCGTATATGACAGGCTTTTTTCTTAGAATATCGGCCAGGCTCATAATTAGCACTATGATAAGTCCGCAATTTAAACTTGATTCGCGGCTATTTTTCGGATTCAGCCTGCTAATCCGTTTGGTTCATCTCGAGAAAGCCGTATCTGTCCTCAGCGTCCTTGAAATTTATGTATCTGACGACTTCTTTGAAGGCAGCTGCATACGGTTTGCGTAAATCTTCATCCGCATTTTTGGAGTTGTAAGCCATTGATTTCGCCACGCTTCTTATCCTTTCCTGGACTATATCGTTTTTGATATAGCCGGCGTAGGGTTTGAGTTGGTGCGGAAGATCCACTTCTGCGTACAGATTGGTTACCCCGTCGTCTACAACAACAAAATTGCCGTCATCGTCTAGTCTGATCCCCGACGAGTAGGCCGGTTTATCGTACAGCCACGGCTCGATTTCCGATGTAAACTTATCATAAAATATCCCTTCGACTATAGGAGCAGCCAGTTTAGCGGCTTCCTCCCCTGAAAGAGTGTTTTGCTGCCTGTTAAATTCCTTTACATAGTTCGGTGTAACCCACATTCCCGCTTCGAGCGGTTTTCTGTAGAGCTTAATCGACTCTTTGAGGTTTATCATCGGCATGTAGGAATCGAGAAGGCCCAGATTTTTCATTGTAAGGGTCTTTGAAGGGGTTTCGTCGTACGCTATCTCCAAAAAAGCGCGGTTTACTATGTCCGTCAGCTTCTTTCTGTCAACCGTTCTTTCCGATAGCTTTTCTTCGTCATACAACTCTAATAAGATAATATAAGGATGGTCATAGCCAGGGGCGTAATCATTTCTTTCCTTTCTCACGGTCTCGGAGTTTTCGGCCTGCCGGACCACTTCCTTTTCATACAGAAGGCGTTTTTCTGGTTCGATCGACTGCTTTACCGCGTCCCAGTCATCAAGCGCGTGCCAAAAAACCCCGTATTCCAATTCGTAAAGCGTGGTTATCAAATTAGGCTTTTCAGAAAGATTTTTGGCCCAGTACGCTCTTGACCTGAAGCGGTAATCACGGGTCAGTTTTTTAAATTTGTCTTCGATGGACGGCCAGGCTTTGTCGATCAACTTCTCCAAGTCTGATCGTATAGCCGTTTTCGCAGCTTCCTCCCGAGAATCATCATGCAATCCGGCTCCAGTCGGTGTCATAATCCTTTATTTGGCTTATGTATGTTCATATCTATTCTTGATATCTATGATTTTTCTTGTTTCACCGATCACTTTGCGTTTCAATTCGTCGTATGGAATATTATATTTTTCAAGAACTGCGACTGGCAAATCATAACCGCGCAGCATAGAGATAAAGTCTTTATTTTTCCACTTGTCCGCTGAATCATGGAGAAGCAGATATTCGACAGAAGCGCCGATCTGTTCGGTTCCGTTGTTTAGGTTGGAAATGCCATCCTTTACCGTATCTGATATAACGGCCAATTCGGTGATGTAGTCTTCAAGGCTGCACTTATCCATAGCATACAGTTCAGCGGCGATCTCCTTGACATCTCTAGGTTGGCCCTCGAGAGGGTTTTTGAAATGGCCTACTTCATGGTATACGGTCATTTTAAGCGCCGAAAGGTATTTTCTGTCGTATTTTGAAAGAAGCTCTACATTTGAAATAACCCTTTCATCGATCGTTATGACCTTTTTATCCCCAAAATACAGGCTGGAAGAATAGGAGGTAGGTACGAACATGTATTCACCGACGTCATCGCAGCACGACTGGACAAGCGAATCGAGCCTAGAAAACCCATCTTTCATGTTTTCAATCTTATCCCTTAAATTTTTCATTATCTGATGAGATGACAGCGGTTATAAATACCTTTAAATCCGATTTCTTTACCGATTACGGCGGTCATCAAAGTCCGCTCGTCGGTCTACTGGCGGATGTCAAAACTTTTAAATACTCTGTATTGCACTAAATAACCTGATAGCGTCCATGGGCCAGTGGCAAATCCCGTACCCATTTCGAACACGGAAGATAATCGCTGGTGCGTCTTATGAGTACTCCGTAAAAGGGGAAAAGTAAGTTGATGCTATCGCTTTATAATTAAGCTTTAAATACTTGATTGAGTTTATTATTTGTTTATATGCAACAGGGTAAAAAGGAAGTAAAGAGCTCTGGATCAAACCAGAAGCAGGATGCGAAAGAGAGGAGAATAATAAGGGTCGCAGACACTGACCTAGACGGAAGCAACCGTGTTAAGGACTCTCTTAGATCCATAACAGGCATAAGTTTCTCGTTTGCAAATGCGGTCATGAAGACGCTTAAGATAGACGATTCAACAAAGCTTCAGGACCTCGATGAGAAGGCCCTTAACGATCTAAAGGATCTTATAAAGAACCCGCACAAGTTCAACATTCCCAGCTGGCTTTACAACTGGAGAAGAGATCTGGAGACAGGGCTGGATTACCACCTTCTTAGCAACGACTTAAAGTCGAAGATGACGATGAACATACAGGGCATAAAGAGCAGCCGTTCCTACAGAGGATACAGGCATTCATTCAATTACAAGATGAGAGGACAGAAAGTAAGGTCGAGAGGGGCCAGTTTCAAGGGAAGAGTCGGCGGCACCATAGGTGTAGCCAGAAAGGCTCCGACAGCATCCGCTCCTGCAGCGGGCAAGAAGTGATATGGGAACGAGTAAAAGACAGTCAAAGAAATACAAGTCGCCTCTGAGAATATGGGATAAGGCGAGAATAGACAGGGATAAGAATTTCAGGGCTATTTACGGATTCAAGAACAAGAGAGAGCTGTGGAAAGTCGAGTCCAAGCTTAGAAGCATCAGGATGAGAGCAAGAGACCTGGTAGGTCTTAAAGCACTTAACCTCGGTGAAGAAGAGGAGAAGGAATTCATAGCTTCGCTTAATTCGCAGGGATTGGTGAAGGCGGACGCAGGCGTGGACGACGTACTTGACCTTACACTGCAGAATATCCTTGACAGAAGGCTCCAGACACTGGTGTTTAAGAAAGGGATGGGGAGAAGCATAAAAGAGGCAAGACAGCTCATAACCCACAGACACGTAATGGTAGACGATAAGGTAGTTGACACTCCTAGTTACATAGTAAAGAGGGACGAGGAGGACAAGATAGAATTCTCCAAGAGATCCCCGATATATTCAGAGTCTCACCCTATAAGGGCGAAGAAAGGTGAACAGTAATGGAAAAGGATCACGTAGGGATAGCCCACATATACGCAACAATGAACAACACCATAGTGCACCTTACCGACATAAGCAATGCTCACACTTTTTCCATAAAGACAGGCGGTTCACAAGTCAAGGCCGACAGGCTGGGTTCGTCCCCAAGAGCTGCCATGGATGCCGCTAAAAAGATAGGAGAAGAGGCGGCGGCAAAGGGAATAAACGCGGTTCATGTTAAGATAAGGGCGGTAGGAGGCATAGGTTCAAAGACAACGGGACCGGGCGCCAGACCAGCGGTAAAAGCCCTAGAGAGATCAGGTTTACGTATATTATCAGTGGAGAATGTTACTCCGATACCACACGACGGCTGCAAGAGGAAGGGTGGAAGGAAAGGAAGGAGGATGTAAATAATGGAAGCGTCTATACTCAGATCCAATGAAAACAGATCAGTACTCATTCTGCAGGATTTCAAGCTTTCATTGCTTAACGCCATGAGAAGATCGATACTAAACAGCGTCAAGACTCTGGCGATAGAGGACGTTACGATATACAAGAATTACAGTTCCATGTACGACGAGGTACTAGCTGCAAGACTCGGATTGATACCGATAAAGACTCCTATGCCTATGAGCGGACACAAGGAATTCACTTTCAAGCTTAAAGAGATAGGGCCAAAGGCGGTGCACGCATCGGACCTAGTCCCTTCGGATTCAGACGTAAAGCCTGTACTGGGCGACATGCTCATAATGAACCTTAAGAGCGGCGAATCCATAGACCTGGAAGCAAAGGCAGTATTGGGCAACGGAGCCGAGCACGCTAAGTTCGTTCCGGCACACGTTTTCTACCACTTCTATCCTGTAATAGACATAAAGACTCCCAAAGTCAAGGGGGCTTCCAAGATAGCGTCAGTATGTCCGGTCGACATATTGAGCGGAGAGGGAGATACTCTTTCAGTTAAAAAAGGCAAGCTGCAGGACTGCATCCTATGCAAGGCTTGCCAGGACTACGCCGGAGAGGACGTTATAAGGATAGGCTCCGACAGCAACAAGGTTGTGTTCGACGTAGAGAGCTGGGGACAGCTTGGAATAAAGGACATGCTCAGCGAAGCTGTTTCATCGCTAGAAGATGAACTCAAACAGATATCCGACAAGATTTAAGCCGCAGATACGATACGTATTTGTATATCCTAGATTTTAATTTTGTATGGAGTGCATTACTCGATATTAATTTTTTTAAAATTAAATTTGTTTATTGTTTTTAGACATTATGATTAAAGGAATTGATAAAAAGATACGGGTTCCCCGCGTTTTTGTAGGAAATAAAGGCGGCGCTAAGAAAAAGTTGCTAGACCTAAGTGAAAGGTTGGATCTGCCTGAAAGCGTACAGAATGAGGAGCTAAAAGTATACAAACGTGCCATTGACCTCGGATTAAATAAGCTATTCAAAGAACAAGATTTAGTAGTGGCTGTAATCTACGCTGTAAGCCGTTCGCGTAGCAAAAATATACCTTGGGAAGATGTGCGTGTAATAACACTAAACACTTTGTCTGAATTTTCTGGAGTAGACAAAGATAAGATACGCAGGGTATATTATATAGTTTGCAGGGAATTGGGAATACAGTCTGTTGTCTTTTCGCCAGATGTTCCGAGAATATAACAAGAATCAGGTCACTTCTTATAGTAGATTATAGTGCATATTATCATTTTGTATAATTGGATTTTTGTGTGAACCGAATATATTATTTTGGCAATTCTGCATTGGGTGCATTAATCCTAATGCCGCAATCAGTACACTTGCAAGCACCAATACACAAACGCAATAAATTAAATAAGGTATTAATTCAATCCGCTGCCATAATATTTTATGGTATCGCGATTTGAACGTGCATCCGGGCCGATTCTCATTTTCATAATATTCCTATTGCTTATAGGCGTTATCGTGTTCTCAGCCCTTTATTACACGGGCGTCTACAGCGCTGAGCCGGTGAGCGTGGACTCTATAACGTGTAACCTGTCTGGAACCAACGTGTATCTGACGGCAGCCAGCAGCATAGGCATAAACGGCGTATTCATAGGGCCGAAGAATTACTCTACAAATCTGGTTAATGTCACAGGTCTGTCCAACGGGAAAAACCTGCTGGAGTTTTTTTCTCCGCACACGGCATGCATACAGGGATCCGTTCCTTCGGACTATAGCATCTTCATAAATTACAGCACAGTTCTCAGAAAAGTTTACAGTACCGGGTACGCACAGAATCCGTTCGGATACATAGAATCCAGGACGCTTATCTGATCAGCTACTCAGGAGACTGTCGTTGAAGAGCCCTTTGTCTCTCAGTATCTGCCAGGAATTTTTGTCGTACTTAAAGAGAACATCAGCCTTCTTCTCGTGCTCGATCTCCCACGGCCTTACCAAAACCAGATCGCCTTCGCTTATCCAAAGGTATCTGCTCAGGCTTCCCTTTACCTGGCACAGCCTTATCCTGTTATCGGTGCACTTGACGTACATCCTTCCGAAGCCCAGGAGCTGTGTAACATAACCTATCATCTCTCCCTTCTTTGGAAAACGAAAACGTGGCGCTTCTGTCATATGTCTATACACTTACAACCACAGCTTTTATAACTTATATAGCTGCGCGTGCTTGAACCCACCTACTTTTATAACATTGGCCTCTTTCAGTACATTCTCACGGATTGCCAAATCAACTATCTCATCACCGAACAGGTTAAGATTGTCCGCAGATTTTATTATCTCAAGAATCGAACTCTCATCAAACTGTTCATCCCCGTAGAAAGACTGGCTTATGGTAAACTCAGTCTCAAGCTTCTCGTCGGTTACAGTCTTTCCGACAAGAGAGGCGTCGCTCACTGCCACAATCTTATGGTTTTGCGCAGATTCGTGGATTTTCATTGCGAATTTTCCCATTTTATCTTACTCTTCCAACGGGATATTCAGCACCGCATCCGAGGCACCTTATTATGTCGTTCTTGTCGACCTTTTCCATCTTTGTGTCCGGGGAACCGCACTGCTTGCATATAACGTATTCCTTTATGTACTGGTTGATCTTCTCCTGTACCACCCTTCTTGAGAATTTACCGCCGATTATTATCCTACTGTTCTCGTCTATCTGGCCGGGTGCGGTAAGTTCGTGCATGAGAAATTTTGATAAGTGCGTCATCGGCCTGTTTATGTATTTCATCAGTTTATCTGCATTGATTATCGTCTTCTGTCCCTGCTGGATTACGTCGATTTCAGGGGGTTCGAACCTGTCTCCCTTTCCGCTCTTTTTCTCGTTGGTTATCTTCTTCATCAGCTCTTCGTATTCCATTACTTATTAAGCGCCTGCATGTTTTTTATGCTTTCCAGCTTGTTGAAGACATATCTGCTCAGATTTATCTTCTTTATGTTCTGGAGCGACACAGTAACCGAGTCGTTGTAGGTATCTATGTCGCCGAGCACCTCCACGAAATCGCCCTTCTGAAGGTTCTCTACGTTTCTGAACATATTGCTCTGAAAATGCACCAGAACACTGGAGAATGTATCGTCTATTATCATGTAGCCGCTGCCGCTCTCGCCGTTTATCTCGATGGCCGCTATCGATCCAACTATGTGGACTCTGTATATCTTCCTGTTTAGAGTCTCAACAAAGCTTCCGTCCTGGTCGCTCCCGTACTTCTTGTCCTTTATCGCGGACAACGGGACCATAAAGAATGTGTATTCCATATCAAAGCAGTTTCAGATATCCGTATTTTGGCTCGAACAGTTCCCCCTCCTTCTTCAGTACGGATATCGCCTCATCCACTTTGTCTTTTGATATTCCCGCTTTTTCTGCTATCTCGTATACGTTTGCTATAGGTAGGGCCGTCCCCGGTGGAAGAATGTCTATCTCGCTCTTTATTATCGATTTTATGGACAGTATCGCACCCCTCTGCGAAGAAGGTATTCCTGTGATGACTCTGTCTATATCCATCTCACCGGTGTTCTTGTCTATCCCAACCTCACTAAGGTATGACATCATAAGGTCTATTGCACGCTTTGCGTCCTCTATGCCCGCGTATTCTGAAAGCCTTAGCTTTGCGCTCGCCTCCGTAAGTCTTACGACCGCTTCAAGCTGCCTCGCGGATATAGGGATCGGTCTGACCTCCTCTCCTTCGGACAGATACTGTGCTCTAAGTTTTAAGTAGAAGTCCTCGATAGCCTTCATCGCATCGGTTGTCATTATGGGCCTTACATGCTGTTTCGCAAAGGCAATGTATTTCTTCATTATCTGGACAGGTATATCCGCCTTGTTCTTGTCTATATCCTTGTTGGCCTCAAGGATCCTTTTTGCTATAAGCTTGTCAGTCTCCTTATCCGGTCTGTCCTTGAGTATGAATATCAGATCGAAACGGTTTATCAATGTCGGCGGCATTTCTATCTGGTTCGATATGACGTCGAACGGATTGAACCTTCCCAGTTTAGGGTTAGCCGCAGCGATTACACTCGTCTGCGCCGTGAGTGTAGCGTGGATATTCGCCTTACTGATACTAATTGTCTGCTGTTCAAGGGCCTCGTGCATCGCGACCCTGTCGTCTTTGTTCATCTTGTCTATCTCATCCACGCAAAGGAGACCTTTGTTGGTGAGCGGCAGGGCACCCGCTTCCAGTATGTAACTTCTCGTCGCTTCGTCCTTGATTATCGTAGCCGTCAGACCAGCAGCACTAGAACCCATACCTACAACGTAACGTGCCTTTGGGGCAACGTTGCCTACGTATTTCAGAAGCGAACTTTTTGCGGTACCGGGGTCTCCTACCAGGAGCAGGTGTATGTCGCCTCTTATCGCGCTTGTGTTGTTCTCCGAGACTTTCCTTACCCCTCCGAACATCTGCAGGACTATAGCATCTTTTATATTATCGTGTCCGAATATATTCGGGCCAATAGAGTTTCTGAATTTATTGTATATCATCTTGTCTTTGGCGAGCTCCTTTATCATTATCTCCTCTTCCTTTGTGACCGTTATATCCTCATATCCCTGTTCAACCGCTTCAAGATACGACGCCGCCAGAAAGATGTCTGAAGTGTTGGACCTTTTTCCGCTGGGGTATATTATAGGGTGCTCGCTGACTATCCCCGTGACCATCACTTTGTTACCCGGGATTATATTCCTCTCGAATTTAGGGTCCACCAGGTCCTTGTTCAATATGACATCTATGTGCTCCGGCTGCGCACCGCCTTCCAGATCTTCCGGTGCCTCCTCCAGCAGTATCCTCTGCGTGTCGATAAGCTTCTTTCCCACAATCTTAAACTTTCCCTTTTTCCCGCAGTTCGGGCAGAGCGTTGGCTGCTTTTGCGTCCTCTCCTTCTGTTCCACTTTTATTATGTGGCCGCAGCTTCCGCACTCAAAGTCTATGCTGTCAGCCACGGGCTTGACGCTGGCCGCGAGTTTTATAAGCCCTGTGACCTGCAGTATTCTGCCTATGTGCTTGCTTCTTATCTCCCTTATCAGGAGCTGAGCGGTTTTCGGCAGGTTCTTCAGCCTGACCTCTATATCGAATTGTTTGTAAGGCGTGGTGGCCTCGTTTACATAGAATTTTATGTCTTCTAGGGCCTCTTCCGGCTGATGCAGTATATAGTCCCCAACTTCCGGGGAATAGCTGTCTATATCATTGAAGTCTATTACTACTGCTCCTTTGTTGCTTGACAGTATCTTCTTTATCTCATCACCGAGCTTCTTGTTTACAAAGGAAGAGATCTCCTCCTCGAATTCTTTTTTCATCCAAACCCCTACCTTTATTTGATTTTTATCTAAATATATCTGTTACAGCGCCGAAATTGCATAGCCTATAACCGCGCCTATCAGCGCCCCGACAATGATGTCTCTTGGATAATGGGATTTTATGTAAAGCCTGCTGTACATTACGATCAGTGCAAAAATGAACAGGGGTATGAATAAAGGCGTCCCCCACAGCAGAAATGCAAAGAAGGACACCGACGCAGAGTGGGTCGATGGGAAACTCCGCCTGTTCAGTTTGAAAGTATTCCTGTAGAACTTCCGCTCCAGTGCTGTTTTCGGCCTTCGCTCCCTGGTGAACAGCTTTATCCCCTCTGAAACGCCTATTGTGAACCCCAGTCCAAGCACCAGAAACACGAGTAGCTTGAGCTCCGGGCGTATCAGTATTATCGCCAGCATCTCCAGTGTGAAAAGCTCTATCGGATAGTACTCTACAAGAAAAGAGAACTTTCTAAAATAATCCTTCATCTCTTTTTGCTCTTCTCCGCAAGATAGACCATCCTGTCGGCTCCGACGATCTCAGGAAGTACCACCTCATCGGCTCCGAGCTCCTTGAACTTCTTAATGTTTCTTATCAGATTGCACCTGGTTATCACCTTCAGGTTCTTGCTGGCTTCTTTTGCGTTCAGGACAACGATAAAATTGTCAACGTCCTGTCCCAATGCTGCGAAAAGGCCGTTGGCCATTTTTATATTGGCCATCTTGTAGGTCTTTTCTTCCAGCGCACTCTCCTTCAGGACCCTGAATCCGAGTTTTTTGAGCTCCAAAGCCCGCGTCTCGTCACTCTCTACTATGAGGGTCTTCTCCCCTTTCTCCTTTAGCATGCTGGCTATTCTCTCACCTATTCTCCCACCGCCGCATATTATATAGTGGTTTCTAAACCTAAGCGTTTGTGCCATGTAAATCACCCCGCCAAACTCGCTTTTTATTAATGCCACAATAAACTCGAAAAGATAGACTGCGAATACACCTATGAACAATGATAGGAACAGGAGGAATATCCCGTAATTGAGCGTGAAATGGAACGTCTCAAGCGCATAGGATATAACACCGATCGCACTGTCAAAAGACAGCTTGCTGTCTGTCGATATCAGTAGAGCAAGCAGTAGGAATACAATAAAAAGAACAGTTGCGGATATCAGGACTTTTTGACCCGCTTCTTTTACATTATCCATAGGATTATAAAAGAATCCACTATTATAAACTTAAGGAACTTGTTTACTCGAGTAGTTCCATCTCTATGTTTACTTCTTTGGGAACGTTAGTCTTCATTATAAGGTGAAGTGCCTTAGGATCCGCCTGCATATCTATTATCCTCTTGTGGAGTCTGAGCTCCCAGGTCTCGTAGCTTTCCCTGCCGGCGCCGTTCGGTGCCCTTCTGGTGGTTACCCTCACCTTTTTCGTAGGCAAAGGTATAGGACCAAGCAGAGTGGTGCCTAGCTTCTTCGATATAGAAACTATATCGGTGCAGACCGTCTCCAATTTTTTTGCATCAGTCGATGTCAACTTTATCCTTGCTTTTTGCATAATCTTTTATTACTCCTGTTCGATTACAACTATTTTAAACGAATGTAGACTTTAAATAAGTATCTCAGATGCATCTCCTATTTATACATTCCCATACAGATCTCGATGGATTCGTTTCGTCCTGTTTATGGATATACCGCAATGCGTATGCTTTCTGACAATAATCCCCGTGCATGTGCGTAAACTCATGACAAAGTATTTAAATACTAGGTGTTCATTCTTATTACAATTAGAAAAGGAGGCGGATTTATGGATGAGGCTGTTAAAGAAATTGATAGTTTGGTTTATTCTACACTCGAAAAAATAAGAGCTAAAGGCGGTGTAATAAAGAAAGGAATAAACGAGGTTACTAAGGCTCTTGAAAGATCTCAGGCTAAACTGGTAGTGTACGCTGCAGATGTTTCTCCAAAGGAGATAATAATGCACATTCCACTGCTGGCAAAGGACCAGAACGTTCCTTGCGTAGAAGTAAGGACAAAATTGGATCTGGGCAAAGCCGTTGGGATGAACGTAGGTTCTTCCGCGATAGCTGTCGTAGATGCAGGGGAAGAGGCACACTCTCTAGAGGACCTTGTAGGTAAAATCAAATCTGTATGATGAAAGGAAAGCGTGATGCTAGACCGAAGGGAAAGCCCCAGGATGGATCAGTCCAGGCCGGAAAGGCCGCGGACGCCTACCCTGCAGAAGTAGTCGAAATAGTCGGCAGACACGGTGTAGCCGGAGAAGTTACCCAGATCAAGTGCAAGATACTCGAGGGTTTTGATAAGGATAAGATAATGAGAAGGAACATAAGGGGCCCAGTTCTGTTGGGAGATATACTGATGCTCAAGGAAACAGAAATGGAAGCAACGCCTATAAAGTGATAATATGGAATGCAGTTTTTGCGGTTCAGAAATAAAAAAAGGTACTGGTATCGTCTATGCAAAATTGGATGGAACCGTGTACAATCTTTGCAGTAAGAGATGCAAGGAAAACGTAGTAATGAAGAAAGACAAGAGAAAATTCAAGTGGGCCAACCCAGATAAGCAATAAATTGCCACACTCCTATTAGTTAAATGAACAGGAAGGGAATCTCAGCCTTTTTAGGGATAATCATCTCACTCGTAATACTCATACCAGTGGGCTTTATAGTATTCTTGATAATCTCGTCCGGTGCATCCAAGCTGGTGTCGTTCCAGCAGTCTGTGAACGCATATGTGTCAGCAACCCTCTCCGCGATGCAGACGGGGACGTCGGTGGTCGTACCGCCATCCGCACCGGATTTCGGCAGTACTACATTCCTAGCACAGTTCTACGGCGGCACGGCGTGTATGTCAATGATAGACCAGCTTTCGAGGAGCGCCATACTGGCGGAACCTACAAACCCGAGCAGCCTCACAAACAAATATTTCATATGCGTAGGAACGATGAATATGCAGCCGATCATATCGTACATGAGACAGTGGAACTATCTCCCGACATCGAGCGGATCCGCGTCTTTCCCCTATTGGTTTTCAAATTACGGCCAGCTGAACTCGCAGTCCTACGGGCTGGCCCAGGGGGTATCCGGATCAAAAGACACGTTATCGTTCTTCACAAACTCCGCGAATCCGGCACAGACTCTTGCCGGCTCCTGCGCAGATTTCTTTAACGCCACTACAACTTCGTACGGCTATGGCGTTCCATCGGCCTACATAACCGGTCTGAGCTGCGTCCCGCTGATGTACTCAAACAGTTCACTGTTCCTTAGCGTCGCTACATCCGGCTGCTCTTCAAGTAATGCGTGCAATTCCAATCCGGTGGCATTCCTATACGGCAACCCGTCCTATGTTACAACACAGATATGCAGTTCTGGCGGTGGAAACTCATTAGTATGCCAGTTCTATCTTAAGTAATATGGACCTCGAATACGAAGCTATACTGATGGTGATAATGATAGCCATAATGCTGATATTCATATACAGCGAGCTGGCTCCCGTACTCGCACCAAAGTCATCACAGTATTATTTCAATGAGGTGGTCAGCATGGCCAACTCCGCATGTTCGTCGGTACAGGGCCAGACAAACCTCGCATTCACAAATCCGAACGCGTTCGTATTCCAGATATATGACAACAACTACTGCGGCTCTATCCTGTCCTCGGAGCCGGGAATATTCTACCAGTCCACTTACAACCCTGCCATATCAAATTCATACGACCTTTGCTTCGCAAATGTATCGTCTTCGACTTTCCAGATGCACTACTCGGGGAAGAATCCTGCTCTTAGGAAGGAGTACGGAAGTTCAAGTCTGCCGTTGGTGTCCTCACTTAACCTTACAAGCGGGAACCAGTATTATCTTAAAGCCCTCACTCAGAAGGAAGTCATCTACTCGTACCTCGACCTGTCAAAAAGCGGACCGGTAGGCGGCTCAGGAACATCAGTGCAGCAGAATCTTCCGGCATACTCATCATCAAACAAGCTGCTTCTGCCGGCTATCTCGGTCAACTCCAGCGATTCATCCATAACTCTGGTCCTATACCCAACATCTCCTATAAATCCGCTGAATTACGCGATTCACATCGCCCAGTATGTAAACGTATCCTCGAACGTGAACATCGTGTTCAACAGCAACGCTCAATGCGTTATTTCCCTGTCAAATATGAACGGAACAGGCAGGTATGTGGAATACCCTCCGTGCACAAACCGGAATATAACCAACATAAGCATATCGGTTTCACCTGTAAACCCAGTCACGCAGACATATAATTTCCAGCTTAACCTGAGTGCAACACAGACTACCGCATCGGCTTACGGAAGAAGCGTACTCGTACAGCAGTGTCTTAATATGGTGGATAGCGCAAACAGCGGGGCTCTTGTCAACGGCAGTATAATGTGCGTTCCTATAACCTGCGGCGGATTCAATTACACCCTCACAAATCAGAACAACAACGTTTTCTTGGGGCTGTATGGCGGCAATTATCCTTACTTCGGGATTCAATCGGGGCCGGGCACGCTTCAGATAGTAAACCCCAATACAGAGTCTTTCCTTAATACATCACTGCCGTGACCAACTTTCCTTAATAGTTTATATCTAATTTTTGCATATTGTTCTAATGGTATATCCTGATATTCTGGGGATAATAATCGACACCTCCTATTCGTGGGTAAGGATGTTTATAGCCCTGGGCCTCTCGTTTGTGATAAGCTTAGGCATTGGGATATCCGCTGCAAGAGTTCCGAAATTCGGACGTGTCATAATACCGGTAGTGGACATCCTGCAGACGCTTCCGATACTGGCATTCTTCCCGTTCGCAATATACATATTCGTATTTTATCTCCCGGGTTATGTAGGAATAAATGCGGCCGTTATATTTCTGATAGTAACGAGCATGCTGTGGAACATGATATTCGGGGTCTATCAGGCGATAAACTCGATGCCGAACGAGTATATCGAGGTGGCAAAGGTATACAAACTAAACCTTTTCAGAAGACTGACAAGACTTTACATACCCGCAGCCCTGCCGAGGATGTCGGAGCAGATGAGCCTGTCATGGGCTATAGGTCTGTTCTATCTTGTAACCAGTGAGATATTCTCAGTGGGTACAAAGGACTTTGCGGTAAAACACGGTATCGGGGTGGCACTTACGAATGCTATGGCAACGGGTAATTTTTACAGCTACTTCTACGGCATAGCCATTTTCATAATATTTGTTTTCCTGACCAGGCTCCTGTTATTCGAGAGGTTTGATCGCTTCGCAAACAGGTCATCCATAGAAACGTATAAGAAGAGCAGGAACGACAGAGTAAGCCTTTCGATAAAGTCCGGTGTGTCTAGGATAACACGGCGTATTTCATTGTCAAAACCAAGAAAAGAAAAGATCAAAAGGGAAGTTCCAAAAATTCTGGTTTATTTGGGCTATGCCGTTCTTGCTCTTGCGATAGCCCTTGTAATCTACGCGATAGCCGATAATATAACAGCGAGCGAGCTTGGACAGATCCCCTCGTACGAGCTTTATGCACTCGTATCGCTGGGCGCCTCGTTCCTTAGAATCTGGGGCGCTTTCGCCGTCGTACTGGCTATAGCCGTCCCGCTAAGTATCTATGTGCTTTTTATCTCCAAGAGGAGGAAGCCGTTCATATTTTCGTTTCAGATCGCTGCATCCATACCCGCTACCCTGCTCCTTCCACTCATAGCCAGTCTTGCTCAGGGCAACGCAGAAGCTCTTGCATTTCTTATTTATGTGCTGAGCGGTCTTTGGTACGTGGTGTTCAGTATACTGGCTACAGCTAAATATCTCCCGTCCAATGTCGATGAGATCAGAAGGGTCTTTAGGCTAAACGGCAGGAGCGCATGGAAAAAAATATATCTTAAGGCGATATTTCCCGGCCTGATAACCGGGGCGATAACAGCCATAGCGGCGGAATGGAACGCAAGCATTGTTGCAGAATATTTTTCAGCCGGAACCAGCGGAAAGGTCCTGACTTCCGTAGGCACCGGCATAGGAAAAGCATTGAATCTTGCTTTATCAAGCAATAATCTTTTCCTTATGGCTATACTTCTGGTCAACATGGTAATCATGATACTATCTATAAACTATTTCGTCTGGAGAAGATTATATAAGAAAATGGAGACAATATATTCTTGACATGGCATTCCTGGAAGTAAAAGACATAGAATTCGGATACAAAGGAAGCGGCGTCGAAGTCATAGAGAGCATCTCATTTACAGGAAACGAATCAGAATTCATATCAATAGTCGGACCGTCCGGATGCGGTAAGAGCACTCTTCTAAGGATAATGGCAGGATTGATAGAACCGACAAGCGGCGAGGTCATACTGGAGAGAAGAAGGATACGGTCTTCAGATGAAAGGATATCTTTCGTTTTTCAGGATTCCGCTCTGCTGCCATGGCTGACAAACATAGAGAACGTCAAGCTGGGGCTCGAAGCGATGGATATAGACGAAGAGGAAAAGAACAAACTCGCATCCAACATGATGCATAAATTAGAGCTGTCCGGATTCGAAACTGCCTACCCGAATGTACTGAGCGGCGGCATGAAGCAAAGGGTCGGAATAGCGAGGGCTCTGATATCGAATCCGCAAATGCTGATTATGGACGAGCCGTTCAGTTCACTGGACGAGCTTACGGCAAACAGCCTTCGACACACGGTGCTCGATGTTCTTAAGGACAAAAAAGTACTGCCAAAATCCGTAGTGATGGTCTCCCACAATATAGAAGAGGCGGTGGAAATGTCCGACAAAATCATAGTGCTCTCCCCGAAGCCGACAAGAGTCAAGAAAATCATGTACATCCATTTGAAAAGACCGAGGGACAGGGGTAGCAGCGGATTCAGGAGCGCCGTCAACGAACTTTACAGTGTATTCGCCGCTTAAGGATCGTCTACCAAATGCCAAAGGTCATTGTAGTGGTCGTACGCGAGTATATGAAGTCTTATACCGGTATTAAGAAGGTCCTTCTTGAAACTATTCATGCCTATCATATTCGCCTTATAGCTTATGTAACCCTTCTGGGTAAGCATGTTGAACAGCTCCGGCGTGGATATCGTCTTCTTGGATTTAAGGGTTTTTATTATCATCCTGAACGGCTGGACTCTTTTTATTGCAGACTCCGCGAAATCCACTATCCCCTTGTTGCTAAGGTCGCTTATTTTTTTGCTTATCTCCACCTTCCCCTTTTTTATTCTTAGGAGCTTGAGGATTTTGCAGGCGCTTATTACGTTGAAAAGTTCATCGGCTTCCTGCATAGCCTCGTCGGATAGCTTTTGCAGGGAGATGCTGTCATCATTATCCCTGACTAAGGATATAATCCCCTCTATCTGGCCAATCTTGACGTTCAGTGGAAACACAGTAGGCATAAATTAATGATATGATGTAAGTCCAGCTTATTATAGTTTATCTACGGCTTCCCCACGTTCTAAATCGCAATTTATATTAATACGGATGTATATAATTATTTATCAATAGGCGTTTGACATACGCTTGTCAAAGACAAAAACAATGTCGCTGGTGTTTATGGCAAAAGTAACAGTAACAATATGCGATGCGTGCAAGCAAAAGATAGCAACCAGGACATGTCCTGTGTGCGGTAAGGACCTATGCGAGGCCGACACGAAGTCTTTCTCAGTAGATGTCGGACTTAGATTCGGACAGAGGATGGAAATATACCACGGCAACATGTGCGAGGACGATTACAAAAAACTGGAGGGCAACCTAGGCGGTACTCTCGGTAAGATAAGCGAGAAGCTCAAGCAGGATATAGACGGAGTCGTAAAGGACAGCGTAGCGGTCTAGGTCAGTCCGATCTTTAAGAGATTCTGAAAGGGAGTTAGAGGGTTACGTATAAAAATATATATTGGATATATAATTATTCATATTATCCGCCCGTGGCGCAACGGCAACGCGTCCCGCTGTAGATGTAACTAAGTGCTAACGATTAGTGCGATGAAGGGTAACACAGCAAGTACGGGAAGACTGCAGGTTCAAATCCGGCCGGGCGGAGTTTTTATTTACTTACAAAGATAAAACTGTTCTTTTTCTTGTCGTCGAGTATGCAGAACCCGAATCTCTCGAACTGCACCGTCTCTCCTTCCTTTATCTCGTGGACTGCCTCCTCAGCAATTCCCTTGATGACTGTTAGGCTTTTCTCGTTGAAAGTTTCATCTTCGTTCAGCAGGTTCTCAACTACTTGTATTTCTACGTCGATGTTCTTATCGGTGACCCACTGGATTATCTTTTCTCCGCCTTTCATCTCCTCACCGTAAAAGCTGCCGCGCACCTCATTGGTTCCTATATAGTCTATCTTTACGTTGAAGAGATCCTTGAGCCTTATAACGTTGTTTGAAGCCCTGTTGTCGATGTCCTTCGATTCTATGAAAAAGACGCCGTTCGTCTTTATCTCCCTCTCACCCATGTCTATCGATGGATGGTTCTTTATCTTTGCTGTTTTTTCGGGTGCATTATCAACGACAAGCTTTACAGGCCTTGATACGAAGAACAGCCTTCTTGAAGTAGGGTCGATTATCCTCCTGTTAAGGGTAAACAGCGAGTCCCATGAATACTCGTGTTTCGATTCCGAGTACCCCGATCTGAGAACGAATTCTCTGAACGCTTCCGGTCTTATCCCCCTCCTCATGATTGCAGACATGGTCGGGAGGCGTATATCGTCCCATCCGCTTATTTCACCGGCCTCTACAAGGGCCCTTATCTTTCTCTTCGAGAAGGGCGTTCCTTTGAAGTTGTATCTTGAGAACTGCACGAGCACCGGATTTCTGAATCCCAGCATCTTTCTCAGCTCACTCTGCAGGACGTTCTTGAACTCGTTGCTCCTTATTATGTGGGTTATCCCGCAAAGTTCATCCTCTATAACGCTTGCGAAGTCGTACAGCGGCCAAACATTGTAGTCCCTATACGTGGTCTTTATTATCCTGAATATTCCGGGATCCCTTAAAGACATGTCCCTGCTGTGCATGTCCATTTTAGCCCTGACTATCGCAGCTTCCGGCTCTATCCCTCCTTCCCGGGCCTTTTTCCACAGCTCCATATTCTCATTTACGGATCTGCCGCGGCAGGAACACTCCTTTCCGTCCATCCTGTTGTTTTTTATATCATCCTTGTCGCAGGTGCACACGTATGCCCTGTCGGATTTTAGAAGGGTCTCGCCGTAGGCATATATCCTCTCCATATCCTCAGTGATGAATTTTTCATGGTCCCATCTTATGCCTAGCCACGTGTATCCTTTTTTGAAATTGTCAACGAACTCCTGTTTGACTCTGTTTGGATTTGTGTCTTCAAATCTGAGCCAGATTTTTCCGTTGTACTTCTCTTTGTACATGTAGTTTATCAGACCCGATATGGCATGCCCCAAGTGCATGTATCCTGACGGCTCAGGCGGAAGTCTCAGGACTACCTCCCCTTTTACATCAGGTAGATCTTTAAGCTCGCCTTCCTTCGGCACGTCTTTCTTCTCTGCGCTTACATCCAAGTCCTTCGCTTTTTTCTGGAGCTCTTCCAGGCTCATCGAACCGAATTCCATTATGTATTTCTCTATTAGCGGTTTCAGTTCTGCCATCTCCTTCAGCAGCTCCTTGTTCTTGCCTATGAGACTTGATATCACGGGGCCCGTACTCGCCTTCCCCCCGTGTGCTATCGCATTCAGCAGCACAGCTTTTTCTACATCAGACTCGTTTATCATATATGCATTATAATCCAATTTTATATTAAAACCAATCAGGAGCCCCTAGCACCTATGTTTTTAAATACTTGGAAAATAATAATGTTATGAGGTGATAACATGGCAGATTTCGTAAGAAAGAGCATTGTTAAACAAGAAGTAAAGAAAGTCGGTAAGGACATGAGATGCCCTGATGAGACTATAGAGGGTCTTGACAAGTTCGTTAAGGCTGCAATAGAGAGAGCTGTACACAGAGCAAAATCTGATGGCAGGAAGACTCTAAGAGCACACGACTTCTAAAACACGCATTTTTTTATTTTTTATTTTATTCTTTTTTAACCTTTTTATTCTGACATAGCCTAATCAAGTTATGATCAGCACTGAGATGATTCTTGGTATAATCATCATAGTCGTGGGAGTAGTGACTCTGGTGAGGATAATCAAGCCATTATTCGAAGGGATTATCATAATAGCGCTGATATTCATAGGCAGTGCCCTTCTTTTCCATTCTACCCCAGTTCTAGGCCTGCCGAATTTCAACCTTCCCGTCGGGATAGGTCCGAACATAGTCGGTGCGAGCGCCGGCACTTCCGGAACAACGGCGCTGATAATATTCAACGCGAACGCCATTAGTATAACCCATTTTACAGTAAACGTCAATAACAAGTCTGTGACGGTTCTGAATCAGAACTTATCCATACCCGCTGCCAAGTTCGGGGTAGTAATCATCAATTCCTCTTCACATGGCTTCATAGCACTGAAGGCTTACTCGAATCTCTTCGGATTCAACCTCATAGCCTCCAATACTACGTATAATTACACGTAGATCTTTACGGTTGGAATGGGGAAAAACAGCGAGTTATACCTATTTATCCTATAACTTTCAAGGTTATACTTGACAAGCTAGCCGGGAAGTTAGCCCCTTCCTACAACGCAAATGGGCTTTAGGCGTGGTGAAACGTGGCTGAGGGACAGTGATTCCTTACACGGTAGCAAAGCTATCTAAGAATCACAGCCCTACAGGATGCATGGGTCTATTAACCCGGCCAGGTCCGGAAGGAAGCAACCGTACATAGAAACGTGTATGCTTATAGGCAAACTGTGAGGAGAAAATGTTGCTACCCTCTATATGGATAGCTGTTTCGAGGCCATGGCTTGTCACTTCTTATCATCAAAATCGACCCTCGCCCGGTGATAGGCTTAAAACATTAAAATAGCTTAACTACTTTAGTTTTTAATAAGTCGGGATGGCCGAGTGGTCGAAGGCACACGCCTGCTAAGCGTGGAAGCCAAAAGCTTCCGTGGGTTCAAATCCCACTCCCGACGCGTATAAATTTCATAATATATTTATAAATGTGTAATGGAGTACAGACTTCCTGTCGATACAAGAAAAAATATCGTAAGACTATATAAATCGGGTTTTAGCATTCCAGAGCTATCTGATGCATTTTGCTGTAGTAGAACTACCATTAACAGATATATAATAAGCTCGATGGGAGTTAGGGAAGCAAAGACTCCCGTGAAATTTAACCCGCGTGTTAAAAGTGAATTAGGAGAATTTATCGGTGTATTTGCTGGAGACGGTAATGTAGATTTTGACCAATCAAAATATAGATACAGAATACGAATAACTTTGTCTAAAAACGAAACCGTTTATTATGAGCGATTAAGCCATGTATCTAAAAATCTATTTGGTAAGAAGCCCTTCCTAGTAACACACAACAATCGTAACTGCATCGATCTTATTTTGGTTGGAAAGCCTATTTTGAAAATACTACAACATTATCTAGATTTTGATTTAAAAGATAAAACGCATACAATAGCACTTAAGGGAGACATTAACAATTATAGTAAAGTCTTTCTTAGTAACTTTATAATGGGTCTAACTATTAGTGATGGCGGAGTTTATAACAGATACTACGGCAAAGGCTACTTGGAAAGAAAAATTGAGTTTACAAATACTTCCAGGAAATTGGCCGAACAGTATTACAAAATAGTAAATAATGTATTCGGTATAGACTCCCATTTCTATATACACCAACCATCAGTTTCTGGTCATAGTATAGCTTATAGAGTGGCTATCCTTTCTTACAGCAATATTTTAAAGTTCTATAACAGGATAGGTATGACAGAACCAAACAGAATGAGCGTCCTTGAGAGTATAGTCTCTAGTCAACATATTTACAAATAAGCTAAAATTTATAAATACACCGCACATACTATAAACACTATGATGGACGAAAAGATAGCCACTAAACTGTTGGGACAGGTTATGAAAGGACTGTTTTCGAGGAGCCAGAAGCTTACTCTGAACCTTGATGACGTCAAACTCAAACTTCCAGCATTTGACGAACCGATAAGATTGTCAGGCAAGATATCTATTGATCTTTCCAGTTCAAAGGGTAAAAAGTAAACGTATATGTCATCGAAATTAAGACCAGGAAGAGCTTACAAGTTTTTAGAAATGCCGTACACTAGGAGATCCAAGTACAAGGCAAAGAGCTACATCAAGATGGCCCAAAAGCCTAAGATAACACAGTACCACTCCGGAAATTCCTCAAGGAAATTCTCAAAGAAGATCCTTATATTATCAAGAAATTCGTACCAGTTGAGAGACAACGCTATAGAGGCCGCAAGGATTATCGCTAACAAGTACCTAACGGATTCGATAACCGATAGGAACTTCCACATAATAGTCGTTACATACCCCCACCACGTTCTCAGAGAGCACAAGCTTGCAACAGGTGCGGGTGCAGACAGGTTCTCATCGGGTATGCAGAAGTCGTTCGGGAAGCCGGTAGGACTCGCTGCAAGGGTCGCAGCAGGGCAGAGGATATTCGAGATACACATAGAGCCTGAACACGTAGGGCAGGCAAAGATAGCTGCAGAGAAGATGGGAAAGAAACTCGGTATACCAACCGCTGTAGTAGAGACTGCAGTTTAAAAGAACTCTTCTTCGTATTTTCCCACACTATTGGCGAATCTGAACAGCATGTAGAAGAACGATGAAAGTCTGTTCGTGTAGGCCAGAATATTCTTATTCTTAGGATCAATCTCTGCAACAGACCTCTCAGCCCTTCTGGCTATCGCTCTGCATATGTTTAGCGTAGTCGCCAGCTCGGTACCGTTCGGATACGAGAACTTTGGAACGTATTTGACAAGTTCGGAATAGGACGCCATAGTCTCCTCGAGTTCCTTAACGGTCTTTTCGGATATAGGCGAGATATCTTTTCCTTTCACTTTTTCCATGTAGCCGGAGAGTTCGGAATTTATAAGATATATATTCTTCTCCACTTCCTTAAGGTCGGATGTGATTCTGTGCTGGAAGCCAACCTTCGCGAGGGCATTTCCTATGAACGAATTGAGTTCATCCAGTTCACCCATCGCCTTAACGGTAGGGTCGGTCTTCGGCACCCTGCCGGATGCCAGTGATGTTTCTCCTTCGTCTCCGCGTCCGGTGAAGTATTTCATTGGTTCTCAGTTTCATCTTTTTGGTTATCGGGGTTCTTAAGCAGGTAATACTTCGCTTTTCTTCTTATGTTGTCTATGTACACCCTGAACATATCATACGACAGTCTGTAGTAGACGCTTTTCCCCCTGTGCTCCGAGACCAGTATCACGTTGAACATCGGCGATATCAGGTTGTAGAAATGCTTCTTGTTAGTCGGTGAATTGAGATCTAGACCGAGAATCGATGATAGCTCCTCCCTGCTCACGCCGCCCTTTTCCCTCAGCGTATTTATTATCGTTTCAGCCTCGGTGTAGAGCTTCTTGCTCTTCGGATGGTTTCCGTATATCATGTACAAAAGCTCTTCCATAGTATTATCTAGACATCACATTATTTATTGATTTAAATATACAAAATGTTCTAAAATTAAATGAAGATAGATTTCGCGGATATAATTAAAAACAGCTTTTATCTCCTCTTTAAGGACGATGTAGTCCTTATGGTAGCGATAATCTACGCAATAATCGCCTTTTTAGTCGGTTTCTTCTACCTCGGCACTAGCGTTGTCTATAACACTATCATGCCGGTCATCTCCGCGCCTGTAGGTGCCCTATACTTCCTGGTAGCTATACTGATGGTGCTTCTTTTGCTGTACCTTAACGGTTTGGTATTCATCAGGATAAACAAGAAACTAAGGGGAAAGAGGCTTTACAACGAAGCCCTCAGGAGATTTCCTTCTCTTCTAGGAACCTCTATACTTGAAGGAATAATAATAGGCCTGGGTTTAATAGCCTTCATAATACCGGGTATATACCTCGCGATAAAGCTGGTGATGGCAGGGCCAATAGCCGTATTGAACGATAAAAATCCAATAGATGCACTTAAGGACAGTTGGGACGCCACTACAGGCAACTGGTGGGAGATATTCGCGACCGTTCTTGTAATCGGTATAATAGTCTCCATAATAGGACTGATACCTTACGTATCAAACTTCATAGCATTTGCCGGCACGATAGCGCTGGCGTTGATATTCGGCTCGCTGTTCAAGAAGAAAGCGAGTACAAGATCTAGAAAGAAGAAGCGCTGATTCCAGCAGGTCTTCAGTTTAAGATTAAATAATATAGTTTGATACTATCACTATGTTGGACCATATCCAGAGAAGCGGGAAACTGCTCTTAGTCACAAAGGCGCTGCGCGTGTTCGGATTCGGTTTTCTGAGTATAATTCTGCCGCTTTACCTTCTTCGTCTTGGATACAGCCACATCTTCATCGGAATAGTCCTTTCTGTATCCATATTCAGCAGCGTTGTCTATAACACACTGATCAGCGCCTTTGCAGACAGGTTCGGCAGGGGCAGGTCGCTTATCCTTCTATCAGTAATGATGGCATTTTCGGGAGCACTGCTCGCCTCTAACCTATCACCCGCAGCAGTTGTTTTCGCGGCCATGATAGGGGCGATGAGTGTCACAGGGACGGAAACAGGTCCGTTTATGGCAATCGAACAGGCCGCAATACCAAATCTAGTAAAGGGAAAGAACAGGACAAGTACGTTCGGAATATACAACTTCCTAGGATATTCCGCTGCCGCTCTCGGAGCTCTTTTCAGCGGGCTTCCCGTCCTTTTCGGATCTTTTTCCGGTTTTTACCTCCTATTGTACATATATATTGTAATAGCACTGACGCTCGCGTTCATCTATCATAGGATAGGCGACGGCCTAGAACCCAGAAAAAAGAAGGTCACGAAAGTGCACCTGTCGGATAAAGGGAAAAGAACGATCTTGAAACTGTCGGTTCTTTTTTCAATCGACGCGTTCGGCGGGGGATTCATACTGCAGAGCCTGCTGACGCTGTGGTTCGTATCCAGGTACAACATGGGCCTCGGCACGCTCTCGCTGATTTTTCTCGCTACAAATATCATCACGGCGATATCCCTTCTTATAGCTCCTATGATAGCGAAGAGGATAGGTCTCCTGAATACCATGGTTTTCACCCATATCCCTTCGAATATATTCCTTATAGCAATACCTATAGCGCCGACGGCAATCTCCGCCGTAATATTCCTTTTCTTAAGGCAGTCCCTGTCCCAGATGGATGTTCCGACGAGACAGTCGTATACGATGGCGATAGTAAAACCGGAAGAGCGCACGGCATTGTCGGGTATAACAAATATACCTAGGAGCGTAGCCAACGGTATAAGTCCAAGCATCTCGAGCTATCTGATAGGGGCATTCGATTATTCCATTCCATTTTTTGCGTCCGGAGCGATAAAGATATTCTATGACATCCTGATATTCATGACTTTCAGGAAAGTCAAGCCACCCGAAGAAAAGTAGCCAGGCCTTTAATAGCCCTTAGGATTTCAAACTGTAAATGACCGCTTTTTATCCACAAAGACTATAATAGTTTGATGACAACTATAACATCTATGCGAGGCATACTTTGATACAGGCATTTTATTCATTAGCACTTCTTCTCATAGGCATCGCCGCGGGAGTAGTCGGTTCTTTCACCGGACTGGGTGGTGCGGTAATAATAACTCCGGTGCTTTCAATTCTGTTCGGGGTCCCGTTGGAATATGCGGCGGGTGCAAGCCTAGTCTCAACGATAGCGACATCCAGCGGAGCCGCACCGGCGTACATAAAGGGCGGGATAACAAACCTGCGTATAGGTATGTCTCTGGAGATAGCCACAACTATGGGTGCGATAATAGGGGCGCTTTTTGCCGTATTTGTGTACTCCCACAATTACACCTATATCCTTTTCATAATCTTCGGTGTCACTGTGATGCTGTCCATATTCCCGACGCTCAGGAACGGTGGCAAGAGACGCAAAAGCCGCCAAGACTGGTCTACAAAGAAATTTCAGCTCACAGGTACATATTATGATGATGCTTCTAAGAAGGCAATCAAATATTTCGGCGTAAGATGGTGGCTCGGAGAGACAGTGATGGTCTTTGCGGGTATAATATCCGGTCTTCTCGGAGTAGGCTCCGGTGTCCTTAAGGTTTTGGCTATGGATTCTGGGATGCACCTCCCGATAAAAGTAAGCACTGCGACGAGCGATTTTATGATAGGAGTAACCGCCGTAACAGGAAGCGCTGTTTACTGGGGGCTCGGCTACATTAAACCACTGCTTGTTGCACCAGTGATAATAGGAGTTCTTATCGGCGCGTACATCGGCAGCAGGGTAATGGAGGAGGAAAAGGCCAGCAAGGTGCGGAAAGTATTTCTGATAATCTTAATCATAGTATCTGTGGAAATGATCCTCAGGGGTTTGGGTATAGCATGAAAAAGGATAAGCTTGAGCGAATAATCTACACGACTCTTAAAGTAGGAGCCATAGCCAGTGGTATCCTTCTGACGACAGGTGTCATAATGGAGATATTTTTTACCGGATTCTCCTCAACGGCATACACCGTGATGACAATAGGGATATTCGTACTGTTCGCAACCCCTATAACAGGCGTCGGAACTTCTGTATTTGTGTTTGCGTTCGAACGCAATAAGCTCTACACTATCATAACTACAGTGGTATTCATAGACATAATGGTCGCAATCTTTATAGTGCCTAGGTTCCTCTATATAATCTAATCGCCTTTTTAATTGACAGAGCGCCATATTTTACTATGGAAAGCATAGACGATTTGTTAAATCTAAAGGGAAAGACCGCTATTGTGACAGGCGGCGGAATAGGCATAGGCATGGGAATATCCTACCGTCTTGCTGAGGCGGGTGCAAATGTAGTAATAGCCGCGAGGAAAGAGGAAGAAGGGACAAAAGCCGCGGAAGAACTTTCTAAGAAAGGATTCAGAGTCACCGCAATAAAGACGGATGTATCCGTAGAAGCAGATGTTAAAAATCTTATTAACAAGACAGTTGAGAAGTATGGATCTATAGATATACTCGTGAACAATGCAGGGATATACCCGTCAATACCTGTTATGAGCATGTCGAAAGAGCAGTTTGATGAGGTCTAGACATAAATCTGGACGGGGTTTTCCTGTGTACAAAATACGCGAGTGAGCAGATGATAAAGAGAGGAAATGGCGGCAAGATAATAAACATAACATCTATAGACGCACTTCATCCTTCATTCATAGGCCTTGCTCACTACGACGCTTCTAAGCACGGGATCTGGGGTTTTACAAAGAACGTCGCCCTTGAACTGGCGCCTCACAATATATGGGTGAATGCAATCGCACCCGGCGGAATACTGACACCCGGCGTTGAGAAGCTGCAGCGGAGCATGACTCTTCCCGCGGGCGTGGACATGAAGACGATGCTAGACTCATTTATGACAAAGATCCCCATGAGTCGTCTTGGCGACCCGGACGACATAGGAAAAGTTGCTTTGTTCTTAGCGTCCGATATGTCTTCCTACATGACGGGTACCCAGATAGTCGTAGACGGAGGCGTTCTGCTGGGGTAATCCGCGGCTTATACCGTGCGGTTCATTCTTAGAGAGGTTATGAAAACTGCCATGAGTATTATTGCTATTATCAGCGCTATCATAATCGCATAAAGTTCGTACCTAGGTTCGAATTCCGTACTTATATGTATGCACGATGTTGAGTGCGAGTAATTTATCGTAAACACGGAACCAGCATCCAAAGTTCTGTTAAAACCGATCGGCATATTCACGGGCGTGTATGTCGTAGTGCACAGGCTGCCGTCGGCGATGGTCGCATTAGAGAGCGAATACACTTTCAAGTGGTATGCACCATAAGTAGGCGTGTAGAATTTTATGTAATTCGGGACTATAGCGGAGATGGTCTTGTTGTAGAATGTCGCATTATATGTGTAACCCTCTGGCAGACCGGTCGCATTTACAATAGTCAATATCTTAACAGCGGGAGGTGTAGCATTTCCACTAGTATTGAATCTTATTCCATACAGGGACATTTTTCTTGCGATAGACGCGAATTCTATCATCCCGTTTATCTCGCGTATCTTTGTGGTGTTGAGCTGTACCCAATGCAGAGTACTCTTGTTACACCTGTACATAACCACAGTCTCCGGAGTGGAGTTGTGGCTTATTATAAACGAAGAGTTTAGCTCGAAATTATACGTTACGTTGTTTATTAATGATGGTTCATCAAGAAAGTCTGTTGTGTTAAAGAATATGAAAGCATTGTTTAATGCTTCGGATCCGCATGTAGTCGACTTTGGCTGTCTTAACTCTATTGTTGGCACTGGCATGTAAGCACTTGATGCAAAAGCAATGCTTGTTATCCCAAAAACGTTGTTGGGCAGCGGTACAAATGCATAATTGCTGGGCGGAATGCTGTCTGTGGTGATTCGTATGAAAGAGGTGTTGTAATAGTATAAAAACCAGTACATTGTGGTCATCGCACCGCCCAGTTGTTTTACTGGCACCTCTATTCTGATGGGGAATGTTTTAGGCGGCGATGGTTGCGGTGTTGGAGTTATAGTAGTGGCATTTTGCGTTAGCGATACAGACAGGTATTTTGCGGCTGGCACATAGTTTATGTTTCCCAGTGTGTAAAAATCAAAATCGTAGAGAGTTTGTTTAGTCAAATTATAGTAGAAGGTAGTATTTGTGCTTCCAACCTTCGTACCGTTTAGGTATATTTCTCCAGCTATCTGGTTGTCTATTGAAGATATATTGAATAGAAGGGTTCTCAATACACCGGTGTAATTAAAGTTGAGCACATCTATGTTCAGGCTGGCGTATAGTTTGGTTATATTAACCCCTATAACCGACGAATTTATGGAAGAATAATTTCTGTTGCCGTTTAACTTCGTGTAGAAGTGATAGTAGCCGGCGTTCATATACGCATTCGGGAGGCCGGAAAAGTTATATGTATACCTACCATGGGAAAGATTATACATTAAACCCGTGTAGTGTGTTCCATTGTACAATGATAGTGTTAGGCCAGTCTGGTTCCCCAGATTGGGGCCAGATATCTGCACATCTATTCTAGGTGCTGTTTTGTTGTACGGATAACTTGCATTCGGGAGGACGGTCAGATTTTGTTTTAACACAGCTTTGCTTATCACAACAGTTTTTGCTAGTGACAGCGAGGAGTAGTTTCTGTTACCAGTGGTATTCATCCAGACAGCATAGCTTCCGGCGGTGGCATTAAGGTACGATGCCAATATCTTCGTGTATGACGTGTTTTTCCCGTTGACATACATAGTTGCTGACAGTTGGCTGTTAAACGTGTTTATTATAGCAGTAATGTTTTGCAGGCTCCCGTTGTACACTAGTCCGGGGTACTTCACCCCTATCATCATGTACGGCGCAGTCTTCGTTATATTCACAGTCAACGGTGCGGATTCGTTTACACTATAATTTTCATTACCGCTGCTGTTCGCAGTGTAGGAATACAGTCCAGACGCCGCATATCTTCCGGTTAGGGGCGAGAATTTAAAACTGTTCGTGCTAAGGCTGCTTGAAGCGGTTGAACCCGTCGGTACGGAATTATTATTTAGGCCAAAGGCCAACCTGGTTTGTCCCGGTACTAGGATAGTGTTTGATGATACTGTATCGGTTATCACCGGCGAAGACCCATTGTAGTGGAAAGGTGAAGCGGGATTGGATGACAGTATCTGGGTTATCGTTGCTTTGTATATCCTCTTTTCTTTAGAAAGTGAACGTGCGGTGTAATTCTGGTTCCCGCTTGTATTGAATACCACCACATACAGTCCAGCTGTTGCATTGGAGTATGTGTACGAAGATACTAGTGATGTTACTAGCTTTCCATTGTTGTAAACCCCACCGAACAGCTGGTTATTTATCGTTGATATCACCGTATCAAATCTTAAAGGAGTTCCATTATAGGTGAAGTTTCCGGGCGGGCTGGATGTAAGCGTCATGTAAGGACTGGCTTTGGTAATATTGACAGTAATCACTGGCGATGTAGTGACGGAATAGTTCTGGTTTCCTCCGGAGACTGATGAGTATTTGTAGTCTCCGGCACCGCCATATATCCCGCTAAGCGCCGGAAAAGTGAAGCTGCTTGTGTTCAGCGTGCTCGTCTTTGCAGAGCCGGTAGACGCACTGTTGTTATAGAGATCGAATGAAAGGCCAATTTGCCCTGGAATCAGAGTTCCAGACAGAGTATCCGTAATAACAGGCGTAGTATTGTTATACACATAGCTTCCGGACGGGAGAGATGTTAGTGTCTGTGTAAGTGTTGCTTTTGAGATTTTAGCAATAAGCTTCTTTGAGCCTACGGTATAGTTTTGGTTTGATGTCGTGTTAAACCATGCAACATAAGTGTTTGCCGTGGCGTTCGTGTATGGTGATGTTTTTGCCGTATTGTTTATGTACAGCGTTCCCGTTACCTGACTGTTCACCGAGGTGACGAACCTGTTATGGTATCATGTGTTCCATTATAGGTAAAATTACCCGGTTTAGCGGTAAGTGTTATCGTGGGTGTAGCCTTATTTATTATCTGTTGTCTTACGATTGCACAGTTGCTTGAACCACCGCTAGAATTAGCCGTAACTATATACTTATTTGCGCTTCTAAGGAGAATGTTATTCAGCGTTGTGGAACCTGTGGGATTGGTACTAGTAGTGGATGTAGCCACCAATGTCCCATTAACATATAATCTGTATGTGAACGCAGGAGCGGCTGGACCCTTTCCACTAGTGGTCGCTGTGAAAACAGCAGTGTAGTTTGATGTCGTACCGTAGGTTATCGTAGAGTTAGTTGTCTGGCTATTCAGATAAAGTACAACAGTGCACGAGGAGGTCTCGGCGAAAGTTGCAATATTCCCAAATGCACCTTGATTCGGTTGATATCCGTTCGACGGCTGCTGTATCGCAACCCCTCCATACAGAATAATAGCCGTTATGGCCATCGAAATCGATATTATTGCAAGTAGAACAGCTATCTGAATCGTTCTCGACCTCGCATCGTCGCTTGAGTTAGGTCTCTTAGATCCCATTATACCTATTTATACAATGTGTTTATGCCGTTTCTCAATTAAAGCATTTATAAAGCATTTTTCCACGTTTTATACGGTAATCCCTATTTATGGCATATTGCTTTAGAAAGAGCAAAAACACTCGTAATGAGTACTATCCACCGTCGGTGCAATCCTGCAGGAATTCGTTGATATATCCGTAATATTCAATGCCTTGAGGGTAAAGTAGAGATTTTAATCTATTAACCTATATTATCTCTATATGTTCCATGACAGAGTGGATGCCGGAAAGAAGCTCGCATCACTTCTGGCAAAGTACAAGGGGAAAGACTGCGTTGTTCTGGCGATACCGAGAGGAGGCGTCGTGATAGCGGATGAGATATGCAAAGTCACGGGCTTCAGGCTAGGATTGCTTATAAACAAGAAGATTAGCGCACCATATGAGGAGGAGATGGCGATAGGTTCGGTAGCTGAAGATGGGACAGCGGTTTTTGATGAGCGTGTAATCTCGGAAATGAGGATACAGGAGGATTACATCGAGAAAGAAAAAGAAGAGAAAATGAAGGAGATACGCAGACGGTCTAGAGTCTACATGGAAGACAGGCTGGAGAAGAACGTAGAGGGTAGGATAGCAATAATAGTCGATGACGGGGTCGCTACGGGGCTGTCGATGCTGTGCGCTATAAGGTACATAATGAAAAAGAAACCGGCGAAGGTCGTAGTGGCAGTCGCCGTGGCACCAAAAGATTCCGTTGAGGAATTGAAGAAGGAAGCCGATGACGTCATCGTTATCGAGACTCCGGAAACCCTCTATGCAATAGGGGAATACTACGATAATTTCGAGCAGCTAGAGGACGATCAGGTCGTAAAGATACTTAATAACTATGTGAGAAAGTAGTCGTTTCTTATCATCAGGAAAATCTTAAAAGTATCTACTGACAGTCATAATCATGGTAAAGATAGCAATTCTTGGAACAGGTAATGTAGGTAAAGCCCTCTTCGGGGGAATAAAAAACGGGTCAAACGAGGTAAAATTCGGTTCTAGGGATCCTTCAAAATCAAAAGCACCCGAAGGCGCAGAAGTTGTAACGATGAAGGAGGCAGTTCAGTGGGCTGAAGTAATAATATTCGCTGTGCCGCATCATTCTACTTCCGAGACTATAAATTCTATAGGTGGAGACAACTTTAATGACAAGATAGCCATAGATGTGACAAATGCTCTAAACGAGAAATGGGAATTAGCCATGGGCTTTGACACATCTGCAGCGGAAGAGATGCAGAAACTGATACCCGGCGCAAAGGTTGTAAAAGCTTTCAACTACGTTTTTGCAGAAAATATGTCAAATGGTAAAGTGGGCGAAGGCTCACTGACGCTGTTCGTAGCATCTGATGATGGCCGCGCGAAAGAAGTGGTGATGAAGATAGGAAACGAGATTGGATTTGAATCCGTCGACGCCGGACCACTTAAATCGGCAAGATACTTAGAGCCGCTGGGAATGCTGCTTATAGGGCTTGGAATGAACCAGAAACTAGGCACGAAGATAGGATTCAAACTTCTCAAATAAATATTACCGATATGACCGAAACTGATATCTACAGAAGTAGGACGCCGCTGTTCTCCCTGAGTTTTATCAAAAACATTGCAGGCAATGTTGCAGCCGATAATGTGGACAGATGGGTAAACGGCTATGTCCCAAATCGCACAGTGCAGCAGACAATTCCACTGACTAGTTTTCCTCCTATTATGGCAGTAAAGAAAAGGCAACTATCCGAAAGTGAGGTTAATGAAGGCACTTCGGTTCCTTTGACAAGACCGCAGATAGAATCCAAACTAGACGCCATCCTTGAAAAAGCGGAAAACATGGAAGGGTGGGCAGGCAGGAGATTTTCCAAATACCTATATAATTTTTCCGTCGGGTACCTAAAGAACTACGGTATAGATACAAACAGGGAATACCTGCAGTGAGAGCAGAGTTTCATTCTATTTACCAAATGTAAATGTTTACGCATGTCATATTCAATTCAAGAATCGATAAAAACAGCGCTTCTTCAGCAGCGGTAAGATTCCCGCATCCTAACCATTAATAGTCATTTCTATACCAGTCTTATTATAAAGCATCTGGAGGAGCTCCATCATGTCCATGTCGTTGGAATCGTGACTGTACATGGTCAAGCCGGTGATGATGTCTTCTTTAAATGAGAATCTGGGCTCTTTTCCTCCAAGATCTACCCTCATCAGGTATCTGGTGACCAATTTTAGTTCTGTCGGTCTATGGAATATGCCCTGTTTCCTCTTTATCACGTATTCTTTTCCGGAGTACGTTCTCTTAATCCTGTCATAGTAAGGATTTCTGCCGTGGTCATCATCATTTGCCACTAGCGGGAAATCTAGGTTTTGGAGAGGGGCCATCTTGCCGTATCCATCTTTTCCTATGTGTATCAATTCCTCGAATACCTTTCCTTTGTTGTTAGTTACTGTATACCCTAGCTCTTTGAAGGACCCTAAGAGAGCATTCTCGAATTTCTCCACTTCAAGCAGATAGTCAAGTTTTACGCTTTTGAAACTCATACTAAAATATTGCGGTTCGCATTTAAAACAGTTATCCTATCCGTATCCATCATATTTTGTATAAACGGTAAGTAAATTCGTTCCATGTACTATTTTTTTAAATTAAAAAGATTTTTGCAATCTTGCTAAGATGGTTATTCTGCATCAGCTGCTACAAACAAGTGCGTGGAAGGCGTAATCTACACCATATACTCAGACATCTGGAAATTTTCCAACTTCTTTTCATTCGCCAACGTTTATATACATGATGTCTTCTTATTTTATTTATTAAAATTTACGGAGGTAAACTATGAAAATAAATCTTGCGAATATATTGAAAGACTCGGGAATCAATCTTTCCTTCAAGGAAAGGACGGTCATCAATGGGGGAGGCTGGAGAGAGACTGTAGCTTTCATAGAGTCCATAGGTAAAGAAAACAAGACAATAGATACGGATGCATTCGACAATAAACTATCGCTGGTGCTGAATTACAATAATATCAAGAGCTTCGGCTATGGTATCAACAGGCGAGAATTCATAAGGGAAAATAAATCTGAATACACGGAAGCTAATAGTTACCTTGAGAATGCTATGAAATGTGCGCTCAAATACGAGAGCAGCGCGGATCATAGCGCCCTGGAGACAAAAGTGAACTCACTTCTTTACGAACCAAAGGACTATATGCTTGGCATGAGTCTGATGGAGTTGGATAAGACTTCTTTTAATTAGGTAGCTTTCTTAGAAGGATCTAAAGCTTAAATAGGATATGAGCTCTTAGAAATTTATAATTTAGTAGCAAAGGAAGATTATGACAAATGATAAAAGTAAGTTGGCTGGTATTCTCTCTGATGTAATACTGGAAAAAGCTTCTGAGATGGGAGTAGATTCGAAAACCAACGGCGACAAATCAAAAAAAGACGTCTTGAACCTTCAAGCCTGTGCTGTGGATAGGTTGTACGGGGAAATAGGCGAGAAAAGACTCTCAAATCTTGTTGAAAAATACGCCAGCGACAAGGATTTTTTCGCTAGGGTGTACTCGGGTTATTTCGCACTAACATCAAACCGCAGAACTCTAAAGGCAGGAATGATGGCCTTGGGCTCTCTTATGGTTTTTGTATCATACGCGGCGGCATATGCGAACAACACAAAAGGCCTTCTTTATTCTTCCATAAAAAACATGGAGCATGCACTATACAAATCAGATTATGACTTTGCAAAGGTGAACTCTTTTCTAGAGAAACACAAAATCGATGATTCTTATTGGAAAGAAGTCTCGGAAAGAAAAGCATAAAACTGTCATTAATAAAAAGTGTGCGTAATTTTAATACTAAATGCAGTTCAATTTCTCGCAGGTGCTCTAAATTTGTGCTGTTTCTATTAGATAGTACTATTCCAAACAAGATTGCCCCCGCCGGGATTTGAACCCGGGTCTGCGACTCGAGAGGCCGCTGTCCTTGGCCTCTAGACTACGAGGGCTTAAGCATATTAGTAATGTTGCGGTTTAAATATAATATTATTGTATGGATGGAAAATATCTTGCGGCTATAAGTACGACAGTAGGAACCATAGTAGGCGGTGGTATATTAGGCCTGCCGTACGCCGTTTCGAAAACAGGCTTCTTCCCCGCATTGGGCCTTTTTGCTCTATTGGGTTTGGCATCCATCCTGATAACTATGTATACAGGAGAATTGTCTTCCAGATTCAAGCGTTTTCACCAGCTCCCTGTAATAGTAAGCGAGTACATGGGAAAGAGGTTTAGGGTACTGGTACTTGTAATTCAGATACTGACGATTTACGGTGCACAGATAGCATACCTATCCGGTATAGCATTAGTGTTCACACTGCTATTTGGTCTACCCTTTCAGATGGCAGTCCTTTTGATTTTCCTTCTGACTCTGCCAATAATCTATAAAGGCTATCGTGAGGTGGAAAACGTCGAAGTCCCACTTCTTTTCATAAAAATAGGGCTCATCCTCGCGTCAGCAATATCAGTCCTTATCCTACTAAATTTAAACAATTTCAGCCACATGAGCACAGCAAACTTTCTAAGTCCGTTTGGTGTGGTACTTTTCTCCCTTACGGGATATACTGTAATACCGGAGATTAAGGCGGAGCTTGGGGGAACGAAGAAACTGACAGAGGTAATACTAGTGTCTTTCGCAATAGCAATAGCAATATACCTTTTCTTTACGTTCGCGTTTATAGGAGCATTCGGAACCGGTGTTTCGCAGGTAGCAACAGAATCGATACACTCATTTTACTATGATATACTATTTGCAGTGACGACCGTCTTCCTCCTGATAACCCCCTATCTTGCACTGAGCCTTGTGCTTATGGACTCATTCTCCTACGACTTTAAGATGGACAGGAAACTGAGCATGCTGCCAGCACTGCTGATTCCGTTAATATTTGCCCTGATAAACCTGAATTTCGTTTATGTCCTTGAGCTTACAGGCGGAATATTCATTTCAATCCTGTCAGTGATAGTCCTGATTGCGGTGTACTTGGCAAGAAAGAAAGAGAAGACCAAACCAGCCTATTTAGTGCCAGGAAACGGCTATCTAATACTGTTCACGGCAATTATTATGATATCCGGTCTCGTCTATACTCTTATAGAAGTACTATGAAATCACTGAAAATAGACACAAAGAAAAACATCATAAGGGCGCTGGTAAACTCGTATGACGATCTGATAGTCCTACAATATATAATGGAAAAAGGAGACCGGCTCGTCGCTTATTCAAAAAGAAAGATGGAAGTAGCCGGAGAGCAGGTTGTAAAAGTCGTTAAGATAGGCATAGAAGTGGAGGACGTGGAGCCGGCAGAAAAAGCGCTAAGGATAAGCGGGAGGATATTCTACTCTTCCGACAAGGACATTCCCCTCCACAAGTACCACACACTGGAGCTGAAGCTGAAGAGTGCGTTCAATCTGGGTAAACAGAAGATAATGACGTTCCAGATCAATATGCTGAGAAAGGCACAGGAACGGTCGCCAAAGGTTTTCGTATGCGTCTACGAGCCCGGATATGGTATACTCTACCAGATAACAAACTACTCAGTAAGGAGGTTATATGAGGTCAAGCACAGCGTTCAGGGTAAGCGGTTCAAGAACGAAAGCAGGGAAGCGTTCATAGAGAAGCTAGGAACGGCTTTGGCGGAGGAATACGCAAAGAGGAAGTGGAACGTTTTCATAGTCGCAGGGACCACCATAGACAACGAGGATCTCAGGAAAGGATTACTTAAGGGAATGAGCGTTACCTACGAAACGGTTTCTTACGCCGATACAGGGCTGAAGGAACTGATAAGTAAGGACAAGATAAATGAAATGATAAGTAGGACTAAGGTGGCTACACAGAGGAATCTGATTAACGAGTACATAGGTGAGATATCGAAAGGAAATGAAAAGTACGTCTACGGAAAGAAGGGTATGGAGGACACCCTGCACGATAGCAGAGTCATCCAGGCAATAGTAACAAAGGACTACGTCTTCAAGAACAAGGATGTTATCAATTCTCTTGATTCGAACGGCGTGGATATCATATTCTTTGATGAGAGGGATGAATCTTTGGAGCAGCTGCAAAATTTCGGCGGTATCATAGTCAAGCTACGCTGATTTCTACTTTCTTTTTCTCTTTGCTCTTCTTCTAACCGGCGTCTTTTTCGTAGTTGCCTTTTTGCAGTAGACTACAACGAATATTATCGCCCAGGATACTAGAATCCAAACAGCTAAGTCGGCTACTAGCTGAAGATACTGGATCGTCCATGGGTAGTACTGCGGTGCCAGCATCATCTTTATCAGCCATGTGAACGGGAATCCGTACCATTCCGCACCCACCACATTAGACGTTGTATTTATGAGTCCTGTGAGGAGAGCTAATAGAACTCCGGCTATTACACCAATGACCAAAAGTGCAGGCCACTTCATGGTGTTATTAGACACTTGCATCTTAAAAAAGCATATTTCAGTACATCCTATAGGGCACGCCAAATTTTTGGATTAATGAATCCGGTGTGTATATTACTTGGAGCCTCTTTTTGCCTTTGGCTTGAAAAACACAGAAAAGAAAACCGCCAATATCAGCGTACCCAGGATTATAATCGAATATACAGATGCGTCTATAAGCCCGCCGGCAAAGGCGATACTGCCTATAACAACACCGACTGCACCTCTTCCACCCAGTATCGACATTGCGCTGCTCGCCTTCATTTTTCTGAAGACCTCTACACCAAAGAAGGAAACTAGCGCAGTACTAAAAATGGCACTCGCAGCCGTAAGAACGATCAGTATCGTTATGCCGCCCAGTGAAGGCAGAGTAGCGGCTGCACCAGCTATGGTGAAAAACACTGGTATAAAGAAGCTATCATCCAGTCTTTTGAATGTGCGTGTCAGGGTCCCAAAGACTTTTTTACCCACGACAAATTCCTCCAAAATCATGCCTGCGAAGAAAGCGCCGAGCACGAACGTTACCCCGATCAGTTGGAGGATTGATGCTATACCGAGCCCTAGTAGTATGACTATCGCGAATATCAAACCCTCTCCGTCGCGTCTTTTTGATAGACTCTGGAAAAACTTTCTTACAAACTTGTAGTGTCTGCGTAGCAGCCTTGCTATAATCAGCATGATTACTATAAAGATAAGTAGGGTTGCCACCAGGAAGAATATATTCATGATGTTTGTGGACTTATACAGTATGGCAAGTGTAGTAAATGCCAGTATATCCGATATGACCACACTGGAAAGTATTTTGTCTCCGTCTTCCGTTCCTATCAGCGAATAATGCCTTAGCAGCACTGAAACTATGGATATTGAAGGAACTCCTACTCCCATCGAGACAACTATAGACTGCACTACGTTGAATCCGAATACGAAATAGGAGATAGCAGCCATCACTATAACAGGGATGACAAAACTCCCAAATGAGAGCACTGTGCTCTCTGACGGATTCGATGTTAACGTTTTATAAGTCGCTTCGATTCCGAGCAGAAGTATTATGAAAAACAGCGCTATATCGGCTATGCTTGTGAGCGACTGGCTAGGGACCACAAAGCCAAGCACAGCCCGGCCGAGAATGAAACCCACCAATAGCTGGCCGGCGACTTCCGGAATTCCGAACTTATTGGATACCCTACCTGCTATTATACCCGATGCCAGCAGTATAAGTATCGCGGTTATTATGTCCATAGCTATTTTTTATGACCAGTATTTATAAAGTTGCACAACCGACAGCGATATTCCCCATCGCAGAAAATCGGCAAAGGTTATTTTAATAATACAGTTATTTTCTACCAATACCTATCTGGCGTATCTTCATTACCTTATTCGAATGCAAAACGAAAATTAAAGTTCTTCTATAGGTATTTTTCCGCACGAGCGGCTGTGAAACTCAAGATGTGTGGTTAGCACAGTAAGGGCTACCGAACGTAGAATTCCAGTAATATGTTGTATTATTGAACAGACAGCTTGTCGTTCCGTTCGGGACACTAGCACAGTTATACACGTTTCCGGTAATATTATCCCGAAAATTCTGAAAATCGCACCAGGCTGTTACATTATTCATGGCAGAGGAGATCATACAGGCGGCGTCGCAGGAAACTGCGTATTCTTGGAGTGGATTCTGAACTCCGGCAGAGTTATTATGGTTAATAGACAAAGACCCTGAATAGACAAACAGCACGAAAAGCAGTATCGCGATTACAATTATCGCCGATATCACCAGGCTCATTTTATCTGCATAAGGCCCATTCTATTAATATTTTCTGTCAAGATCACTCGACGCTTATTCTAACGAGAATCCAGAGCTGATAAATCAGATTGAAAGTGGACTGTTTGTTTGGGCGGATTTATTCTAATTTTTTATTGCTCTATTCCAGCCCTATAGCCACTTTGATGGTAGACTCCGAATTTCTACTTGTCGCATTTAAATAAAACTCGAGCAGTGATTTTGACCCGCACTCCACACATTCGGATCGACGTTTAGTAGTGTATGGATTATCGCGTGTCGAATTGCGCCTTACTGTTTTGAAATCGAACTTCTCTTTCTGCTTATAGACATTTCCGCAATCGCAAAGAAGAGTCAAATCAATCTTGAAAGAGTAAGGTTCTGAATGGATAGGGTCAAAATAGGCCCCTAACTGACTGGCAATGGAAAATCTGCTCCTAGCTTCTAATATCTCTTTCAATGTCATGTTTTATTCCACCGTATCGTTTTTACTACACTTTATAGGAGGTAACTTATATTAAAATATTTCACGCACCGTAAACTAGTGGAATGTCCAATTAGTCTCATTTTAGGTAGATAGCATTATCCCCAAACAAGATTGCCCCCGCCGGGATTTGAACCCGGGTCACCGGTTCCGCAAACCAGCATTCTGTCCAAGCTAGACTACAGGAGCATATCTTCTAATTAGTATATTCTGGTTTAAATTTAAAACAGTCGGGTGATATAGTCGGTTTATATCTTCAACTCATTCCTTACCCTGTTTATGTTCTTTATTCTCTTCTCCAATGACGGGTGTGTTGAAAACAAATTAAGCAGGGAATGCCCATTGAAATTGTTTACTAAAAACATAGACGAATATGCACCCGGCTGCGGGTTGTTCCGGCTCTGGGGGAATGTCGTTCTTCTCGGTATAGGCTTGCTTATCTTCTCAAGGGATGATATAAGTGCATCTGGGTCTCTTATCAATCGGACGCTGCCTTCATCCGCATCGGCTTCCCTGCTTCTGGAGATGCCCAACTGTACGAACATTGCTCCTAATGGTATAAGAATAGCAGCTATCAGTAGGATTATTCCGTTGTTTCCCCGCTCTCCCTCTCCGAAAAGCATGGAAAAGAGTATCATATTGCCTATATAGGATATGATAGTCGCTATCGTAGCGGCTATTGTTGTTACCAGGATATCCTTGTGAGTTATATGGCTTATCTCGTGCCCCAAGACTGCAGTAAGCTCCTCATCGTTCAGCATTTTTAGTATACCGCTAGTGGCCACCACGACGGAGTGCTTCTCATCCTTTCCGGTGGCGAAAGCATTCGGGACATCGGTTGGCATTATCCCAACACGTGGCATAGGTATGCCGGCTTTTTTGACAACCTTCTCGACTATTCCGTAGAATCTCGGGTCGTCTTTCCTCTGGATCAGCTTGGAATTAGTCATCCTGAGCGCTATGGAATCGCTCTTGAGGTATGACACTATATTCATAACCAGGGCTATGCCAAGGAAAAGCGACATCCAGACCAGTATATAGCCTGTAAAGTATCCTATGAGTGCACCGAAGCCTACAAGCATCAGTGACAATGCCGCAAACAGCATCCCTATCTTCAAAGTACCAAAACCATTGGACATACCAGTATATTGCAGGGAACGTCTATAAATCCTTTTGCCAAGCTCAGTCCTTTGATATTTCCGACAGCGCCTTTGAGACGGAATCAATGGTGTAGTTTACGTTGTCCATGCGGACTTCCACCATGACCTCCGTGCCTTCTCCGGATGCCAGCTTATCCTTGATATCCTGTCTTATTTTGCGTATCATAAACCATGTTGGAGCCTCGACATAGATATTCTCCACTCCGTCCTCCTCATCCTCTCTCAGGGATGAATAGGACTTTTCGAGCATACCCCGCATTTCGTCCTGCACAGGCTTTCTAGTCTCGTATATAGAAACGTCCAGACCGAGATTCGACAGTCTTTTGGTCGTTTGAAACGGCTTTTCTGATTGTTTTGAGTCGAGTATCCTGTAAAGTCTGGTTATTATCAGGCTCGCAGGCCTTATAGTATGGTGTCCGGAGTACGGTTCGTCCTCATAATAAACTTCCATCCACTTGCTGCTGTCACCGAAGTATGCCAGTTTCTCGCACCTGTCGTCGGTATCCGGGTTCATGAAAGGGGATTTGCACAGTATAGTCCTAGAATCGAATGAATCTGACAACGATCTCTCCAGTTCAGATAATCCGTAAGCGGCCTTCCTGGTCGGATTCGGCGCCATATTCTCTTATGATAAGAGCTCCTATTAATACACAAGGCCGGAGTAAGAGGCTACAAACCGGGCAGAAACAGCCATAAGATAACTATATAAGCCATAAATGAGGATAATAATATAATTAATAATATTAGTCAGCTGAGTGGGCCATTGGTCCCCGGTTTACGATTACAACTAGACCCGATAGGAGGTCTTTTTAAAATTTGGAGGTGTTGAACATGGCAAAGATAGGACCAGCTTCTTTTAAGTACGTCCTTCACGCAAAGTTTACGGCTGATAGTCTAGTCGATAAACCAGACGTCATAGGCGCGGTTTTCGGTCAGACTGAAGGTCTTCTTGGTGAAGAACTAGATCTAAGGGAAGCACAAAAGAATGGAAAAATAGGAAGAATAAACGTCGAGAGTTCCTCTTCGAGCGGAAAGACCGCCGGTGAGATAACTATCCCGACTTCTCTGGGTATAGCAGAGACGGCGCTCATAGGAGCTGCGATAGAGACTATAGACAGGATAGGGCCTTCCAAGGCTACAGTTACTGTCGACAAGATAGAGGATGTAAGGGCGTCCAAGCGCGACTACATAATGAAGAAGGCCCAGAAGCTTCTTGATGAGGCTCTAAAGACCTCTCAGGTGGACACAACCGAACTGCTCCAGAAGCTCTACGAAGACGTTAGACAGAAGGAGTTCGTCGAGTACGGATCTGAAAAGCTGCCTGCCGGACCGGATGTAAACGATTCGGAGGAAGTGATAGTCGTAGAAGGCAGGGCGGACGTTATGAACATGCTTAAGCACGGGTTCGCGAACGTCATAGGTATGAACGGTACAAATATACCTAAGACAGTCATAGACCTGAGCAGGAAGAAGACCGTAACGCTGTTTGTTGATGGTGACAGGGGAGGGGAGATGATAATAAACTCCTTCCTTCAGCAGGGTCACGTTGACTTTATAGCAAAGGCCCCCAGCGGAACAGAGGTTGAAGAGCTCTCTAAGAAGGAGATAAACCAGTCTCTTAGGCTCAGGGTTCCTATAGAGGAATACGATCCTTCGCTTCTTAGGAGGGAAACGCACGAGAGGAAGGCCCCGGTAGGGCACGCCCAACCTCAGCAGCCACAGGTGGAAGTACCTCAGGAAATAAAAGATAAGGCTATCAGTTTCATAAACGAGATAGTCGGCACGAGGGGGGCTTTCTTAGTGAACAAGAACTATGAGATAATGGGTAAGATACCTTACAAAGAGGTAGAGGCATCCATTCTTAACATAGAGAACATATACATGCTCGTACTCGACGGCACGATAACTGACGAAATAGTCAAGTCTGCCGAAGAAAGCGAGATTGAATATGTCATAGGAAGCAAGGTTTTCGGAAGCAGTCAGTCCGTAAAGCTGCTGTCTTACGAGAACATCGGATACAAGTACAGATAATTTCTGTAAAGCACTAACTGGTGGGTTCGCCTACCAGTCGTGCACGTATCTTCCCTCTATCAGCCACAGATAATCAATTCAATCCCGCTGCACGTACTTGTAAACGACAAATCCGACTGCTACCCGCATGGTTTATCATATGACATTCTCGATGAAAAGTGGATTTACGGCGGGAAACCGAAGCAACCAGAATCGGGTCCGGAAAATCTACTTTAGTCCTATAATCTTCTTGGCTTTTTCGTAGAAGAACTCCCTGTTCTCCCTGATTCCGGCTAATCCCCTGTCCACGCTGTCCTGGGCAACCGCAGCGGCTATTCTCGGATAAATCTCCCTCTCCTGCATAGTCGGGACTATGTATTCGCTGCTGAGCCCCTTCTCTTCTGCGAAGGCGGCAAGTTCATTTGCCGCGGCTATCGCCGTGGCATCGTCTATCTTTGTGGTTCTAGAATCAAGTACGCCCCTGAACAGCGCGGGAAATATCAGGCTATTGTTTATCTGGTTTGGGAAATCCGACCTTCCGGTCGAGACTATGTATGCTCCGGCCTTCTTAGCCTCATCTGGCATTATCTCGGGAACAGGATTCGCGTTTGCGAAGACAACCGGTTTATCACCCATCCTCCTTATCCATTCCTGCTTTATCCCACCCTCTCTGCTGAAACCTATAACTATGTCGGCACCGTCGAAAGATTTGATCGCGTCAGATACGTTTTCCCTGTTAGATTTCTTCATTATTTCGTATTTCCAGCGGTTCTCGGTCTTAAGAATCTCTACATCGTCCCTGCTGCCATAGAGCGGGCCCTTGCTATCACCTATTATTATGCTGCCTACGTCCACCCCGTACTTCTCAAGAACCCTGAACAGCGCGATGTTCGCGGCACCGGCTCCTATCATGACTATCTTCGCCTTCTTCAGGTCTTTCCCTACAAGTTTCATAGAGTTTATCAGTCCGGCGAGGGTGGCAGCAGCAGTACCCTGCTGGTCGTCGTGCCATACCGGAACCCGGAGTTCGTTCTGAAGCTTCTCGAGCACTTCGAAGCAGAATGGTGAGGAGATATCCTCTAGGTGTATGCCGCCCGGGGTGACAGATATATTTTTCACTACATTAACGAATTCGTCAACATCTTTCGTCGCTATAGGTATCGGGATAGCATTCACTCCTCCGAGCTCTTTGTAGATAAGCGACTTGCCTTCCATAACGGGCAGAGACGCCAAAGGCCCTATATCCCCCAATCCAAGGACTCTGGTGCCGTTAGTAACTATGAAAATCGTGTTCCACCTCCATGTCATATCCCATGATAGCTTCTCATCCTGGCTTATCGCCGTGGAAACAGCGGCTACACCCGGAGTGTAGACGTATGAGAAATCCTCTAGCGATTTGATTGGTAAAGTAGGCTTTATGGTTATTTTTCCACCGTATCGTTTGGATATCTCTATAGCTTTCTCGGAGAAATTCTTTTCCATAAACATTATTGTACCTGTTAGTTTTAATATTATCGCGAAATATGAAATCAGAAGCTAACATATTTATATTCTGGGTTAGTTTAATGTAAGTCATGGAGTTCAAAGTAGCAGGAATAAATGAATTAAGAAAAGGCGATTCTATACTTGTTGAAGACCAGTTTCTCTGCAAAATAACCGATATATCACTGAGCGCACCCGGAAAACACGGACACGCTAAGGCAAGGGTAGAGGCGGTGGGAATACTCGACGGCAAAAAGAGGGTTTTCGTAATGTCCGCAGATGACAGGGCAAAGATTCCGATAATAGAGAAGAGAAACGCACAGGTCATAAGCATAAATGGAGACAAGGTACAGCTTATGGACCTGGAGACCTACGACGTTTTCGAGACTAGCATCCCGGAAGAACTCAAGGAGAAGATCGTAGATGGCGTTCAGGTCACTTATTCTGACATGATGGGCCAGATGGTCATAAAGTCCATAAAATAGTTGGAAAATTTCTAAATTCAGAAGAGTTACCTTTCAAGAGGTACTCCCACAAATTTAAATACTGTAGAATGGCATTATTTATTAATGAATAGTCCGAGGCTAGCACTGTTAATTTTCGATTCTGATTCGCTGAAGGAAGAGGAGAAGCTTAAGTTCCTTACAAAGATAGATGATTCCCTGGACGAGAAGGCCATAGTCATAATAGATTCAAACTATCCAAAAACAGAGTTCAAAAACCTGAAATTAGTCCAATTCTCCCACAATCCTAACATAGGCGACACAATAAGACTGGGCTTTTCAGCCGCCCTTAACCTCGGAGTAGAGAAGATCGTCACCTTCGAAGGATACGCGGTTCACAACGCCGTGTGGTTCCTGAAGTACATAAACGGGGGAAATCTTATAGTGTCGAGGAAAAGGAATCTGGCGGAGATGGTAGTAACGGAGATCGCCAACGTTTTAGCATTCGGAAACGCTTATAACGGGTTTTCATTAAACAGGATCTATACCAGGGACGCGGCAGAGCTGCTGATGGAGACTAAGCTGAGTGACAAGGCATTCCTCGTCGAATCGGTAAATCTTCTCAACTCCGGAAACATACCTATAACGGAGATAATAAGCGACGATTACGAGAAGAGGACCCCCGACTTCAATCTGAAGGAGAGCGTCGAATCGATACTAAAGAGCTTCAACAGGACATCAGTCCTGTTCAGCGTCGTATCCTCCCTTTCGTATATGATAAACCTGATTGCAGTTTACCTAAGCCTTAGCCTGGGTCTTTTCTATCCCATAGCGGTGCTGATAGCGGGGGAGATAAGCGGACTCTCTAACTTCATGATGAACGAGAAGATGAACTTCAGGAACAGGGGACTGCTGAATTCGGCATACAGGCTAGGAAAGTTTAACGCCCTGCTTCTATGCGCCCTTGCGGCAGACATACTGATAATAAGCGTCATAGCAAGATACTCTTACGTGCTCGGGAAGACAGCCTTTACTACGATATCCCTGATGTCTATAATAGCGGTATCGACCTCCTCGATGTTCATAATGAACAAGTTCGTATGGTCAAAAGACAATCATAGACGCGTATACCTAGAGGATTAAATAATATGGACCGGGAGGGATTTGAACCCTCAGTCTTCGCCATTTTCGAAAAAAAGCTTGCGAAAGCGACGTCATGCCGTTGGACCACCGGCCCACGTATTCTATATAAAAGCGTCCAGAATAAATAGTTGATATGAAAAGACAGACTTTGTTGGAAAGAACCATCCTTGAAAACCCTACATTCTTCATATTCATAGGAATACTCCTGGCAATAATCTTCGCAAGAACTTACGTGGCCTTCGGGGGAAACATAAACCTCGAGGTGGACGGAGTGGTGGTGCACCATTTCTTCATAGGCATAATATTCGTCATAGTGAGCGGGCTGGTATTCTTCGCCTTCAACAAAGACCTGACCAAGAACAAATATCTGATGGATCTGCTGGCTATGGCGTTCGGTTTCGGAACGGGCCTGATAGTAGACGAAGCGAATTTCCTGATAAGTACCGGGGAGATCTACACGCTGACGCAGTACTACAGCGTCTATAACATCATAGTAGAGCTGGCGGTCCTTGCTATAATCGGTATAATCTTTGTAGCCAGTCTGGTAAGAGGCAGGGCAAAGCTTTGATGTGCAGCAGAAAAATTCTGCACTTTTTTAAAGTTTAATAGGAAGATACCCCCTTCTTGATATAAGGGAGGTGTATTATGGGAAAGCTTGAAAAGTTTTTAGCGGTGTATGATGTGAAGAGAGAGGTAGGAACCTATCACGATTATTCCGGTAGCGTGTCTCTGCGCCCAATGTACTCGCATTCTTATTCGATTTACCAGTTCAGGGCTAAGAACTACGATTCGGCAAAGGAGAAGGCCGTAAATGTCCTGAAAAAATTTAACATAGGTCTTGATAAAGTTAATGAGGTGGAGCTGCCAGACGACTCCAAGTCTCTGGAGCTGATAGTGCTGGCAAACATTTCTGGAAAAGTAGAGACGAACCCGGTATCAAACATAAGTTTCAAGAACTTCCGTGAGCAGGCTCTTGAACTAGAAGACAAAAGCATATGGATAGAAAAGCTCAGCGCATTCCGCAGCTAATTTTCAGGCGGCTACATCGGCTATGGTAGCTGAATCATAGTCGGCTAATTTTTTTGGATCAATGGAGAACACAACGTTCGCCTCTCCGCACGCCGCCCATATCCTGTCATAGTCCAACAGCTTCTTGTCGAAGATGATAGACTTTATTCTATCAGTCCTTAAAGGGGGCACTCCGCCTATTTCGAACCCGCTGGCTGTCCTGACGAAATCCGGGTCGGCCTTGTGTACGTTTTTTCCAATAAGTGCGCTAACAATAGCCTCATTTATCCTGTCGCCCCCGTTTGCAATTACTAGGACTGCATCACCGCCGTCGGCTGAGAAGACAATCGACTTCGCAATCTGCCCTACATCACACCCTATAAGTCTGGCGGCGTCCGAAGCCCTGGCAGCGGGTTCTCCGAACTCAAGTATCCTTATATCCAGGCCGCCTTTTTGCAGCTTTTCTGCGACTTCCCTCGTTTCCTTTTTCATAGGCTATTTTGTTTTCATATCTTTAGATAGATTTAAATTTGAATGAATTGTTAATAAATACCATGATATTTAACGGAAAGGATTCTATTTTAGGAAGACTGTCGACAGAGGCCGCAAAAGCCGCTCTCGAGGGAGACGAAGTCGTAATCGTAAACGCGAACGACATAGTCATAATCGGCGGAAAGAATTCCATTGTTTACAAGTACAAGGAGAGAAGGAGGATAGGTACGATGGCAAAGGGACCTTTCTTCCCCAGGACTACTATCGGAATAGTAAAGAGATCCATAAGGGGAATGGTAAAGAGAAAGAGGTCCAAGGGAATGGACGCTTTCAGAAGGATAAAGGTATACGAGGGTGTACCTGAAGAGTATAAAAACAAAGAGATGATAGATACTGCTAAAGTAAAGATGGACAGGCCCGTTCACAAGATAAAAGTGAGCGAGCTGGCAAACATCCTAAAACAGAATATATGAAAAAGAATAACGTAGTGATTGCAAAGAGAAAGACGACCATAGCAAGCGCCGTGGCGACAGAGGGCGAGGGGAAGGTCACTATAAACAACAGGGGCATAGCCGCCTACAATGATAACCTGTTCAGATTGATAGTATCGGAACCGCTGGAGCTATCCGACGGGCTGTACAAGAAATACGATATTAGCGTCACAGTAAACGGCGGCGGGAACACCTCCCGTGCACAGGCTATTCGTTCGGTTATAGCGAAGGCGCTTGTAAAGAAGGAGAAGTCGCTCAGAAAGGTATTCTTAGAGTATGACAGGGCGATGCTTGTAGACGACAAGAGACAGACGGAACCTCAGAAACCGTACCGCAGTGCTGCAAGGGCAAGAAGACAGACAAGTTACAGGTAGAATCCAGCTTTACCCGGGAAAACGAGATTTTTTGCCTTTACTTATATTACGATCTCGTTCTTCGCGGCCCATGCGAGTAGCGTTATTATGTCCTTGAGGGAGTATTTTCTGGCTTCATCAGGTATTGCTTCCAGTATCCTCTCGAGACTCGGTACATAGCTCTTAAGCCCCGATGGTATTATAGAATAAGCTTTTACCAGGGAGGTAAGTATGACTTCTGCGTCAGAGTTGCTTATATCGGTACCTATAAACCCCATACTTTAGTAGAACTTGTAGTACTTGCCCATCTTGGAGACTCTGAAACTTATACCCATAAGTACTATGCCCACAACCGCGATTATGAGTGTGGTATACGCCATATTCAGAGGAGAACTGGACAGGTAAGTTGTAATCTGATTGGAGTAAGGGAAAGTTGCCCCTATGAAAAGCGCTCCTCCGACTGCCAGTAGAACCAAGCCTAGCAAAAACAATGACTTTATCATACTATTAAACTGATTTTTCTTTAATTTATCCTTTTCCGCCATGTAAAGTTTATATACGTCTACATCCTACTTTGATGATATACTACTATGTTCAAGAAAAAATGTCAATTCTGCGGCGAACCCGTACAGAAGGAGTGGAAATTCTGCCCACAGTGCGGCAGACCTCTGCACACACAGGGCCTTAACATAAGCGGGATAAATATAGACGTCACTAAAATGATAGGCCAGCTCATGCCACAGATCTTCAACAGCGTTGTCAACGGTAACTTCTCCGATGCAGGCAGTCCAGCGTCCCCGAAGACCAGACAGGGCTCGAAATCCAGCAGGGAGACCGCCAGTAAGATGACAGGCGCGAGCAAGGTTGTAGAACCGGAGGATCTGGTATCCAATTACGGCGACACGATAGTACACTCGATATCATTGCCTGGTGTAAAGAACAAAACCGACATAGAAGTCAATAAGATGGAGAATTCTATAGAGGTAAGGGCAGTTTCGGGAAGCAAGCTGTACCTAAAGATACTTCAGAGAGAAAAGGGCCAGGGGCTTATCTCTGAGGAATTTGTAAATGAAAATCTTGTTCTTGTTCTAAAGAAAGCGTAAAAAGTAAAAAAATAAAAATTAAAAGGGATTTTTTTATTGATCACTCTAGGTCTTCTTCTTCGGACTCTTCGTATTCTTCTTCCAAGTCCTCATCGTCAAGTCCGACTTCTTCCTCGTCTATTATTTCGTCGTCATTGACTTCTTCTACCTTTTTCTTTGCCATTTTACCCTCCTGGTTTTACTCATACACAAATGTTTTGTGTACTTACTTTTATGAGATTAGTCTTCCTTATAAATGTTTTCATACCCAGTCGTGTTTGGAATTAGTCCAAATACCCTTAAAAAGGGCGTTTTAACAGCGTAGAGGCCTAATAAACTTTTAACCGCCGGCGGCGTATTACTCCAAAGACGCGTGGTATCCAGTTTTATGATATACAAAAAAGATACGAAGAGATTCACCAGGGATTTCGATGAGCTTTTGGAGATGTCCATAGGGGCGTTCGATGCAGACAAGGAGCTCTCGGACCGGTACGCTAGCATCGCCTATAACCTCCTGAAATCGAAAAAGGCCAGGCCGGAGCGGAATAAAAAAGTTTTAATATGTAAAAATTGTACTAAAATACTTATACCGAGTAAGACAGCAGTTGTAAGACTTGAAAAAGGTTTTTTAGTTTACAAATGTTTAAATTGCGGTAACGTAAGGAGAATAGGATATGATCAAAGGATACGACGTAAATCAGATTGAATTAGTCAGAGCACTATCCAAGGAATTGGAAGAGAAGAAGTCGCTTCAGCCACCCGTGTGGTCGAATTTTGTAAAAACGGGTGCTTCGAAAGACAGAGTACCACAGGAGAGCAACTGGTGGTACATGAGGGGGGCCAGCATACTAAGAAGACTCTATATGAGTCCAAAGCCTATAGGCGTTAACCGACTCAGGAAGATCTACGGTACTACAGAGAGAAACAGATACAGCGGAAAACACTTCAAACAGGCGGGAGGGGCCATAATAAGAAAACTGCTGCAGCAGCTTGAAAGCTCTGAACTGATAAAGAAGGTAAAAGTAGATAACCATTACGGAAGAAGGATAACAAACAAAGGAGTCTCTTTAGTGGACAAAGTGGCTAAGGGTATTTCAAAATAAACACGATATGAACACTATGGTAGAACAAAACGCTCAAAACATCGAACAGAGGCGTCAGTTCGAGATGATGAAAAAGGAAATGCTCGCAAAATTCCTGACGAAGGAAGCAAGGGAGAGACTCGGCAACGTAAGGATATCCAGACCGGATATCGCGGAAGAAGTCGAGAACATGATACTCCAGTCGGCTATGGCAAACAGGCTCAAGTCCGTCATAGACGACAAGAAGCTCAAGGAGCTCCTGCAGGCAATATCCCAGCCGAAGAGGGAGCAGAAAATAAATTTTAACAGGAAGTGAAATTATGTCAAGGAACAAAACGGCAGTAAAGAAGAGACAGATGATAAAGCACGCAAAGAAGGTGAGTAGACCGCCGGTATTCGCTCAGTTGAGAAAGTACGGGACCAGGAGAACTGACAGGTCCAGGATGAACAGGAATGTAGGTAGCTAAATATGACAGAACAAAGGATAATGACGATAAACATGAGACCAGCTATGGAAGCGGTGCCCGTCTACAGGAGAGCGGCAGCGGCCGTAAAGTTCATGCAGACTTTCATTAAGAGGCACATGAAGGCCGAGGATGTCAAGATAGATATAGGAGTCAACGATGAGGTATTCAAGAGAGGCATCAAGAATCCCCCTACCAAGATTAGAGTTCTTTGCTCAAAGGACGATAAGAAGGTAGTAACCGTCAGTCTGATAAAGGCTGCGGGTGAATCGACCCCGGCAGAAAATGGCAGCACCAAATGAAGACGCACTGAGTCAGCGTCTGTTAGAAATAGAATACATAAGGAGAGAGTTAGAGGAATACATAACCGCCCTGAACAGTCTTCAGATAACACAAGAGTCCATAAACAGATCCCTGTCCGGATTGAGCGCAGTAAAGGGAGAATCCGATGTTTTTGTACCTTACAGCCAGGACATATTCTTCAAAGGCAAGCTTACCGAGGTAAACGAGGCGCTGGTCGGCATAGGCAGCAACGTATTCAAGAAATTTTCCATAGATAAACTTAAGGAAAAATTGGGAGGGGACCTCACAGAGATAAACGAAAGCATAAACAAGCTTGCCCAGATGATACAGAGCCTGCAGCAGGAAGGCTCCAGACTGGAGCAGGAGGCTAATAGAATGTACGAAGAGTACAGAACCGGTCTCCAGCACGGCTAGATATGTTTGATTTTCTAAAGAAAAAGATAAAGGACTCTATAAACAAGATCCAGAAGAAACTCGAGAAAGAAGAGATAGAGGATGAACTGACTGCAGAGGAGAAGCAGGCGATCGTAGAGAATCCCCAGATTGTGCTTCGCGAGGAAAAAGAAGGGACGCCGACAGTGCAGGAAACGGAAACTGAAGAAAAGAAACCCGAACCAAGGGAAATAAAACCAAAGCAGCACCGCGCAAAAACACCGGAGCCGAAGGCGGAAGAAAAACACAAGGAGAAAGAGACAGGAAAGAAAACCACGAAGAGGCTGCTATCCCACAGGATAAACGAGGCTGACATAGAGGGTATATACCAGGAAATAAAATCAGATCTTGTAGAAAACAACGTCGCACTTTCTGTTGTAGAATCGATACATGCGGACTTGAAGAAAAATCTGCTTGGTAAGGACGTGTCAATGCTCGCGATAAAGAAGGAGGTCGAGGAGGCCATAAAGAACAGCATAAGTGATATACTTTTGGAGTATCCAATGGATGCTATGTTCGCGACCATCAAGACAGCAAAACCTTTCATAATACTCCTTGTGGGTGTTAATGGGGCAGGAAAGACAACGACCCTTGCAAAGCTCTCACAGTTCTTTATAGGGAAAAAGTTCAGGGTAGTTGCCTCGGCGAGCGATACCTTCAGGGCAGCATCGATAGAGCAACTGCAGATACACATGGACAAGCTCGGAGTAGATCTTGTAAAACACACTTACGGGGCTGATCCGGCAGCCGTAGCATTCGATGCGATAAAACACGCCAAGAATGTGGCCGCTGACGTGGTTCTTATAGATACGGCGGGAAGGAGCGACATAAACAAGAACCTCATAGAAGAGCTAAAGAAAGTCAAGAGAGTAAGCAAGCCCAACCTGACCATATTTGTAGGCGACGCCCTTACCGGCAACGATGCGGTAAAGCAGGCAGAGATATTTGACAGGGAAGTAGGGATAGATGCTAGTATAATATCAAAAGCCGACGTAGATAAGAAGGGCGGGGCTGTACTTTCGATATCCTATGTCACGAAGAAACCAATCATGTTTTTGGGTACTGGACAGGACTACCCAGATCTTATACCTTTCAATAAAGAACGAACGGCTGAGTTTTTACTCAAGGATTAGGATATAGGAATGCTATCGATGTAAGCGCACCGTTGTTACTGTTATTGCTATAGTCATATCCGTTCCCATCCAGAGGGAGCCACGCTATTAGCTTTTCAAGATGAACAGGTTCCGCTCCTATCCCTGCATTGTATAAGTGGTTTATATCTAGAAGTGAGAGTGCTGTATCATACATCTGCACGTTCGCCGTCTGTCCGTTCATTTGGCTACTTCCAAGTTCAGTCGCAGGAGTAGCGTACGGTGCTGGCTGGTTGAGGGTATAGGTAGAGTTACTGCACTTTAAATCTGCGCATGATGCTATCCAGGCATTTCCAGGCGAGTTGTACTTGAGGATACCAGTAACCAATACCCATTTGTTGTACGGGACGTAAACGTTCGGTGTCACTCTATTGTTCGCGCCAGTGCCGCATGACTGATTCCATTCTACCAAGTTTATGAAGTAACCAGTGGAATTATCCGGAAATTGCTGTAATCCCGAAGTACAGCCTTGATTCTCCTGGAGCAGGTCCCTGCAAGGGAAACCCCCATTGCAGTTTCCATACGCATGCTTTAAATTCACCCAAACACTTAGCGTGTAGCTGTCACCCCCATTCCATATCTTGGCCGTGCTGGCAGTACCCGGTACCGCAATATTGCTTGCATTCGTGAAGTTAGCTACAGAATACTGATATCCATAGCTGCTTACAGTCGATCCACCTGATACCTGCCCTATGTTTATAGACGGCATCACATCGTTTGGAGGATATGCCCTTACTCTCATCCATTGCACAGTCATAGTGTTGCTAGTGCTCGATGCATATACCCCAGTAGAGATAAATACAGAAGACGGGAGTGCAAGGTCTCCAGAGGAGGCATTAAAACTCAAATAATTTTTATAGTAATACTGTGCCGATGAAGACGTCCAAGTCTGTCCGTTCACCCCAGGTACAACTATCTGTAAGTTTATATTCTGTGTTCCACTCATCCCGCCAGACATCGACCCTTCTCCTATACTTCCCGACCATTCATTAAAGTCGTATCCGTCCGAAGACGCGAGGTTACCATTCTGCTGCGCTATGCCGCCGCTCTCGGCCCCTCCAGATTGAGATGTTATATAAGCTTCGGATATTACAGGCGGAGTGTATCCCGTTCCCCATATTATACCTACGTTGTTGGCGCTGCCCGTGGAGAAAGTTATTCCGTTATTAACAGTTATCGACGCTCCGGACGGTACCTGTGTAGAGAATCCGAACGGCACGCTGCTCCCGGAGAAATTCCAATAGTTTATGAATATCTTCCCCCCGTTGTCGTATTGTCCGTACGCTGGTGACAGCTGTGGAGCCTCTCCCACATTTATTCCGTTGAACAAGTTTATGGACGGGTCGGCAAATCCTATGTACGCATTTATAGTCGTGTTTGCGGGTATGCCATTACCCAGTTTCAGCCAATAAACTGCAGTCGAAGAGGACGTTCCCGACTCAAGCCATGAAGGTATCACACTGCCGTTGGCATAGAAGAATTCAACGTTTTGCAGGTTCGAAGCTTCGTACATCTGGTATTTGGTTGCGTTTATGACAACCTGTTGCTGGAATGGTGCCGGTGTCGCAGTCGGCTGGTCATTTGTGATTGATATCGGTGCATAATATCCTATATATTGCGGCAGAGTCGGCGGGAGAAGCGCGCTGGGCATCACGCCATTCGGAGGGTAGGCCGCTGTGGCCATCCAGTCCACGTAATCGTTCTCCTGCACGCTTAAGCTTGCTGTTGCCAGCCCAAAGTAGAGATTTCCCGTGCTTGGAATATAGTTTTGATAACTTATACTATTGGTTCCTGTAGTCGTCTGAATACTCCCTGTTACATCAGCAGCGCCGGGGACATATGCGAGCTGATAAGCGTCCCAGATTGGGCCACCGCCTTCTACTGTGCTGCTTCCTCCAAAGTTTCCGCTCTGGAGCCATGTTATCGACACAGTGGTTCCATTACCCTGCACATAGTTTATTCCCGCCGGTGAAGTTGACATGGAAGCCGCTCCGAGAGCTGCTATCGATCCCAGATAGGTACTACTTCCTATAGCCCCGGACAAAACAAGCATGGCCTGATTTGGCAGGTTAATATTCCTGGCGTAGTCAAATGCGCGTGCTCCTGTACCTGTACTGTGTATCGCCGTAGTGCTGCCGTAAGGACAGAAGCTAGTGTAACAGTTTATAGTAACTCTTGAAATCGAATAACCTGATTGGTTTAGGAAATCAGAAAGTGGATAAGCCGCGTTGAAATAGTTCTCAAATACATTCGCACCGTTGTCGTATTTTCCGTAAACAGCAGATAGCTGTGGGGCCTCTCCCACTGTTACACCATTAAAGAGGTTTGTACTCTTGCCTGCAAATCCCATGTATATAGTTATAGATGAATGCGCGGGTATGCTCACGCCGAGCTTCAGCCAGTAAATAGACTTAGACGATGAGTTTCCTATCTCAAGCCATGAAGGTATCACACTGCCGTTGGCATAGAAGAATTCAACGTTTTGCAGGTTCGAAGCTTCGTACTGCTGGTATCTTTTAGAATCTATCATTATTTTCTGCCGGTATGGATCCGCTGTAGCGACTGACTGCGTGTTTTGTAGAGTTATCGGAACGGTACTTATCTGCGTCAGAATGTTCTGCGTCTGTGGTGGCGTAGAATTAAGAACGTTTAGATTATTCGCTATCGCGCTATAAGTAAAATTATAGTTAACCAGATAATTTTTAATCATATTGGTTATCGTAGAGTTTAAAACGTTAAAGTTTGAGGAATTTACATTCAGTGAATTCAGCTGCGAATATAGACTTAGGATACTGGAATATCCGTTTCTCAGAACCGTGAAAGAAGTCGTAAGTGTCTGGCCGTTTTTGTTGCTGCTGAGATTGTAATACTCCACACTAAGCACCGCCAGAATGGTAATTATCAGCATAACCAGAAAGAACATCGTTATCAGCTGGCCTCTCGAGTTCATAAAGTAATATATAAAACTTAAATATTTAATGCTATGGCTGGATTAAAATCAAAAGATATGGAATCGACGAGTTCAGTAAGAGCAGATTTCCTTTCCGAGCTTACGAATCTGCTGCACAACGGGCAGATAAAGGACAGATCTACACTGCTGTCGGAGAAGCGGAGGGTATGTAGGTCTTTGGGTATGGGGATAATACCAAAGAACGGGGAGATACTGTCGATGCTAAAAGAGGAGGACAGGGTTAAATTTTACTCTATTTTTAGATCAAAGCCGATACGCGTGCTTTCCGGAGTGAACGTGGTTGCTTTGATGACAAAGCCTTTCGACTGCCCGCACGGTGTATGCCTATTCTGTCCGGGCGGAACCAGATTTAATACACCGCAGAGCTACACAGGATTCGAACCCGCGGCCAGAAGGGCGGCTATGAACTCCTATGACCCTTACAAGCAGGTTACTGCAAGATTGAATCACTACCTGTTCATGGGATACTCTCCGCAGAAGATAGAGGCGATACTCATAGGCGGTACATTCACCACCCTCCCGAAGGAGTATCGATATGACTTCGTCGTAAATATTTACAGAGCACTAAATGAGTTTTACGGCAAGAAAGTGGAAGGAGGGCTCTACGAGCAGAAGAAGGCTAATGAGGTGGCGGAAATAAGATGCGTGGCTATGGCTGCCGAAACAAAGCCGGAGAGATGCAGCGACGATGATATAAAACAGCTGCTAGAATTAGGCGTCACAAGGGTCGAGATGGGCGTGCAGAGCGTTTTCGATGAAGTACTAGCAAGAAACAACAGGGGCCACACCATAAAGGATGTGATGGACACAACTAAGAGACTTAGAGACAGTGCCTACAAGGTTGACTATCACGTTATGATCAACCTGCCCTTATCAGACATCGATAAGGATAGAGAAACGATAAAGAGCATATATACAAGCGAGGACTTCAAGCCGGATGCGATAAAAATCTACCCCACACTCGTGATAAAAGGCACGGGACTTTATGCGTTATGGGAACGCGGAGGGCATAGAGTCTATCCTATAGAGGATGTGATAAGCCTTATCGCGGAAGCCGAGATCACCGCTCCTAAATGGCTGAGGATAATGAGGGTCGAGAGGGACATTCCTTCAGATATGATTGAAGACGGGATCAAGATTACAAATCTCAGACAGCTTGTCCAGGATAAATTGGATTCCGAGGGGAAGTCTGCTAAGGATATCAGGGCTCGTGAGGTGGGTCATGTATCTATATCCAAGAAACCTGAGGTGCTTTTGGAACGTGAGAACTATCGTGCTAGCGGAGGGGATGAGATATTTTTGAGCTTTGAAGATCGTGCGAATTCAGCCCTCATAGGATTTTTAAGACTAAGGATATCAGATGCGAGAGATGCGGCACTTGTGAGGGAACTTCATATATATGGAGAAGCTACTAATATTGGTGAGGCTGCAGACGGCAGCCAGCAGCACAAAGGCTTCGGAAGAGATCTTCTGATTGAAGCGGAGCGCATCGCCAGAAATGAGTACTCCCTTAGAAAGATCAAAATAATATCAGGAGTCGGTGTAAGAGAATATTACAGGAAGTTCGGCTACAGCCTAGAAAACGAGTATATGGTTAAGGAGATTTGATGGAAGAGCAGATAACAATGAGCAGGATACGGGTGAAAGAACTGGAAAAGAACAAAAAGCTTTTCATGAAGATGTCCGAATCCGGCGTTGATGCTTCTATCGATGGGAACATAGTCACACTGTCGTCAGACAGCGCTTATGCGCTTATGCTGGCGAAGAATGTTGTGGTGGCTTTCAACAGGGGTTTTGAGTATTCGCAGGCGATACTGCTCCTTAAGGATGATTATGACATCTCAGTTATGGGTCTCAGGGATTTTTCATCCTCCAAAAAAAGACAGGAGCAGCTGAAAGGAAGAGTTATAGGGAGCAGAGGCATGATAAAGCAGAGATTGATGAAAGAAACCGGATGTTATATAAAGGTGTACGGAAAGAATGTAAGTATACTCGGCCCGGTCGAGAATATACCTCTGGCTGAGTCGGCAATCGAAATGATTTTAAATGGCGCGAAACATGATAATGTGTTTTCGATGATAAATAGAAAGAAAGCAGAAGGACAAAAATGGAAGTAGCAGAAGAACTCGCAAAGAAACAGCGTGCAATCAGTGTAACGGAATTCTTCGAGAAGAACAGGCACCTGCTCGGTTTTGACAATAAGCAGAAAGCTCTGCTGACATGCGTAAAGGAGGCCGTAGACAATTCTCTTGACGCCTGTGAAGAGCTCGGACACATACAGGAGAAGCACAAGCAGCAGGTTACCCTCCCGGAGATAACAGTGAACGTCAGACCGATGAGTGATAATTATCAGATAGTTGATGAAAAGACAAATGTGGCGCAGCTATTGGTGAAGAAGAGCGACTACACGCTGGTTTATAGGGGGAAGAGTGAAACAAAACAGATGCGCGGAGGCAAAGTATCGTTCAAGTTCGAAGATTCAAACTTCACAATAACCGAGAACAATGAAAGACTGTCGGTCGAGATGAACGGCAATCATCTCAGCATGAAAAAGACGGCTCCGACTTTTCTCATCAAGATATTAGACAACGGTCCAGGAATACTTCCATCCAAGATACCCGACATATTCGGAAGGATGCTTTACGGAAGCAAGTTCCAGTCAATGAAGCAGGGAAGGGGACAGCAGGGTATAGGTATACACTCGGCGGTTCTGTACTCCCAGCTTACTACAGGTAAGTCCGCCAGAGTGGTGTCGAAAATAGCGTCGGCAAAGAAAGCGACGATGATGCGCGTTCAGATAAACATACTAAAGAATGAGCCGGAAGTCATGGAAAAAGACGAAGAGGATTTTCCCTACGAGCACGGTACCCAGATAGAACTAGAGATAGAGGGAATCTATGTCAGTGGTGTAAAAGGAATCGATGAATACATAAGAAGAACATCATTGGTAAATCCTGCAGCGACGATACATTACATAGGGCCGAGCGAGGAAAAGGTAACATACAAGAGAGTCACTACGCAGCTGCCAAAGGAGCCATCCGCTATCAAACCGCATCCCCAGGGGCTCGAGATAGGCATATTCATGAGAATACTCAAAAATTCCACAGAGAGGACACTGGTTTCCGTTCTTACAGAAGAGTTATCAAGAGTCAGCAGGGCTATAGCCGAATCAACAGTAAAGAGCGTCGGTCTCGATCCTAAAACCAAACCGGAGGAAGTCGACAGGGCGCAGGCTAACTCGCTTTTGAAGGCGCTGCAGTCTCTCGACCTTATGCGCCCGCAGACGGACTGTCTTTCTCCTATAGGTGTTGAAGAACTTGAAAAGAGGCTCAAGCTAGAATTCAAGCCAGAGTACGTTAGAGCGATAAGCAGAAAGCCTGAAGTCTACAGAGGTATGCCGTTCCAGATAGAGACGGCTGTAGCTTACGGCGGAGAAATCAAGAACGAGAAGGCGCAGCTACTGAGGTTTGCTAATAAAATACCGCTGCTTTTCGATTCCGCATCATGCGCTTTGACCCAGAGTTTCGTAGGGGTCGATTACTCTAGATATGGCGTAAAGACAGAGAGCAAGATACCTCTAGGTCCATTCGTATTCATAATACACATAGCTTCGGTATGGGTACCTTACACGAGCGAGAGCAAGAACGCTGTAGCAAGTTATCCTATAATAACCAAAGAGATAAAACTTGCCCTTCAGGAACTCGTCAGGGACATGTCGAAATTCCTTAGCAAGAAACACAGAAGTGCTTTGTTTGAGGAAAGAATAAACCTTTTCGACAAATACGGAGTGGAGCTCGCGTTCTCACTATCAAAACTAATAGAGGTGGATGAAAAGACAATCCAGAAAAAAATAGAATCATTCCTGGATAAGAAAAGATCCGAAGTGGCCGAGCACATTCAGGAGACGCTCAGTACAACTGATGTAGTCTCGACCAAGATATCCAGCGATTCCAGTGATAATGCAGGTGAAGAGTAATGGCAGAGACATCTAAGAACAGAAAGGACAGGATAGACACACTTACAAATTTAGGAAACAATCTGTACAAGCAGATATCAAAGGGAGAAAACCCCTACATAACAGTGCCGATAAGAGGACTTTCAAACGTAAAATACAGTGAAGAGAAGAGGATACTTACGCTCGGAAGCGGAGTTTCAAGAAGATATTTCTTAAATGTAGGACACGTGAGGAAATTCGTACAGACAGTAGCGGTGGCTTCGCTGAGTAAAAACCTTATAGACAGCGACAAGCACACAAGTCTTAGGGACGTTTTCTACCAGCTAAGAAGGACAATACCGGGAACCAAGATAGATGTGGTCGACGATCAGACGGAGACCGACAAGGCGATAGAGGATCTAGAGCTAGTAACTGACCTTACAAGAGAACAGCTTCACATAACCGCCAACAGGGCGGGTGCTGTGGCCGGCGACGTCGTGATAGAAGACAGAGGCGATACTATAGACTGGTCAAAAATGGGGAGCGGAGGTTGGGCCATACCAAGCACGACCGAAGACATAGATTTCAAGAGCGTAAAGGCAAAATTTGTGATATACATGGAGAAGCAGGCAATATGGGACAGGCTTAACGAGGATAAGACTTGGAAGAAGCTAAACTGCGTAATAATCGCAAGCCAGGGGCAAGCCACGAGGGGGATAAGAAGGCTTCTTCAGAGGCTGTACTACGAGCAGAAGCTTCCGGTTTATGTTCTTACGGACTTCGATCCTTGGGGTTTCTACATATACTCTGCTATAAAATTCGGTTCGATAGCACTTGCACACGCTTCTGAGAAGCTCGCACTTCCTGAGGCGAAGTTCATGGGTCTGCTTGCGGAAGACATAGAACAGTATGACCTGAAGAGGCACCTGATTAAATTTAAGGATGTGGACGCAAACAGGCTTAAACAGATCAAGGGTTACGATTGGTTCAAGGACAATAAGGCATGGATGGAGGAATTCAACAGGATGGAGAAGCTGGGTGCGAAAGTAGAGCTTAACGCCTTCACCGCAAAGGGGTTGTCCTTCATGTCGGAGCACTATCTCCCGGACAAACTTAAGGAAAAGGATTTCTTGGATTAGACGGTTATTTTCAACTATTATAACGGTAATAGCCTAAATTTACTATGAGGGTAGAAGTTTTCCCATTGGATATAGATTATATAGTCATTGAAGGCAGGCCGGTTATACGGATATTCGGGCTCACACAGGACGGAGACCGGAAGATATTATATGATAATAACTTCAGGCCTTACTGCTACGTGATGTCTGAGAAGCAGAAACTCGAAGGCGTGATAGGCAGTCTGCAGTTTGTAGACGGAATCGAAGAGGTAAAAAAACAACTCTTGGGCAAGGAATTAACAATGTCCAGAGTATTTACAAAACTGCCGGAGGATGTGCCTAAGATAAAACAGCTGAACCTTAGAACGTTCGAGGCCGACATCCCTTTTTACAAGCGATACATTCTGGACAAACAGATAGGTACATCAATACGAACCACTTTCGAAGTGGATGGTGACAACATAACAGGTATAATCTCCGCCGAATCTGCAGCCCCTCCTTTGAGAGCGGTGGCTTTCGATATCGAAACGTTTTCCAGAAGGAACTTCTCCGATCCGAAGACCGACCCCATAGTTGCAATATCCGTAGTCGGGTATGACATCAAAAAGTGTATAACATGGCTGAACGCGGAGGGAGACGAAATAGTGCGTGTGAAGGACGAGGCGGAACTTCTGAGGGAATTCTCCAGAATGATATCAGAATCAAAGATCAACACCGTGATTGGATACAACTCTGATACCTTCGACATGCCATACATCTACGATCGTGCCAGGCTTCTCGGCGTGAAAATGCAACTAAACGGATTTGATATAAAGATCAGAGGAGAAAAAAGAAAAGTTGCGGAAATAAACGGGACTGCCCATATAGACATCCTGAATTTCATACGGAATATATACGCTATATATAATCTGAAGACAGAGGTCCTCACCCTAAGAGAGGTTGCGAATGAGGTTCTCGGAGAGGCAAAAGGGGAATTTGACTGGAAAAAGGTTGATGATATCTTCAAGAGTCCTGAAACGGCCAAGGTGCTGTGCGACTACTGCATACAGGACTCGAATCTTACGTTCAGGTTGTATAACAAGTTGTCACCGCTGATTGTGGAGTTTAACAAACTCATAGGGCAGTCTATATCGGACGTTTCCCGTATGACTACTGGCGCTGTTGTAGAATATCTGGTGATGAGGAGGGCGATAACGTCCGGAGAGGTCATACCAAACAAGCCTTCAGAGTTCGAGATAAATGGAAGGATGAAGCGGATAAATGTGGGCGGCTTCGTTTTTCAGCCGAAACCGGGGCTGTATGAGAACGTCGCCGTTGTTGACTTCAGGAGCCTTTATCCAAGCATAATAGTATCCTACAATATATGCCCGTCTACCATATCCGTGCACGGCGGGGAGCCGACCTTTCTTGATAAACAGGAGCGTGTAGGCCTTATACCGAAGGTTTTGAGCGAGGTGATAAGGTTAAGATTCGAAGCGAAGGACAGGCTAAAGCTGGAAAAGAAAAACCAGGAATTAAATGCGAGAGTCCTGGTTCTTAAACTGATAGCAAACGGTTTCTACGGTTATCTCGGTTATTTCAACTCGAGATGGTACTGCTTTGAGTGCGCGGGTTCAGTCACTTCACTCGGTAGAAAGTACGTTAAACAAGTGATCGATGATGCAACCGCATTGGGATTCGACGTAATATACGCCGACACGGACAGCGCATTCCTGCAGGGTTCCAAGATAAACGACGAAAGTGTCAGAGCATTTTTGGAAAGTATAAACAAAACGCTTCCTAAGCCGATGGAGCTCGAACTCCAGGATGTATACACTCGCGCGATATTTGTAAGTTCGAAGGGCAGTGAGAAAGGCGCCAAGAAAAAATATGCCTTGTGTGACAGAGAAGGGAAGATAACGATAAAGGGGTTCCAGTCGGTGCGAAGGGACTGGGCCATAGTCGCAAAGGATCTGCAAAAGGAAGTTCTGAAGCGGATACTGGTGAGTGCTGATGTAAAAGGCGCACTCGATTACGCAAAGAGCGTTGTAACTGAAGTAAAGGGCGGAAACATGGACCTCGAGAAGTTGTCAATATATACCAGACTGCATAAGGACCTTGAATCCTACAGGCAGACCGGCAGGCACGTATCGGCGGCGGAAAGGAGTGGCATGAGCTTCTCGAGCGGCGATACAATAAAATATATAATAGCGAAGGGGAAACCAGGCGAGAGCATCTCTAGCAGATCAGTGCTTTTTGATATAGCCAAGAGCAACAGGATAAAGTACGATTCTACTTACTACATAGAGAACCAGATAATCCCGTCTGTAATACAGATATTCAAAGTGCTGGGTTACAGCGAATCCGACATAACAGGGACCGGATCAAATTCATTGTTTAGTTTCATGTGAAGCGTGATGCTAAATTAATTAAAGATGTGAGTATATTAGTTATAACTCGATAGCATGGAAAAAGACGAAAGGGACAAATGGCTGGAGGCCGGGAGAGTCGGTAAAGAAATAAGGGAGTACGGAATCTCTCTCGCAAAGCCCGGCGTACCGATACTTGATATAGCAAGGGAGATAGAGAAGAAAACCAGTGAGATGGGTGCTAAGACCGCTTTTCCCCCCAATCTTTCAATTAACACAATAGCTGCGCATTATACACCAAAGGCGGGGGATACAATATTACTGTCAAAGGGCGATATTCTAAAGATCGACGTTGGTGCGAGCATAGACGGTTATTTATCCGATACGGCAGCTACGCTGGTGGTGGGTGAAAGTGAAAATCCACTGTGCAGAGCTGCAAGAGAGGCACTGGAAAAAGCAATAGAGCAGGTGAAGCCGGGCGCTCCGATAGACAACATAAGCAGAGTCATAGAGCAGGTCATACGCGATGCAGGGTTCTCTCCCATATCAAACTTGGGCGGGCACGGAGTGGGAAAGTACGATCTGCACGAGTCGGGTTTTATACCGAACATCGGAGGGCATTCAAGTGGAATGATAAAACGCGATGGGGTAATAGCGATAGAGCCATTCGCAACCACCGGAAACGGATATGTAACCGAGAGTTCGGAGATACAGATACTCGCTTTCAAGGATGATAAACCCGTCAGGAGCAAACTGGGGCGCGACATACTGGAATTCGTAAAGAAGGAATATAATGAGCTTCCGTTCGCAAAGAGATGGATAGTAGAAAAGTTCGGGAAGTTGTCTGAGCTGGAGCTAAAGACGCTTGTAAGGAGCGGCGCGATGATGGAGTTCAACGTTCTGCGTGAAGAATCCGGAGGACTTGTCTCGCAGTTCGAGCATTCCATACTTATAGACGGCGATGAGGTCATAGTAACTACAAGATGATATGGGAGTAAAGCTGAATACTCTTGTAAAAGGGACGCCGTTACAGATGAAGGATCTAGGCGGCAGGACGATCGCCATAGACGCTTTCAACTGGATATTTCAGTTTCTAACGACGATAAGACTTGCCGACGGCTCCTACCTCACCGACAAGCAGGGGAGGATAACGACCCATCTGAACGGCCTTTTCTACAGGTCCCTGAGTCTTCTCACAAACAAGATAACTCCGGTATATGTATTCGACGGCAAAGCACCAAAATTCAAGAAGAAGACGCTGGAAGAGAGGCACAGGATCAAATCAGAAGCCATGGAGCTGTCTAAGACTGCGAAGACCATTGAAGAAAAGACGATGTACCTTAGGAGAACGGCGGAGATAGACTCGTACATAATAGACTCATCCATAGAGCTCCTTAATCTGATGGGGATTAGGACGATAAAGGCACCGGCAGAGGGTGAGGCACAGGCTGCAAGACTGAATGCAAATGGTCTGGTCTACGCAGTCGCCTCCCAGGATTATGACACTATACTCTTCGGTGCAAACAGAATCGTAAGGAACCTCAACATAACTAACAGGAAGAAGGTAACAGGCAAAGGTATATCGACTACGGTGAGTCCTGAACTGATAGAGGCGAAGAAATTTTTCTCAGAAACAGGACTTGACCGCGAGAAAGCAATACTGATAGCGATGATGGTAGGTACGGACTACAACAAGGGTGTAATGGGGATAGGTCCGAAAAAAGCCCTGAAAATCGTAAAGGAAGAGACGAGGGAGCAGATACTATCCAAGTATGATTTTAGAACAGAGAATGATGTGAATGAAGTATACAATTACTTCATATCACCGAACGTTGTGGACTACAAGGAGCTCTCGAATCAGCTTAATCTGGATAAAGAAAAAGTCTTAAGGTTTTTGTGTGACGAGCACGGTTTCGACAGGGAGAGGATGAGCCAGTCGCTTGAAAAGATAGATACCAAGAGTTCCTCGCTTTTGCAATATGGATAACATCGAAGAGCGTTTTTTGGGCGAGAAAAAGCTAATGGACAATGTCTTCGCCTCCCTTATCAAGAAATCTGAGGATAAACAAGCTGTCGAATTCTTTGACATGTCCTTTAATTATTACAAAGATGCTCAGTTTTTCTATGAAAAGGGAGATTTTGTAAGGGCCTATGAAGGCATAGTAATAAGCTGGAGCTATATAGACGCTGGACTTAAAGTGGGGTTTTTCGGGCTTCCAAACGACCTTTTGCCATACTTTACTCTTGAGTAGAAATATTTATATACTTTAAGGTAATAAATATCTAATATGGCAGACAATAGGGAGAAAATACCTGCAGTCGTTATATTGATGATAATGCTGATAAGTTCGGTGGTCATCTATATATTACTGGTACCTCCGCCCGTCGCCTATAAGCTCCTGGGGATAAACAATACTACTACCTCGCCCGGTTTTACCGTCCCCGCCGGAGCTTTTTTCAAGAACATTAGCACGTACATAGGAGGATATCCCAATCCGCAGCTGCAGAACTACCCTATAGGAACATTCGGGGTTTCGTACACGCAGAAAAACTACACTGTCTTCAGCAAAAAATCACTGGCCGTATCATCTTCATTATTCGGTTCGTCCTCTTACAACCTGTTCTTCAACAATACGCCCTCCGATACGTACTATCTTCTGATGAACGTCGGATCCGTTTCCGGATCTCCAAAACTCGCGGTATCGGTTAACGGCAGCCAGATATACAGCGTTCTACCGACAACCAATGAGAGCATAGCAATAAAGCTTCCGTCAGTAGACAGCGAAAAGGCACTGTTATCGGTGACTAATTACCTAAACGGATTTGCGTTTTCACAGTCATTCACACTCGACAACGTTAAACTCGTAAAGCAGATTGGAAACAGCTCAAATATGACGAGCGCTGTCAAAGTTATGACATTCAGCGGAATAGGAGACTACTATCTTAATTATACACCCCTCGGATCCGGTAATATGAGCGTTTACATAAACGGAATCGAGGTGTCCAGCATAAGCGGCACCAACACAAAAACAACCAGCGTAACCATCCCGCCTAGTGTGATAGCGAGTGCGGTGCGCGCTGCCGGTTCGTCTCAGGATTCCACAGTGCTTCCACTGACTTTCAACGTCAGTTTCGAACCTGGAAAGCAGGCCTCCTATGAGATAGCAAACGCGGGAGTATCATACCAAATACCGAGCATAGCAGGCAACAAAATATCATTATATTACAATGTAAGTTCAACCGCCAGCAACTATGCGATGGTCCTAGATGTTGCTAGTATAATCAACAGCGGAAATCTTACCATCACTATAAACCCCTCTGGTTTTTCGACCGAGATACCCGCCGACAAATTGGCAGTGGGTCAGAACGCAGTAATCCTATCGCCTTCGGATCTGGGTGGAAACAGTCAGAATGGAGCATTTACGGGAACCGTGACGCTATCGTCAAACGGGCTTATAATTCCAGAATCAATAACCATCAAGCCAGTCAGCTCTTAGCTATAATGTATATAAGTCGGGCTAAATTATAATCAAATATGAGCGATTCAAACGGTGGAAATCAGGGCCCTCAGCAGCAACCATCGGGCCAGATTAAGCCGACTTCTAAAGATAGATTGGGGAAGCTCTTCAATAAACGCGGCAAATATGTATGTCCTACGTGCGGCCAGGCTTTCAAAAAGAAATCAGATCTCCTTGACCACAGACTGACAGTTCACGGAACTGACAAATCTGCGGCAGCTCTCCTATACATGAACAAAGGTTATCTAAAAAAGCATCCAGAGCTTAACCCCGCCTACAATGGCAGCAACTTCATGATGGAGCAGCAGTACAAGAAAATGATGAAAAGAAGGCTGTTTGATCCGGACAAAACAGTGTACACAGCAAAGAAATACTCAGTGGTAATTGCTGCGTTAGCCATTATAATAATACCAATACTGATATACTGGTTTGTTTATGGGCAGAACAGCGCTTCTGCACAGTACTTTAATACTTACTATGGTGCGTCCTTTAAACCAGTAACGGGGTTAATATCATCCATAGAGAACTCTCTTCTTACGGGTATAGAGGTGATACAGAACCCCTACAATATAGGGGGGACCGCGCCACCACCAACGATAAACACCACACAAACATTCAAGCAATTCCTTGTTTTGACTGCAGTACCCAATCAGGTTATAACCATGACCAATAACCCGCAGTTGTCAACGATTTTATATTCAATAAAGGACAATGCTAACGTGCCGCTCGGTTCCGGAACCCCTAACAACGTGCTGGTATCACTTTCATGCGGCAGCACGGTTTCGCAGCAGTCTGCCAAAGTGTGCCAGGATATGCTATCGAACTTTACTTCACCAGTACATGCTTCATCACCTCCTGTCATAACAAATTTGCCCCTGATAAGCGAGATACTTCCCAGTGAGACTATAGACAACTCCACCTCGTTCTATCTCAACTGTCCGTTAGCAAAGACAACTTTCCCTACGGGTGCGACCGTGTTGGGCAACTTTACAATTAAAAATTATACCGCTGCTACAATTCTGCCAATCGAATTTGTATCGTACAACTTTAACCAGAAACTGCTACAGGCTTCGCAACCGGTGCTTCCTTCGGTTCCCTCGGTGAACTTCGTCACACCCGGTCCGATACAGGTGGAGCTCAGTGTGCCCGTTCAGCAACCAATTTCGACCCAGGTAGAATCCGTACCGATAAACGTAAAGATAAATGATATAGGGACAGGTTCGCCGAACATATCCACTCTTGTTCTTTTCGTAAGCAAACAGTTCTATCCAAGCAACCCAACGAATGGGCAGTGGACGTGCACCAACTCATTCCCATTTAACAGGGGGGGATTCCAGTTCCCAGGAAGCGGCTATTGGGCGTGTACTCTACCGGCTTCTCAGCTAAAGGGTACAACCTCATTCATATTTTCTCTGCCGCATGTGGCCACGCTCGGCGGGCTGCACTTCAATACTATGTCGGTGATAGCAGGAGTGGTTTACAATTATAACGAACTGTTGAATATACCATTCATAATCGATAACGAGACCTGTACGTGATTTATATGAACATGAAAAACTTTAACAATAAAGGAGCTGGCACATTCTCCGTCCTGGTGATAATAGGATTTATAGTAGTGATATTCTTCATGTGGCCATCTATAGGTCCATACTTAGGGATAACTCCTATCAAAACTACTACAGTTCCTCCTACAGAGGGGGTTGTTGCAAGCGGTATAACATATCCGTCCAGCATTACGCCCCAGTCAACATTCGGCGTAAGTTTCCTGCTTCAGAACAATCTCAATGGAAAGGTAGCTTCGGATATACACTTATGTCTGGATAATATGGGGTTGTTTACACTATCCAGCGGAAATAGGTGCCTTACAGTGCCTTCACTTTTCGCAGGAGGCGTGCTGTCAGAATCGTACACACTCAATTCTCCCCCCGTGTCGGCTTATGGGAACATACCCTATGTGCAGACTCTGGGATATTACATAAACTTCTCATACGCATCCAGTTCTGTGCAGAGCCTCCAGTTTGTATCATCAAACCCTTCGGGAACCATCCCCTTCCCGCAGACAAATTCCTTTGATACTACAGCAGGGCCCCTGAGTATAACCAGTTCCGCGCAGCAGCCGGTAGTCTACGGGCAGGACGCACAGCTTAATCTGAACCTGAAGAACGTAGGAAACGGCATAGTCATTGGACTTGTGAACATAGTCATCTCCATGAACAGCTCGCTGATAAATATGACATCTGCAAGCAACTATGGATTCGTTCCGACAACCTACGCCAACGGCACAGTGGCGTTCAGCGCTTCTAGGTATCTCGGTCAGACCGGTCTTTCTCTGATTCTACCTGTAGTGCTTAATTCAAAAGAAGAGTCAAAGCTTTCCACATCAGGCGTACCGTACATAACATCCAACATAAACTTCCACATATCATACGCCTACGAAGAGGACGGGTTTTTCGACATAAAGCTGCTTACGCAGTAACTTGTCGAAGATTTATATAGAAACCACTCATTATCAATTATATGACTTATTTTGGTAGCAGAGGCGCCAACAACACCACGATATTCGGTGTGATAGCGATCCTGGTAATCATTGTAGTAGTCTATACTATGAATTCGGGAGCACTGAATCTTTTCGGACCTTCCGGGCTCAGTGCCAATACATTCAGCGTCTCGTCAAATTTGTCTTCCAGCAGCATACTTCAGGGGTATTCAGGCCAGCTTTTCTTCAGTTTCTTAAATCCGTACAATGAATCCATAGACGCCAGAATCAACCTTACCACCGTAGATTCAAGTTTCATAAACATACCAGACCCTTCAAGAGCTGTCCTGATGCCCTCCGCAATGAAGTCTTCATCCTCCATCGTCTTTAATGTGTCCTGCATCGGCAGCGGTCAGTCATCGTATGCTCTGTCGGCTGAAATCCCAAACTTTTGGCAGAACCTGACAACCTCGGTAGTTACGTACCCGTATAGGACCAGCTCATCACAGGTTCCGAAGGAGGTTTACAACAATCCCAATGCTGGATTCCTTAAAGTATCAGCGCAGCCTCTTTTGATAGAGACGCAGACTTCCACAGTGCCACTTCAGCAGTCCATGAATATTGTGTTTTCTTCGACTACTTTCAATGGCTATCAGAGCGGACCATACACTGCAATATCTTTAGGATCTCCAAATAACTACATAAGCGAAATTCTGGTGTCAATAGACAACTCCTCTTCAGGAGGGATAAAGTCTGCTTTTGTTTATTACAACGGGAACTCATATCCTCTTACCCAAGTGTCCCCTGGCATTCTAGGCGCTGAATTGAAGGATGCGTACGTTCCGCTGATAGAGCCTTCCATACCTATAATAATAACCGCTGTAAATTCACAGACGGCTTCACAGGAAATAGTAAATATAGCCATTAAATACAATTACTATTTCTCATATACAGGTCCTTCGGAGATAGTGTGTCAGTAATATGGTAAGAGCACAGACTGGAATCGCGTTTTTGGTGTTGATAGTGGTCCTCGTGGCTGTATCTTTGTACTTATACCAGGGAGGATATCTAAGCGGATTATTTCCAGCGACCCACGTACCGCACCAGAACTCTTACGTTCCGCTGACCGTCAATGTGACATCTCCACACGATCTGTCATCCCTTTATCCCAACCAGCAATTTCAGGTTATATCAACCATTTCGAACAGCAGAAATACTCCAATGACAGCAACTATAGTTCCTTTCGGCTGCTCTTTTCTGCCTACTACTCAAAGAACTGTAACAATACCACAAAACTCTCCATCTTCCATACAGTGGACATTTTCAAGCAGCAGCGCAACAAGCTGCGCAATAACGTTCAAAGTCTGTTTTAACGATACCGCATACACAGATTACCCTGTAACATTTGTGAATTACCAGTTTACCGGCACTCCGCCGACTTCGCCGCCAACCTCATCATCAGGAGTACCTATATCAATATACTTACAGGGATTGAATTCCACAATAACCGCACCGCCATCCACAGTGAATTCAACGGTATATGTCAATTCGCTTCAGCTATCCAGCTTCGGAATCGCTACCGGTTTGAAGTGGGTCAACATCAAAATAGAAAACGACCAGGGTTATTTTACCCTCTATAGCAATCAGATATCCAGAACAAGCAGTATAAATCTTAGTGCCAACAGATACGAACTCGCTTTCCAGAACGGTAACCTCCTGTCACCTTTCCCATTCCTTCTAGCTATACCACCGGTGACAAACCCGCAGGGTTATACTTCCAATGTAGCGATTAATGTCAGCACCGCGTATACGTACTGCGTGTCTTCAAACAGTCTGCCAGTCGGCATAAAGTAATCAGCTGTTTTTTCCGAACAGCGTATCAATAGCCCCGGATTCGTAATCACTTACTTCACCGGGTATAATCAGGCATACAGGGGGATTATGGACCTCATTTCCGGCCTTTTCTACAAAATTTATTACTTGATCCTCTCCGCCTAGTCTGGACGCAAAAAGAGTTTTTTCCCAGTTTATCACGCTTTGACCCCTCTTCCTCTCTATCCCTTTTAGTATATCCACAGCAGCCTGCACCCCTAGAAAGTTCTTTTCATCCCTTGCTTCCAGTAACACAAGTGTATGCATCCCGTTTTCCGTATTCTGTTTTATGGCATCGAAGAAGCTCTCCGGCCTGTAATTTTCAGAATATATCGGCATACTTGTCGTGCGTCCGAATTTGTATATCGAAAATCCGGTTTCTCCTATCGCTGAAAATATGCTTGAAGCGTGTATAATCCTATAATCTATGCCCCTTACGACGGCTTCTGTTACCAGAGACATATGCGTCGTAGCCGCCAAAGGGTCTCCCGGTACGAGCAGACACACCGTTTTATTCTGCGAGGCTGCTACAAGCGCGTCATTCTCCACACCTTCTCTTCCCAGAATAGTTATTCTCTTTCCGGTGATTTCTTCCAGCCAATTCAACTGCGTGATATCATTCGGATTTGTGTACCTCTCCAGATAGACTTCATCAGCTTTTTTTATGATTTCTACGGCTCTGAACGGCAAATCATTTAAATAATACAAGCCAGTACCAATTAGATATAACATATTATGGTATACTCAATCGACTATATTATATTTATTTTCGCCCTTCTTGTTCTTGGGCTGTCATCGGCGTTCGATATAAAGAGCAGGGAGGTTCCGCAATTTCTGCTTTACATCCTGATATTCGGGTCGGTCCTGCTTTGCGTGTTCAAGTTTATATTTACCGGCTCTCTGTCATCCATAGAATACCTTCCTGTCTCGCTCGCACTGCTCTTCGGGTTCTCATATCTCATGTACATATCCGGCCAGTGGGCGGGAGGTGACGTGCAGATCATGCTAGGTCTGAGTTTTCTTTTCACTTCCGCAAATATCAGTTCTAACATGTCATTCGTGTCTCTTTTCATAAACATAATGATAGCCGGCGGCGTATACGGTCTTTTCGGCACGCTAATCATGGGTATAATAAAGTACAAAAGACTGAAAAAGTACCTAAAGTTTTATGATGTGCCGATTGTGGTTTTAGGCGCTATAGCGATCGCATCCTCCTTCATCCTGCTACCGCTACCTCTGAATCTATTCATACCTGCCATACTTTTCCTTCTGGTCTCCATGCGTTACATGTACTTGATTTCAACCACTGTGGTATTCGTAAAGACTCCATCGGCAAAGCTGGAGGAAGGTGATTGGATAGCGGAGGAGATACGAGATCATGAGGGGAAGCTAGTAGTAAGACCAAAGGCTACGGGGCTGTCTAAAAGGGACATAGAGAAGATTAAATCGAATAACATCAGGGAAGTGTTGGTGAAGATAGGCCTTCCGTTTATACCAGGAATATTTTTGGGAGTCCTTATAACAGTCCTTCTCGGGAATCCTCTTTTGTCTATATTTCTAAGTAGTCTGCCCTAAGATTCTTCAAAGAGTGACTCATCTCTTTCAAGTTCATAATCTTCATCAGGGTCTTCGTTTATCTCATCCTTTAGTGAAAACTCTTTTCTACGCATATACTATTTACTATATAGTAATAGATATCCTTTTAAATATTTAAACGCTTCTCTGGGCGTCTATAGCTTATATATGAACCACGCCATGTGCCAGTTATAAAAAGGCCGTGAACTTCCACCAACGACATAAATATATCGGTATAAGTCTAAAAATCCCATCACTCAGTTTACTGTCGGATTAGGCAAATAATCCTGGATAAAATAATCTTTACCATGCACTTTACCCGATAAAGAACCAAAATCCTCCTTGTTTTCTTCTGTATTGTGTCGAATCAACTTTTTAAATGCCTTGAGTGTAAATAATACTATATATGAAGTTATCAATCCGGTTACTTGACAGCAGTAACTCACAGTCAGCACTAGAATTTCTTATAACGTACGGATGGGCCATACTGATTCTTGTCTCTATAGTGGCTATACTGTTCGCACTCGGCATACTGAATATACCCAGTTTTGTGTCTCCCGCCCCTGTAATAACAGGGTTCAACGGTGTAGTCGTCAGCGAAGTGGCCGCTAACCAGACCGCTTTGGAGTTATTACTGACAAATAATCTGGATATCAACGTCAGCATCAACAGCCTTCAGCTTCATTACAACGGGAGTTATTTCACCTCGTTAGAATGCACATATCTCTCACTTTCACCGGGGCAGAACACCCTGTGTATCATACCTGCAAATTTTCCTATTGGACGCATCAACTTCAATCTCGGAATAGGATATTCGGTAAGTACATTCTTAAACAGCACATCGAACGGATCGGTCCTTTTGACAACGACTTCTGTAAAACTCGCTGTTCCGAATGCTATAACCACCTTTGTCCAGTATGGGTTCCCGATAGGCTCCGCATGGAACGTAACCTATGACGGCATTCTCAAATCCACTTCCGCATCCTCTCTGGCGTTCAGTACGCCTTTCGGCTCTCATCAATTCTCTATCCCTTCCCTGAATGTTAGCAATTGTACTTACACACCAGTTCCCGGCTCCGGCAGTGCAACGGCGGGGCAGACGGTTACCGTGGCCTATGCAAGTTCGTGCGATGTAACATTTATAGAGAAGAACCTACCGTCCGGTACATCATGGTCCGCGGTGTATAATGGGGTTGGACAAAGTTCTAAAACTCCAGAAGTGGTATTCACGTCGGTATCTTCCGGTTCTCACGCATTTACTATACCTTCGGTAACTATCGGCGGGTGCGTTTACAGTCCTAATCCATCCCTAGGATCCTTATCGGTCGGTCAGTACGATGTGATAGAGTTCTCCGGGGTCTGCACTACAACATTCACAGAGATAGGACTTCCGTCTGGTTATACCTGGGACGTCACGTATAATACGCTTCAAAAGGATGCGTCTGCCCCATCATCGATAACATATCTCGGCAGCCCGGGAACGTTCTCATACACAGTCGCAACTCTTTCCAACACCTCTTCCTCCGTATCGTGCACAACTATTTACACGCCTTCGCCTTCTGGCGGCCCAGTCTCGGCCGGATCGACTACAACCATATCATTCACGGCAGAGACCAACTGTACTAACATCTTCAGTGAAACAACTCTTCCTTCCGGCTATACGTGGAGCGTGAACTATGATGGAGTCAGCGGATCAGCATCTACTGGTTCGTCCATAACTATAAAGACATCACAGTCAGGTTCCTCGTACGGGACCTACACCGCATCCGGATCCGTTTCAGGACTCGCATGCACCGCTTCGGCCTCCGTGGAGCAGGGTACTTCATATACATTCTCTTCATGGACGTGTGTAACCACATTCAACGAACAGGATTTGCCCAGCGGCGATACATGGGGGGTAGCTTTTAACGGGGCGTCCCAATCCGGTGTAACTGTACCTAACTCCATCTCTTTGACGACAAGTTCGGCAACAGTCACCGCGACAGCATCAAACTCCCAATTGGACTGCAGTGCGACTTCATCTCCTGCAGTGATTGCAGGATCAACGTATACTTTTTCACCTTCTGATTGGACATGCACCACTACATTTTCCGAGTCCGGATTATCGTCCGGCTTTCCTTGGAACGTTACATTTGCAGGCACATCACAGGGTTTTCTGACAGGAACTTCTACGACATTCACAACGGACCTGATAAATGGCCTAGCATCTTACTCGTTTACTCCGACATCCGCCAATTCGATTACGTTTGCATATGGTACACCAGCCTATCAGGGACAGGTATACGACGGGTTGCCAGTTCAGGCCTTTCCATCCGCTCTGAGCGATCTCAATATACAAACTTCCTGCAGTTCTCCTTATAATTCAGAAGGGTACAGCGCAACGGCATACGTATATTTTTCATCTTCAATAACTTTCACAGTTTGGACCGATGATGGGACTGAAATATTCTACCAGCCTTACGGCAGTAGCTCATGGACGAGCGTCTTTGGAGGAGCACAATGGAGGGGACAGGGTACTTCAACCAGCACTTCACCTTATACCGCTACTGTGTCAGTTACTCCAGGATTCTATAGGCTCGCCGTTGACTGGACAAATATCTGTGGAGGCGGTATGGATTTCATAGGCATAAACGGAGCTCAGACAGTATCCCCGCAATTTAATGTAATCGCCTGGACTCCAAATAGTAATAGCGTACAATTACTGCCGTATTCTGACGTTACTGCAAATCCAGTAAGTCCGTCCGCAATAACAGTGCAGCAGACTGGTTCGTGGGCGAATTCTCCTTTCGGATACATATCTACATTGCAAACCCCAAGTCCGCAATCTGGAAGCGTTTACTCCGGGGGATCAGTTTCAACGGCCTATTCTCTTAGTACCAATTCAAATACGGTCTTTTATGAGGAGGGGCTTCCATCCGGTTATACCTGGTCTGTAAACTATGACGGAATCGGTGGATCTGCATCGACTGGATCGCCTATAACAATATCACAATCGAACATAGGAAGCCCTGGATCGTTTACAGCATCTGCGTCGGTTTCTGGACTGGCATGTACAACATCAGCTTCGGTTACCCAGGGTAACACCTATACATTTACAAGCTGGTCGTGTTCCACAACGTTCACAGAGAGTGGGCTCCCAGGAGGGTTTACATGGAGTGTTACATACAATGGAAACTCACAAAGTTCAAGTTCAAACACGATACAGTTTTCTACTGGTGCCGGTACATTTTCGTATTCCATACCAAGTCAGTATTCACCTACGGCAGGATGCTTAGATCCTTCTCCAAGCTCGGGGTCTTTGAACGCAGGGGGCAGCCTATCGACAACATTCTCAAATCCTAGTTTTTGTACTCCGCCAAGCATCAGCGGTTATCTAACACTGACCGTATCGAATCCCAGCGGTACGACTTCGAGTCCGTTCCAGACGATGGTGACTGTAGACAATAACACGTATTCATCAAACATAGCAAGCAGCTTCCAGAATGTAGAGTTCTTTTACGCCAACGGCGTGATTATCCCCAGTTGGTTAGAAAGCAAAGTAGCGACAGGTACTAATAGTCAGTACCAAGGAAATTTCTGGGTGAAACTTAATGGGATTTCTGGAGGCGGATCTGAAACTATCTACATGGGCTATGCTTCAACTTCAACAAACTTGTTTGGAAACTATGGTTTAGTAGGCGAAGCTCCTCAACTGTCATCCTCATACGGTCAGTACGATGACGGCGCCCAGGTCTTTAACAACTACTGGAATTTTGCCGGTACCTCTATGCCGGGAGGATTTTCTGAGTACACAGACGGGGGAGGGTCAGTTACAGTCAATAATGGCCTAACACTGAATCTGGATAACGGGCAGGGCGTTTGTACTGCTCCTACGTATATAGGATTTATATACAATACTCCTATCAGCGTGGGAAATAATATCGTTGAAACCTACAGTAGCGGAACCAGAACATCAGGACCTACAGACGTCGGAATATATACCGGTAACAGTGCCAGTTCAGGTGGTTACGCCGGAGTAGCCAATACATGGGGGTGGGGATCAGGTACACTGTCTGGCGGTTATGGAAATATTGGAAATCCGTTTGATATAAGTTCTGGATCTGGAGTTGCGAGTATCTACTGGGTCGGAGGAGGAAATGAAGGCGTAGGATGGAATTATATCTTCTCGTCCAGTGGTAATACCGCAGAGTCTTACTCATCAAGCATGTATATGGCGATAGGTACTGGCCACTGTTCTGGTGGATCGGATCTTACATACAAGTGGCTGCGTACTAGGTCATATCAATACGATGGCGTCTCCTCTGCGTCGTATTCAAACCCTGGAGGATTGCCATCCGGCGGCAGTTACTACGCTTATCCCAGAACTACATTGCCAATTGGATTCCCATACTCCAATAGTGGTGCTTCCTCCTGCAGTGGCTTCGAAGTAGCATCGTCTTCAGACGGTGCACACGTCAACGGAGAATGTAATTGGGGAGGCGGGTACTTAAATGTATATTTTGCGGGAGGCAATGCAGGTTATGCAAACTTTTACATTTACGGGACATCCGACGGTATTGTGTACGCTGGCGGTAGCAGTGACAACCGTTGTCTCAACACAGGGGGTGGAAGCGCGGAGATAACAAATCTTTATGTGCCCGCCCAAACCTTATATTTGCAGGCCAACACTGGTGGCGGTGGCGGAAGCTGTGGCAATGGAGGGGTGCTAATAAATTGAGGGTAGTATGCAAAATTCTAATTTCAGTAGCACTAGAGGTCCACGCAGAAATATTTTGATAGTAGTAATAATTGTAGTCATAGCAGTGGCGTCATTCATTTTTCTGGATTATCAAAATTTATTTTACACAAATCTGATAAGCATACCAAATATGATAAATCTTTCAACCGCAGCATTCGTCAATAGTCCTTCGTTTAATATAACCTACAACCTTTCATATATGCAGACCAATACAAGTACCGGATCTGAGTTTAATTCTGTACAGCTAATGACCGTATCGAAATACGGAGATTATCTTAAATTTTACATGTTGGGGCACACAATAATACCTTATTACAACAGCACTCTAGGAAGGAACGTAAGTGAGTCGGTTCCAGTTTCAAAGTTTATAATATACAATAGCACGGGAACGATCAACTGTGACAACAACCCCATTCTTTTCAATTTAACGACACTGTCAACACTCCCGAATCCAAATGGCTATGAAAATTATACCTGCACTTTTAGTGTGTACAATTCGACGAAATCTGCAGACCAGATAATGGCACAAAAATACTACAACTTGTTCATCTATCAAGTTTTCATGCTTCCAATGAGTGATCCTACCCTCTCAGCTTCGAGCGTCTTGCAGATCGGTACAAATAAATACAATGGAGATTTGTGTAGTCTCGATAAGATCACCTACAGCGATAATACTTACGAGGCATGTTTTTCTAAAACGTACGGGATTCCGCTGTATATGGATTTACACGTTGTCAGACCCGGAACGTCTGTACATTTAAACATTTCCAGCGTTTTCAATAATGCCCCTGTAAACGCCTCTCAGGTGACGTCTCTGCCGTCTTCAGCATTGTTTTCCTAAAGACTTTGGACCCTCTTTACAGCGCCTTGGAAATAGAGAAAACTTTATAAAGCGGTTCAACTTAATAAGTATTTATTGATTGACAAAATATGCTCTTCTTTATATTGAATATAAAGAAGTAAGGGTCAAGGTACGTTTACGTATTGATGATGACTGCATGATTTGCTAACTCCAAGCTATTAGATGGATGACTTGGTTCGGGAGCCGATGAAGGACGCAGCAAGTTGCGATAATGATATGGTAGGCGCAGACGGCCGTTGATCATATCGTTTCTGAATGCGTGATGCCTATGCGCAAGCATAGATCCTCGTTCAACGAATGAGGAAGGAAACGCAGGGGACTAAAACATTTTAGTACCTGCAGGAAAAGAAATCAATAGAGATTCCCCTAGTAATGGCGAACGAAAAGGGAAAAGGGCAATCCGAATTTGCAGCAATGCAAAAATGTGGTGTGATTAATGGTTGTGCGGAGATGGATAAAGTCGACTGGAATGTCGTGCCAAAGAGAGTGACAGCCTCGTAATCCGTTGAAGCACGATCATCACGTAGAGTAGCAGAGGTCGATACTCTTCTGCGAATGTGGGTGTCAAAAACATCTAACCCTAAATACTCCCCGAAACCGATAGAGTACAGTAGCGTGAGCGAAAGTTGAAAAGCACTCTCGACGAGAGGGTGAAAAGATCCTGAAATCTAATAGTTATAGTTGTTGCGGCGCGTTGTGACTCTATGAATAAAAATAAGTAGAGTCGAGTGTTGCAGCATCCTTTTAGCATAAAGGGGCAGGGAGTTTACGAGTATGGCGAGGCTAACCAAAAGGAAGCCGCAGCGAAAGCGAGTACCTCTGGTACCGGTAGGAAACTGCCGTTAGTCATATTTGTAAGACCCGAAGCCGAGTGATCTATGCATGCGCAGGGTGAAGTGGGAATTACTTCCCATGGAGGCCCGATCAGGTGGGGAACTAACTCCTCTGTTGACGTGTGTATAGGGGCGAAAAACCAATCGTACTCGGCGATAGCTGGTTCCCATCGAAATATCCCATAGGATAGCTCTTACACCGGTCTATTGGTGGTAAAGACACTGATTTTGTTCTGTAGGGACCGAAAGGTCCCACAACATTGTCAAACTCAGAATGCCAACAGACCACAGTGTATGAGTTGGGTGTATGGCGTAAAGTTTTACACCGAGAAGGAAAAAACCTAGCCGTGAGTTAAGGCCCTTAAGTGTCTACTAAGTGAATTAAAGAGAAACATTTTCTAAAACAGTTGGGAGGTGGGCTCAGAAGCGGCCATCCTTTAAAAAGTGTGTTACAACTTACCAACCTAGATAGTGTAACTCGAAAATGGACGGGGCTAAGTAGACCGCCGATACTCACGATTTTTCAGTGCAAACTGAGAAATGGTAGATGGGCGCGCCTGTGGACTAGAAGCCCTTCCGTAAGGAATGGTGGATCCACTGGTGTTGAGAATCCTGCCAGGAGTAGCAAAGAAATGGGTGAGAATCCCATCCGCCGTATGTGCAAGGGTTCCTTGTTTTAAGCTTATCTAACAAGGGTTAGTCGGCCCTAAGCTCTGCATCGAAAGGTGCATGGCAAATGGAAATGCGTTTAATATTACGCAACCACAGCGGTTTTATCATTATCTACGCGTTGAGATGTGTGGAGCGGTCCAGTCAGATCGTATACGGATACGAGATATTCGAGAGACGTAATGTCGAGAAAATGTCGAAGTGTCTGTATTGCAGCAATGTATCCATAGATTCCCAGCGCTCCTAAAAGTGATAATGTTATGAACCGAGGTGACCGTACCGAAGACCGACACAGGTGCACTGGCTGAGAAGGCTAAGGCGTGGGGTTTAAACCGGGTAAGGGAAATCGGCAAATTAGTCCCGTAAGCTCGCAATAAGGGATCCCTGATTAGGTTTTAAAAGCTGTATCAGGGCTCAGTGACTAGGGGAGTCTAACTGTTTACTAAAAACATAGCTGACTGCAAGAGAGCAATCTTGAGTACAGTCGGCGACATCTGCCCAGCATAGGTATCCGAAAGCTTGTTCCAACGGGTATAAGGACCTATTAGCGGCGGAGGTAACTGTGACCTTCTTAAGCAAGCATAATCCATTGCCAATTGATTGTTGGCTTGCGAACGATGTAATGAGATTCCCACTGTCCCTATCCGGAAACCCGCGAAACCACCGTCCTGGTGCAAAGGCCAGGGACCTCCACTGGGTCAAAAAGACCCCAGGAACTTTACTGCAATCTCTTGTTGTAGTATTAAATTGACAGGCATAGAGTAGGTAGTAGACGTTATGCTCTGCGTTCAGGCGCAGAGATAGTCGAAAGTGTAACACTACCTCTGTTGATTTATACTGCTTACCTTCGGGGACATCAGGAGACGGGCAGTTTTGCTGGGGTGGCAATCCCACGAAAAGATAACATGGGAGCCCAAAGGTCATCTTAAGCGGTATAGAAATCCGCTGGTAAGTGCAATGGCAAAAGATGGCCTGACTGTGTGCCGCATAGCAAAGCACACAGAGGCGAAAGCCGGGCATAGCGAACACGAATGCGTGTTTTTTTGACTCCTTCGTATGACAGAAAAGCTACCCTGGGCGTAAGAGAGTTGTTGCGGATGATAGTTCATATTGACTTCGCAGCTTGCTCCACAGTCTTTGGCTCTCCCCATCCTGGTTGTGCACAAGCAGCCAAGGGTACAGGTGTTCACTGGTTAAAGGGGACCGTGAGCTGAGTTTAGGCCGCCGCGAGGCAGGCCGGTAGTTAACTAGTGGGGGTG
>JAJYRE010000008.1 GCA_021794235.1 Nanobdellota archaeon
GCGTCCCTTGGTTATCTGCAGTCAGGTGAAGACGTCGAGTATGAAGGCGAGTTAACCGAGTACCCGTATGTTCCATTAGTGGTGTAAAATGACATGCTGCTGGTATTCACTGAATCCGGCAAACCTGCATATACAACGCTCCAGGTAAGTCCGGACTTTAGTCCTGTCTCTGTGAATACAGTCTTTACTGGCGGCTCCAAAGTCAGGGTTGATACAGCACCGGTAGGATGCTCGGAGTTTTTGGTTACTGCAGTAGTTAACTTGTAAACAGGCACGGGGATTATGTTATAAGCCCTCGGAGACACTAACAAAGTGTAGCTTATGTTCCATACTGTAGGCAGGTTGTATGCCAGATAATACTGTGATGTTGTGGTATATGTCGTGTTTCCAGGAGTCTGGTATATACAGCTTATTATGTATCCATAAAGTTTATTGTTTATAGGGTTGCAGTTCTCATCAGAGGATATATTAAAGTTCCATGATCCTCCATTGTATGTTGAGGTGAACACCCTTTGGTTACCGTTTGAGCATGCAGAATTCAGATTTACCGCCTTTCCCCCGGTATCATAGACTGAGACGGTCGGGCTTGATGTGTTTCCAGTCTCGCTTACACTGTAGAACTGTATCGAGTGTGCTCCAGAATTTAAAGCGCCAAGCGGAAGATATATCCCATTGGAGTAAATAGACGGAAGGGATGACCCGGAACACAATTGGCCTTCACCCAGTTTGAAGATACCATAATCGTTCTGGTAGTTAGATAGTTCACAATTACTTGAAGTTCCGCTGGTAAACAGGTTCATGGCGTAGTCGAATACGCTACCGTTCGCGAACGCAGGTATGCCGCTTACACCAAATGCCGGATTCTGAAGCATTATCATATTCAACATATCAAAAGAATAAACCGAAGAGAGAGTAAGCGCATTTCCAGGCAGACTTGACAGAAGCAGATTGGTTGGGTACTCCTGCATCATAAGATTGATAGATTCCTGCTGTGAAACAGTCAAACTCGTCATATACTGGTCCTTTATCTGGTTGGTTTCCAAGCTATTCGGTATGGAAACGTTCAGAGGGTAATGCTGATTGGCGTTGAATAATGCAAGGCCTATGCCATAATTCATACTGGTATTACTGTATTGAAGTTCGTACGATGCATTGCTGGTAGCGTTTATGGGATCATGATAGGCTATGCATCCATCCGATACAGTAGGTGTCGTGTAGTTCTTTTGGGGGAACGGGTTACAGGATATTGCAGCGCCGCCGTTGTTCTTGCCGCTTACAGTCAATTGTTTAAGGTACTGTGAGATTATAGTGCTGTTTACAGAACATGTATTTGTAGAGATATCAACGCTGCTTGGCAGTGCAGACTTTGTGCTGCACGACAGTATGCTTCCGGAATAATCGGACGAACAGGAGTAAGTCTGCTGGAAGGATAGGCCGCTCAGCGGATTCGTGGTAATTGTTGGCTGCTTGACGACAAACGTCGTCCTTCCAGCCTCACAGCCTCCAACTTCGTTGATGCCGAGGGGATTTATTGTGTGCCTAGTAACAAACGGGGTCCATACCCATCCGCTCGGTACCTGCTTACTTGATATTACGCTGGTCAAGTTTCCACATACGAAGTTATTTGCATTGGTCAACCCTGTGCTCTCAGACTGCTTTGAAGATACGGATATATTGATCGCCTTGACGGTCGAAGAGCTGGTAGTAAATCCGGAAACTGAGGTGGAACTGCATATGCCAGATATATTGTATTCACCGCTGGCAATTTTCGAAGTCGTTAATTTTGCAGAACAGCCTGTAGCCGACGGATTTGAAGGATAACTGCAGGTGGATTCCAGAGCCTTTGTGGACGAATTGGATGTGCTCGATAACGACAGTGAAACCGAACAGTAGAAAGTGACTGCAGGTGTTTGCGTGGGGGCCGACGATGAATTATACAGCAACTTGTACAAAGAGGCGGAACCGGTTGTGGACGAGACCGAATTCGTATCAACGTACGATAGCGCACCGTCTGTAGGAGCACATGAATATTGAATGCCGTTCAGGGAACCTATGAAACATCCGCCACCTATAGTCGGGCTGTATTGGCTGCTTGTAGGGATCGCCTCTATGGAATCGTACGACCCGTTGCCTGGCACAACATTGGGCCCTATGCCTGTACACGCACTGTAACTGAGGATGGTGCTGTTTATAGGACATTTGTTGATGAAGGTGGTGTTCTTCGGATTAAACAGCAGTTCTTCGTTGTTGTTAAAGGATGACGGATGATTTACTATGAGTGCCTGTGTGGGATCCGATGGATTGTACGCCGCTGCAAGACCATTGACGTATACTGTAGTCCCCGAGGAAACGTTGGCAAATCTGCATGAATCGTACACGGTATTGCCGTTCTTAGTATAGTTGCCCGGAGAGAACAGATATCCGACGGCTTCGCTAGTAGATGTATACGAATTGCTGGAGCTAGAAATCGAAAAGCCTGAAGAGTAAGTCGGGATTCCGTTGTATACGCAGTAAAACGTCCCAGAGTTCGGAGTTATGTCTGCCGACGTAACGTTCACCGTACCGGAAGGGTTTACGTTTGGAGTTATTGTAAGGCTTACGTTGTTGCACTTCGTTAGTATATTGTTATAATCCGATATATTGAACGTATTTAATTTAGACTTGTAGAGACTGACGTTGTAGAATCCGCTGTAACCAACACTCTTCGGGAAGGAGACGTAATTTGACCCCCCGCCATTGTCAGTCTCGCCAGTAAACGCGGATGTCAGGGAATTGCCGATGTTGAAATTTACGGGCTGCCCGGACGCTGATACTACATCTGTTATAACAGGGGCCCCATTATAGAAACAGTATGTACTCTGTATGGTCTGGGAAGGTGTTTGCTCCTGGTATATTTTGTTTGTTGAATAATGTATATTTCCGAAACCGGATGCTGGGAAAACCACCTTATTGGAGGCCCCATAGTTGATTTCAAAGCAGTCCATTACAGGACCTGAGACTGTCTGGTAGATGCTTCCGACTGTTGCGGATGCATTATTCACTAGGACCGACCCCATGTCTATACCGTTTGGTGAAAACTTGGCTATGCATGGGCCGACTCCGCTGTTGCAGTTGCTCACCAGGTTTCCGGAGAATTCATTCGACGACAGGGACAGGCTGTACTGACTGTTGTAGTTGAACTTAAGCCAGTTGGAGCCGTTTATGAAAGGAGGGGATGGATCCGCAAAAACGAGGTATTTGGTGGCGGTGTTTCCTATAAACACGTAAGAACAGGCACCGGAGCTAGATGGAACCGCCTGATACGAAACCTCCGAATAAGGCGTCGGTGTGCTGCCTATCGAGGTATTGGCGAATATCCTCAGATTATCGCACCCTCCTGGAACAGAATTCAACGAGAACCTGAGCGGCTGCAGTTGGCCGGAAGGCAAATTGTAGCCGAGATCGAAAACCGCCGATGGATTGTCTATTATAACGGACGGGGAAAGGGACACAAATTGGCCGGAACCCACGCTTCTGTTGACGTAAACAGACGCCAAAAGATTTGCACCGTTAGACTGCTGGTAGAATGCTATTTCATCGCCGACAAGTGAGCATTTTTTGTAGGTGAACGTCCCGTTGACCAGAACCAGTCCAGACACATCGCAGCTTGGGTTGGAATAATTGGTTATGTTAAGGTCCTGCGAGACGACCGGACTGCCGTACGACGTAATCGAGTAGATTCCGTTGGATTCGTTCTGTATCGCCAGGCCAAGACCAATATCGGCGCTGCCGATGTACTGATTGTTCGTGGAATTTGATACAACGATCCTGACTATGGAATTTGAAGGGTTTGGAGAGCTTATACTACTAAAGTTGCATATTACGTTTCCGCTCGGTAAGAAGTATTTTCCTGCGGATATCTTTTTGTTTGAGAACTGTTGGCCGCCGTAGCTATCGACGATTGCGCAGGAGAACGGAGTATCATTGAGGTAGTACATATTAACATTTACGTCGTTCAGGACGGCCCCGCTTGGAATCTGCGAAAACATCAAAGTGAATCCGTTGCTTAGACTCTGGCTTACGTTCAGAGAAGTGTAGAATATTCCGTTTGACGGCTTGGAAAGGGTCAAGTTGCTGGATGCTAGCACCGTACCGGCGTACGATAGATTTGTCATGTTTAAGCTGGAGGTATTGTACATCTGAACTATGAATGGTCCACTGGATGAAGACACGTTTATTACCGATGTATTGACCTGCAACTTGGAAAGACACGATGACATAGCAGACGTAGACGCATAAACTCCCGAGCCATTGGTCTGACCCGTGAACTTGCAGACCGAACCGCTGCCTATCTGTAAAGTTATTGTCTTACCGGAGTATATGCTGTTGTTAGTTACGACCTTCTGGACGAATATCCTGAGAAGAGAAGCTTCTCCTCTTAGAGATGTGGCCACGACATTGAATGAACCACTTACTACAGCGGAAGTGGAGTTGCTTAATGTGTAAGGTGTATTCAGTCCGCTGCTTACATCCGCGAGGTTAGTGTACAAACCGGAAGGCTGCCCGCTGCCGAAGAAAAGTTCGATCTGTTTTAAGAGGGGACTCGAAGAATTTGATTGGGTTGGTTTTTCCAGAGTAAAGAACGAATTCGATGAGTAGTACACTGGTAAATTGTCGTAGTTTAGAGCAACCTGGTCAGAGTAAGGCATGAACAGGAGGCCGCGCCACCTGTTTATAACCACATTGTCAACGTTCGAATTTGTCTTATAGAAATTACCTATTGCGTAGTTCAGGTTGCTGGGTGAAACGGCTTGGGTAGACCAGAAAACGCTGAAGTCCTGGTACGTATCCGGCGATGCGAAGCATGATATTGATGATGATTTTAACTTGCTCAGAGGCAGAGAAGTGTACTTTCCTGAAGATCCGAATACGCTGACTGTAGGAGTTACACTCACATTCAACTTCCCATCTGTGCCGTTAGCAGCGGATATCGAGAGGCCTACACTGTCGTTATACACCTGTGTGCCGTTGAAAGGGGCGCTGCTGAGGTTTGCACTGTAACTGACTATGTATTGCCAGAGGGGGACAGGAGAACCCGATGCTGAAAGATATTCATTGTTATGCCATGAAGATGAGTTTACAACGGATGAAGCCACGAGTGGGTTTACAGAAACCGAAGATGTAAGGGCAGAGGAGGGGGTAGTGCTTCCGAACCCCCACGAGACATTAAAGGAGTTTCCAAAGTAGATGCTGATGTTCGACCTGCTGGATACCAATTCCTCGTATACTGACATTGGAACCTGTATCGAAAAGGTAGCCGTGCCGTTTGCCTGTATCTCCGGCACTCCGTTGGCACCGGAACTAGAATGTATCAAAAAGACGTTAGATGTCCTTATAGTGTTATTGGGGACAGTTACGCCGCTCATTCCCGCCGTATACATCCATAATCCGAGCAGGGAATTATTGAATGGGCCGTTTACGTACTGGCTTCCGGAAGCTGCGAATAGAGATGGGACAGGTATCGGATTCAGCGGCGAACCGGGGTGGAATACGTACATGTTGGACTTCCCAGTCTGTGTGTTGTAGTTTACCTGTATTACACCGGAATAACTTGACATCTGCCGCAAGAAAGTGGAGTAAAGCTGATAATCGCTCAACCGGCTGTTTGAGTTTGTGGAATAGAACATGTTGCTTATGTTGTTGTCGTTGAACAGGACAATGAGGTAAGGGTTTGTAATTACGGTGTTACCAACGTTCTTGACAGTCACCACTAGTGGGACGTACGGGTCACCGGAGTTAAAAGTCGGGCAGCTGCCTGCTATCTGCTGCAGAAACATGGTTGAGTTTGCTGAGGGGTTCGAGGCATTTTTCTGTCCCAGAAAATCTCCGCAGAAAGAGCCGCCGCTGTTGGCTATGTACAGCGAATTTATCCAGGCATCAGTCACGTTCTCTGCGTGGATACCTGTTGTTGTGCAGGAGATACCGGAAGAGAAAATCCCGTAGTTGAAGTTAAGTAGGTTGTCGTTTGATGTCTTGAAGCAGTTTGTATTGTTGAAAAATGCGTTGCAGCTGCCTATTGGCGTCGTATAGTTCTCAGATGCGGTTGGAGGAACTATCCTTGTATAGTCGGGAGACGTATAAACGCCGTTGTTAAGGTTGAAGTTCTCACCGTAAAAGCAAAAACTATCTAGAGCTGTTGTTGTAAATGCGTTCAATTTACTTGTAGAGTTATATCCGGGGGTGAATGGCTGGCTGAACAGCTGCGAATTCTTGAGGTAGTTCGAATACCATAGCCTTTGATAAGATACATTGTTTACACTTGATTTATTGTAAAATGTACACGTAGAATCCAGTTGGCCTGTTTTGTTATTCCATGCGCATATTGGGAATATTCCGTCGGTCCTGAATTTCGCATATACTCCGTTGTTAAGGTTTGGATAGTAGACGGACTGGAGATCTGGTACTGTGAAGGTGTCCGCCTGTGTCACTGAAGTTAGAGCGGGCTGCGGAGAACAAAGCCCTTTTCCTATTTCAAAACTAGTACACTGCGAAGTTGTAGTCTGTGTATAAGTGTTTATTGCCGACACGGACAGGTTAGATACATATATGTGGATCTGGTTCAGTCCGCTGGTCGGATCAAAGTAATTACCGGGAACTGTTGTTTCAAAAAACGCAGAGGGATTTATGTACTGCGAGTCTCCTCTATTTCCGGAAGGAAATTCGGCGTAATCCGTGGAAGGCATCGCGTACTGGAATGCGGGAGATATATTCTGGACTTGGTTGGCCAGTAGCGAATTAAACGTTCCGGTCCACGTCAGCGGAGTAGAGCTAATCAGATAACCGAACGAGTAGTACGCACCAAAACCGTTTGTATTTGGAGAGGCCAGGAACACAGAAGGGGTGAAACCGCTCAGTGTCGTTACATTGTAATTATTAGCCGCGCCCAAAGCGGCATTGTTGATGTAGTTGTTGATGAAGGTGGAACCGCACGATATTGCCGGGATTATGAAAGTACTCTCTGGTATGGGGTAGCCCTGTCCGAAGTCGTAGCCCTGGAAGGAGTAGTTTATAGCATACATGTAGTTCTTGGAGCCGAACAGGTAAGGATTAACGGTGGACGAGCTCCAGTTTATGAAATTCTGGTAGGGATATTTGGGGGGTATGTCGACATAAAAAGCCCCGCTGCTATTTTCGGTGCCGTTTGTAGACTGCAGATTTGCATAATTATTGCTTCCGCCGAATTGATTATCCTGTTGCGGAAATCCCAAATATCCTACAAGACGGTTGAAATTCGCGGAGGTAAATCCGCCGCCACAGGAGAACAATGAGAAGAGATTAATATTCCAGCAAAGATGCGGTGCAACTATCTCGTTGTAAGCTACGCAGGATACTGAATTTGAGGAGAAAGATGAATTTCCGGCCAGGAACTTTTCATTGTAGTAAAAGTTGCTGTTTGAGCCCTGTCCGGAATCAATATATTCGTTGCTTCCGACAACAGGTAATGACGTCGAAGTGGACGTAGAATCAACTATTGTCCTAACTGGCGAAGTTGTGGACGATGCTAATGTTGCATGGCTCGGCATTGAAACTATACCATTATACTGCAAAACAAGCAAAAACATCATTATCGCAGCTACAACCAACAGCAGCTTATCCAAGCGACCAACTCTTATTTTTATATCAGTTTTCATGCTTTACAACGTCCTATCATAATCTAATTTGGCCAACTGTTATATGTTTTTTGACCGATCACGGCCAGATCCGGATAAAGGGGTGACTGTGTATTGTACAGGCTGCCTATATTGAACTGCACTGGATATGGAGAGTATGTGGCATTGAGCAGGGTTAATTCAAAACTCGGTGACGTCGATATACATGCAAATTGTGAGTAGTACAGCCTAAGTGTTGAATTATAGATGTAAGGGGATATAGGTGTTTCATCTGTAAGATTAAGATTGCCTTCGTAGAACGATGGGACGGATGCGGATACGCCCTTTGTAGAGCTTGAGGGATAGTAGAAATCGAAAGGACTCTGACTTGTTGAGCTGGAGTTCGAGAAAAACACGGGGAAAACCATCGAACCGTTATCCGAATAGACGCTGCTGTCGGTGGCGCCCTGCCCGTATACGATGTAAACCGAGTTTGGTATAGCTTTACCGAGGTTGACCCAGACTTGACCGGAAAGGGTCAAACTTGTCTGATTCCACCAATAAAGCTGCTTCGTGGTGTTACTGGAGGAGTAATACCCGAATATTTTTATTTGACCCGGAGATAAAGCGCCATAATTAAAATTCTGATTCAAGACCAACTGAAGCTGATAATCGTTTGTCTGGGCAGCGAGGGGATTTAAAATGATCTGATTGTAAAAGGTGTTTGAAGTGGCAGTTATGCCGAATGCCTGTCTGAAGCGGCCGCTTAGTAAGCTGACTGATTGATATCCGAATTCTGATGAAATCGCAGTATAGTTGGGAACGTAGCTGGTCGCAAACATATAGTTAATAAGATCCGAAGTAGAACTTAGTCCGGTGGATACGCCCAACAGGTTTATAGGATCGCTAGAGTAGGGGATGCTGTTTGTTTTAAATTCGGTTCCATTGGCGGAGTTAACTGAGAACTGCGAACCGCATGCGGAATCCGTGCAGTAGCCATTCACGATTATCTGGCTAGAGGAATTAACGGGAGCGTATATGCTGGAGGTAGAAACTGTGGATATTTTGCCGCTTTGCGAGTAATTGTACATTGCCGCCGGTTCTCCCGAGTTTTGCACGCCGACGGAGTAAAATCCCCCCTGCAAGCTCGCCCTGGTTCCGAACAGGACATTTATCTGCGGATTGGGCCCGGAGAATTCAAATCCTACATGCAGGCTGAAGTTGGACGGTACAATTGCGTTGCTGCCGTTTATCAGCGCCATAGACCAGTTATTATAGTTACTGACAAGGTGTTTTACGCCCCCGCCGTAATCGGAAACTAGCACGTAATTGCTGTTTCCAGAGGTTGTAAAGTTTTTTCCGTAGACAACCAGATAATTGGGGCAGGAATTGCCGGAGGTAATCCAGTTTTTATAGGATGAAATAGTGAAGTTGTAAAACGGGCAGTAGTAATAGTTTTTATTGTTCTGGCTGAGCTGCTGGCATGCATGCCCGTCTATAGCACTGCTCTGGTCTATCTGCTGGGCCAAGGAAGCATCCGTGGTCTCGAGGGAAGCGATGCATGTGTTGTTGAGGAATACCCTCGCCGGTATCTGCGCACAGTTTAGATAGGTATTACTGCTTGTCACAAGCGCCTGGGTGAAACCAGGATAGCCGTTCTTGTAGGGAGAATTCTGTATGCCGCATGACTCGGACGGTGACAGCTGGAGACGATTCTGATAACCGAAGTTTATTGAAATTGGTACTCCCAACACCTCCTCCGTATAGTTTTCGGAAGGAGCCACTGTGTTGTTTACCTGAAAACCGTAATTTGAGGATGCGTTGTATAAATTGTAGTTTGAGCAGCTGCTGGATTCGTTGGCGCTTATTGACAGATTAAGGACGTTTATGTTGAATGACGTCCCGGAGAGGTAAGTAAGTTCCTGCGGTATGGTATTTTCGAAAAGATTCCTTATGTTCTGCGACAGGGTAGTTTCCAGCAAATTTCTGCAGAACTGCATATCGGAGGCGTTTTGTGAGCAGTCGTATATATACCTGCCATAATACGGTTCTTTCACCCTGTTTAACTGGTTAAGCAGGTAGTTCGTCCCTTGTGGTGAGCCGAGTGCAAGTATGAGTGCTGAGTACCAATCGTACTGCGGACGGCCGTTGACGGATACGGTCTTTAGGTTTACTCCTTTTACAACGTTGAATAAATAATTATCTAGAGTATACTGCGCAAAACCCTCGATGTTACCGTTTCCCAGGGGGAAACTCTGATTCACAAAGGCATTTCCCAACTGCATTATCTGGCTGAGATAATCCTGAGAATCTATATAGCCTGCCAGACTCATACAGTTCTGGAGGGTAAACTGGACGTCGTTGTAAGACAGACAGACCTGGGCGTTATAAAGCGGAAACATGGAGAATGAAATGTACAGGTTGCGGTTGCTCGGAAACAGAAGATTTTGAACGGAGGCGGTTTGAAACTGCAGTTTAGAATACTTATAATAGACGAATTTTGGCTGCAGAGGGACCATGGCGTAGTTTACCGGGTATATCTCAAAAGCGCCGTTTATGGATGAAGATATTATAAAATGATATTCGACCCCGTCGAATACGAAGTTAGAGTTATTGGTAAGAGTTATTGCCGTTGGCTGGCCAGCCGCTGCATCTTCTTGCTTGACCGAATTCAATGAATAAGCGTTCTGGTTCAGCAGCGGAGTCAGATTGAACTGATATGTCCCTGACGCCGAGGTTGTGCTGTATATCACAGCCATGTTGCCATTTGGAAAAGTTGATATTGTAAACTGCCCAGAGGGCGATACGCCGGAGTTCGCAAAGAAGGCATTTGTTGCCACCGACTGTGTTAGTGCACCCGTCACTGTGTCCTCTTCGGACTGAAGAGAAAAGGACTTGCCGCTTATTGTCAGGTCGCTGCCCACAGGACCGCTGAAAACTACATCTGGGCTTCCAGAATAGCAGGAGGTTTTGTTCCATCGGCATATTGACACTGAAGAATTTGTGCGGTTATAGGTAAACAGGTAGCTGTCTGGTAGGGCAGGCGTTGAAAAATTACCCGAGAATAACCCGCTGCTCCTCAATGAGAGGTTAAGGACCAGATTCGTGGTCACTGTTATGTTTGACGTGTTTATTGTGGAGTAATCCAGCTGGTTCAGGATGCTTTCTATGCCGTACACTATTTCCTGGTTGTTCGGAAGACACACCTGTCCGTTGAGATTGCGCCAGTAGTAGACTTTCGGCACGCCGGCAAAGGGTATGAGGTTGCTGGAGTTTATGTAACCGCAGTTTACGCCGGAAGTGAAAGAAGGGGCAAGGTTTATACCCTCCAACAGCTGGGCTTTTTGGAAGTTGTAGTTTGCCTGTTGTATTATATAGTCTTTGAGCGCGAGTGTCTGATAGATGCTGTTCTGGGCTGTAACGGCTATATTCGAACTCAGACCTACGTTGCTTATGTAATTAAATCCGGTCAGAACTATATAAACCGTGGCTGCAATCATTCCGAGTATTACTATAATATTGGCCTGCCCTCTTCTGTTTAGCATACTATCCCACCGTCCCGTATACGGTATACGGATTTCCAGGGTTAACGGGATTGAATACTGTTAGTGCACAAATGGTTTTTGGATTCGCACCTGGCGGTATCTGATTTAGGAATACCTGCATGTTGGACGATGAAAGTGCAACAAGATTATTGTTCTTTATGGCATTAAAATTGCTGAGCGAAAATGATCCAAAGTATTGGATAAAATCACTGTATAGCGAGGTGGAATTGGACAGTTTATTCGGTATATACACATAGTTCGATAGGCAGGATCCTCCACAGCTAGTAGACAGGTTACTGGCCTTTGTGGACAAGGCTGCAGAGTACTGATCGGGGTGCGATGTGCTCATTTCCTGAAAAGCTGCGGCCGTATGCACAAAATAGGTCCCGAACATGGACGAAAGGGCGAAATTGCACCCCAAACTTACAGGCTGCTGGTTGACAAGATTCAGAAGATTCGCGGTGCTGCTGCTCATAAACAAAGCTGCAAATATTGCAAGTACTACGGCAGCGATAGGAGCCAGAACTAAATCCAGCATGGTAATCTGTCCGCGATTACCAGGTCTAACCATATGGCGCCGTTCCATAATGTATTATAACATAGAGCATACCGCTGTTCTGGAAAGTTGGTTGATTGTTAGCATTCGTGAACTGTATTGAAACCGGAAACGATTCCACGTACGTATTTTCAGAATTGAATACGCCGGCTACCGCATACTGCGGAAGTATGCTAGTCTGTGTGTTCGAACCGACAGCCAACACCACATTCAGGTTCAGAGCGCCGCCGGTCGATAATGATAGGGCGACACTTACCGGTATACTAACCGCCATGGCAGCGTACCGCGCAACTGTAGCCGCGGTGTTTAGGTGCGACCCGAAGGTGAGAAAGACCTGCCCGAAATTGAACTGGTTCATGTTTGAAAGGTATACAAAGCCGTTCGGACCCAGTTGTCTAGGCTGCTGCGTATCTACAAGCAGGACTGATACGCCGGTTGCTGCACCCAATTTGCTCTGAAGAGAAGGGATGTCCGTAGCGCCGCCGAAGTATATATATTGTAGACAGGAAAGGAAACTGTTTGTAAACATTTTGTTGGCATCTATCACTCCAGGTTCGACATTCTTCACGGAATAGAAAGGGCCACCCGACATATTCTGTATACTGGAATTATAGTAGTTAATCGTATTGGAGTAGGCAAAACAGTTTGGGGATGTTATAAGCTTAGAACCGATAGCTCCTGCGACGGATTGCGCGTTTGCAAACACCCCTGTGCTGTTTATCTGGGAAACGCTAAAAGACAGCACGATCAGTAGGAGAGCAAACGAGATAAGGAGGATACCTCCGTTCATGAACGCCATCATCTCTGTAAGTGCCATTATTTACTCCCCTCAACCCCCGACATAAGTTCCTCCAAAAGAGTTATAGTTGTTTGGATAAACACCGAACACTAAATTACTATTCGCGGATATGATATTATAGTAGTTTTTCCCATTTATTTGCTTAGTTGCTATGTTAAGTGTAACATTGGCATAATCTGTCTGATAGTAGGAAAGATTTGAAGGCGCTATAAATTCGCTAAGGCTGCTTAGAGTGGAGACCAATCCGTCCAGTATGCTGAAACCGGTGGCTTGGAGGCGTGGAGTGTTCTGCTTCAGAACGGATGCTATGAGAGAAACCACAGGAGAATCCACTCCATTCGCGGTTTTGGCCTGCTGCCCGTTGCCTTTTATGAAAGAGCCGGCTGCGAGCTGTCCGTTTGAATTATAAGCATTCGGGTAATCCCCTAGAGGTACCGAAAACCCTATTATATTTTTAGAATTCAGGAAAAATGCGTTGGAATTGATTTGATTAGTCAGATCGAATGAAGTGCCGCCAGACTGTTTTGTGGCGTTGAATATAAGGTTATAGCTCCCTTCCGACATGTTGGTCATATTTATGCACGAAACGGGCATCCCAAACTCCAATGCCGAGTTTTTCATGCCGTCCATAGTCTGTGTAAACATTATGGGGGATCCAAAGCTCTGTATAAAGTCTCTGTATATGCAGATGTTACTGGAGGTGGATGAATTGTATATGGCCAGAACATACTGGGGCGGCAGCAGTATACTTACAGATCCCTGATTATTGCTGGGTTTGAGCGAAATTATTTTGTTGACAAAATCCGACAGGGTTTTCGGGAACAGGGCGTTTTGATTCGAGCACATAGTATTATACAGTCCCTGGTTGATTGAGAACGATATGGAACCGTTGCCCGAAGGCATTATCAGAGTATTTATGTTCTTTCCGGGTTCACTGCTGGTTTCAGCTATGCTACAGAGGTCCGCCAGATCTGAAATTATCGGGGAAGAAGCGACACTAGGTCTTCCGCTTGATTCACCCGTAACGTAAGTTTCACCACCGTATCCGACAAAGTAGCTTCCAAGGTACATTATGTTATTCGTCTTTGTGTAAACATTTGCCAGAGAAAGCGCAGCTCCGGCTATAGTTGCAACATTACTTGCAGCGCCTAACCCTTTCCATGAACTCACACTATCCAGCTGTGACAACGATCCTAAGCATGATGCTGTCTGGCCATACGTCAAAAATGCATCCTGTGCCATAAACGCTATGGATGATAATACCGGATCACCTTTACCGGCTATGTTTACATTTCCGACGAACGCTCCCGGAGCGGTAAGAGTGGACGGCGAAGCTACGCCGCCTGTTGGAGTAGTGTAAGGATTTCCGGCACCCTGATTTGATATGTAAGCGGATATCTCGGCCAGTCCTGCCTGTGTGACTGCAGACTGTTGATAAGCATCGAAGAGCACGCTGGCTCTTGCTGAACCTAGGGGGAGATTTTCTATAAAACCTATAGAGGACAGCGTCTTCGAGTATTTCTGCAATGCCAGGTTCATTGCACCGTATTTGAATGGAAGAGGTTCCTTGGATAGATAAGCTGCGAGTATCTGATTAGATATGCTGTTTGACGGTCCGGTGAGGGCACCGATTGGCTGGCCGTTCACAGAGATCCCTTTGTTTACGAATATATTTATACCGGTATTAGAGTTACCGAACCAGAATGCTATTATAGGATATACCTGCAAAGCGGTGTCTGTAGCAATAGACGCTATTAACAACGGTGCTACAAACCTCTTTGCAATCGCATTTATGCTTAGAGAAGCTCCTACCTGGTCGCCTTCCACAGCGACCTCTTCGATTGTAGTTGGTGCTGATTCCAACAAACTCAACTTATCAGCGTATTCAAGCGCTGATCGTACCTCTTCGGGAGTCAGTGCCTTAATACCGCCTGTAGCCAGGTCCTGGGCATACGCTCCCACTACACCTTGACCTTCTCTGAATTTTGCGATTATTTGCACTCCTGCGTCTAGTTTATCGGCTTCTGCAAGAGCTTCGGATGAATGTAGCAGAGCACTTGGACCTTCTATTGCCAAAAAAGTATCTCCTGGGATATTCTGAGAACCGATGGCGGTGACTTTACCAGCACCTTCCACTGCAGCCAAAGTTGTTGATTCGGCAGTGGATGTACCGGCACCGAACAAACTGCGAAGTTTACCTATCGCCCCTTTAGTTGGCAACACGCCGACCATGAAGCAAAGAGCTACACTGAAAGAACTCTGACCGGAATCTATTGTAGGACCGGTAGCATACGATAAATTGTAGATTTTTGACCCGCCTGCACAGTCGTACGAATCCGAGGCGGGATTCCAGCTGCAAAGCGACGAATTTCCCGCCAGGGATATCTGCATGTTTGATGGTGCGCCGTATATCGAGTTTATTGCTGAAGCCATGTTATTTGAGAACAACTGGAGGGACTGTGCCCCGTTCTGGAATATTAGCCCCTGGGCATTGGCAAAATATATCCCAACCAGCAAAAATGCGGCAGAGAGGACTAGGATACCTATTCCTATGACTATCTGAGCGCGCTTAGTTAACATATCGTATATAATAGTTAACAACCCCGACTTATAATAAATTTCGAACATTCGGTAAGCACTATACAAAAGAGATTATACTACGCAATAGTAAAGTATTTATATATGTGAACTTCATAAGTTATAATAAAAAAGGAGGTAACGATATGGGATTAGTAGGAGTGATATACGGAGGATATAAAGGAGCAAAAGCAATAAAGAAACACTTCAATCTAAATGATATAGTGGATGCAATAACTGAAACTTCTTTAAATATAACGAGGAATGGGACCCGCGTTGGATCTATAAACCACTTTTCCGAGGAACAGCTGGAGACTGCCAATTTTAACACTTACATAACTACAACTGGCTGGATGGCCGAAGCGGGAGTAAATGTATATGACGATCCATATGCAGGTATGATGTTTGGAAAGGTAACCGAAAAGAATGATGGAAGAATAATGATTAAGGAAAGACCTGTGGTCCAGGATATATTTAAGAAGGTATACAAGAAAACAGGTAACAGACCCGCCGGTATTTATGTGCTTGACATCGACTCTAAAAACGGTTTGGATAGCAATTACCTAATTAGGGATCTAAATAGCATGAATGTTTTCCATATGCCTACCATCAACCCTGAATACGAGAAGAAGAAATTCAACGGGTACGCATTCGAGATTATTGGAGAGCCGCAGGTCAATTTAGTAAATACCAGTGTTTTGGAAGGTATGCAGAACAAAAACGACTTTTTAATGTATCTTACGGATTTGATTACTAAGACAAAAGAGGTTTATAGTCTGGATAATAAAAACCCGATAAACGCACTGAAACTTTATTCAGAGAAGCAATCTTAATTAACCGTACTTTTTAGTACGGTACGCCCGAGGCAGGATTTGAACCTGCAACCTAGTGGTTAACAGCCACTCGCTCTGCCGGTTGAGCTACCCGGGCATTTAAGATTTTTCTATTGCGTTTACAGACATATATTCTTTCAGTTTAGTCAATATAAATTTATTGAAATCACTGATACCATGCGACTTATCGTACACAACTCTTTCCCCGACAACATAAGCCGACTTGTGCGCATGCAGAAAATTTTTAAGGTCCTTCGCATCTATCCAGACTGTGGGCCCTTCTTTCTGTACGCTTTTAGACAAAGGGTGGCTTTTTATCTCTAGGAATAAAACCGCAAACCGTTCCTGGTACGCAACGTCTGACGAGTAAACATTAATTTCCATCGAGCGGAGGTCCTGGACTAGCTTGACAAGGTTTTTATTGTACTTGGACAGAAATCTATCCCTGGGTTCTATTACTCTTGTTTTGTTGACAAATAGTATAGTACCCCTGCTTTTGGCCCTAGCCATAAGAGCCTTTTCTTTATCGACCGAATTAAAAAACTCGCTTTTTGGCTCTAATAAGAAGGATTTAACGGCAAAAACGAACTTTGAAAAATTCTCTTTGCTCAACGATGCGCAGATGTTTCTTTTTGGATTGGTGGGGTCGGATAAGAAAAGCACTGGTTTCTCTGTCCCGACAGCTACGTTAGGCCGTTTGCCCCCGTTTCCCTGGATTATCTCCAATCCGGGCACCCATTTTTGAACTTCCTCAAACAGTTCTTTTATCCCGCCGTATTTTATTATCAGAAGCTCCAGCGCATATCCGGAGAATCCGTGAACGTACGTTTCTGAGCCATAACAGCCGTTTGCCTTGCAGAATTGTTTAAGAAGTATAACGTCCTTTCTCAAGGCATCGTTTAGTTTTGCATTTATATATTCGGCATGCAATATCGAGAAATCGACCGAATTTTCTACCAGCCCCTTGTCGGAAAAAGCCAATAGAGGGACAACTTCAGTTACTATCCCATTGACCTTTCCCCTAAAATAGCGCCTTGTACCTCTCGCCTCGCTGAAATTCTTTGGGACAAGACCTTTCAGTTTCTTGATATCCGATTCCGACTTAAAAACTACAAACAAGTCTATATCACTCTCTCCCTTAACCCATGTGCTCTTAGCGTAGGAGCCTCCAAAAACGGCACGCGCATCGATTCTGCGGAGACCTATCATATCTGAGACATATTTTTGGATGTAAGTGGCAGCTTTATCCACTGTAGAAAAATCCACTTCTGTTGGAACGAAACGTTTATATGCTCTATCTATAATACTATTAATCGCACTCATACATATTATTGTTGAGCACGATTAATAAATATGGAATTCTTATCGCAAAAACTACAGGCTGTGCTGACCGAACTCGGATATACAGAGTTGACACAGATACAGGAGCTAGTAATCCCAAAAATAAAGGAGGGAAAGAGCCTTGTAGTCGGAGCACCGACGGGGTATGGAAAGACGCTCGCGGCATTTCTGCCACTTTTAGACAAACTTGATCCGGATAAACCCGGCGTACAGCTTATATATGTAACTCCTCTGAGATCCCTGAACAGGGATATCTTCAAGAACATAATAAAGATAAGCAACAAGATGGGTGTAGAGGTAGATATAAGACACGGGGACACTACAGCGTATGAGAGGGCAAACCAGGTACGAATGCCGCCGCACTGCCTTATAACCACTCCCGAAACAATCCAGTCGATATTTCTAAGCAAAAGGTTTGTAGAACACATAAAAAATGTCAGGTACGTTATAGTCGACGAAGTCCAGAGCCTGATGGAATCAAAGAGGGGAACGCAGTTCAGCGTTGTCCTTGAGAGGTTGAAGGAGAAGGCGAACTTTCAGACCGTAGGAATAAGCGCTACCATAGCGGATTTTGAAGCTACTAAAAAGTTTCTAGGATGTAAAGAGCATGTTTACTTCGGAGGCGATAAAAAGTACGATATAGAAGTCGCATATCCGAGGATAGAAAATGAGGATGAAGCCATGGCTGCTAAGGAGAATCTGAGTGAAGTTGTGGCGAACTCTCTCAGGTACATCGAGAATGCCATAAAGGACTCCAAGTCAACTATAGTCTTCACAAACACACGAGAAACGGCCGAACTGCTGGGATCTAGACTAGTGAAATTTTTGAGAGACAAGAAGATGGAAGTGCATCATAGTTCACTATCAAAAGAGGTAAGGACCGAGATAGAGAGTAGGTTCAAGGCCGGTGACGTAGATTTGATGATTGCTACGAGTTCCCTCGAACTCGGCATAGATGTCGGTGAAGTGGATCTTGTAATCCAGTATATGTCCCCGAGGCAGGTTGTTAAACTTGTGCAGAGGGTAGGGAGATCAAACCATAACCAGAGCGGGGTGGCGGAAGGAAGATTAGTTACTATAAACCTTGACGATTACTTAGAGAGCCTTGCAATAAACAAATGCCGGCTGGAAAACAGATTAGAACTTATCAAAATGCCTATGAATAGTCTGGATATACTCGTTCATCAGATAGTCGGTATAATCATAGACGGTGTGGACAACAAGGATGGGATATTCAAGATAATCAAAAGATCATACGCGTTTGAAGGGTTGGACAAGAAAATATTTGAAAAGGCGATAGACTTCCTGATAAAACACTATATGGTGCGATACTACGGGGATAAACTCATAAGGACGAAGAAAGGCCTGTTGTTTTATATCAGCAATATATCTACGATACCGAACAAAAAAACCTACGTAGTCATAGACAGCCAGCTCAACAGGAAGATAGGCGTGCTGGATGAAGAATTTATAGCCGAGAACGGGAGGGCAGGCAATCAATTCGTCATGAGGGGGGAAACTTGGAGGATAATCAAGGCGGAAGACCAGAAGATAACAGTAGTCAGGGCCAACAATTCTATAGGAGCAATACCTGCCTGGACAGGGGAGTTGATGCCAGTATACCGCTTTGTAGCGGAACAGGCGGCGGAGCTCAGAAAGGATTACACTGACAAATTCTCAGTTCTGAAGGAACAGAATGACAACTACATCTTGCCAGACCCTAAAAAGATGCTTATGGAGCGTATAGAAGAGTTTGTGATAATACACTCGACATTCGGCAACAAAACAAACGAAGCGCTTTCCAAGGTGCTTGCAACAGAGATTGCTTCAATAACCGCCGAGAGCGTAGTCACGAAAATAGACCCGTACAGGATAATCGTAAAGACGTCATTGCCTATGGACAAGCTGCGTGATATAATCCTAAATATTGAGGATCCTGAGAAAACAATAAAGGAGACTGTCAGGAGAACTTCGTTATACGAATACAGATTCCTGAATGTTGCTAAACGATTCGGAGTGGTTAATAAGTACGCGGATTTCACGAAAATGCACCTAAGAAGCTTGATAGACCTCTATAGCAATAGCCTGGTAGAGTATGAAACGTATAACGAGATATTCTCGGATAAGATAGACATTAAGTCCGTAAACGAGATTCTGGATGATCTGAGAAGTGGAAAGATCAAGCTGATAGTAAACGACGGGGAACCTTCACCACTGTCTTATGAAGGAATAGAAAATAGCTATGGTGGATCGCTGGTAAAACCGGAGGAGGCTAAGAAACTCCTTAGAGGACTGGTCACAGAGAGGCTAAAAAACACCAGGATGTTTCTCCAGTGTATGAACTGCGGGCACAAGATAGGCGAGATGAATGCAGGTGACACTGATGAAATTAAGTGTACTAAATGCAAAGCCAGGTATATAGGCTTCTACAAGGCAAAGTACTTCGAGAAATATGATCCTATCGTCAAGAAAGGGCTAAAGAACAAGAAACTACAGAAGGATGAAAGATTAATCTTCGAAGGCATAAAACAGAGTGGTGCACTTTATTTGGGATACGACGGTAAAGCCTGCCTGGTCAGCGCATCGTATGGTATAGGGCCTAGAATGGCCAGCAGGGTACTATCGGCTTACAGTAAGAATGAATACGAACTTACGGACAAGATAATAGAGGCCGAGAAAAACTACATAGAAACCAGAGAGTACTGGAACTGATAAAAATCAGATGCTTATATCAGAGACGTTGTGGTCCTTCCCATGTGAAACGCAGATCAGGTCCGGATCCAGGTCCTTTATTTTTTTCACGCTGTTTATCAATGAGATATAATCCTCGAAGAAAGACGGTGCAACTAGTTTGCTCGGAGTACCGAACAGCAGGTCGCCGATTATTGCGACTTTTGAATCTTCTAAATATATGGATATGGAATCCTTGGTATGGCCTGGCGTCTCCAATATCCTGGCGTTGATTTTGAAATCCTTGGGGAAAACACCCTCCTTCAAGACCATGTCGGGTTTTATATAATGTGGTTTAACAAACTTTGTGAATATCGGGACCAAAAACGCGGTAAATTTATCCTTCAAAGATTTTGAGGATCTAGCTACTGGCATAAGCAGACCGCTTTCACCGTTTACGTACTTTATACCGTTCTCATGCACGGCGACGTGTGCACCGCTTAGCTTCTGAAGGTAGTAAGCACTTCCGAAGTGATCGATGTGAGCGTGTGTAAGTATTATCAACCGCAGGTCTGATATCGAGCCTCCTATGCTATTTATGTATTTTACTATTGCACCATGGCTGTTAGGCATCCCGGTGTCTATGAGTATGAGCCCGTTGTCTTTCATCTTTATCAAAAACGCCTTTACTCTGCCAAGATTTATTTCGTAGAGATTTTCGTTTATCTTTACTCCAGCCTGTTTAGTTGCCATAAACTAAAGAATTAGTTTTAGGTATTTAAATTTGTCAATTTCCGAGGCTCGGGATATTATATGTTGTCGCGCTCAGTAGCTACCCTTGTCATCATAGCCTTTCGACTCAGAAGGTGTTCCTATCTTCATTGCGCGTCAGCTTAACGGTATTGATACCGAGCCTGATTGATTGGTTGAAGTGAAATATATAAGTAAAAATGTGGAATTCTGATACAGACTATTGAGTTTTATCTCTGATAACGGCAGGCTCTCCGCAGTTAAGGCTCCGCTGGAACCTACGGATTCCAGAGACCATACTGACTCGTTTACCGCAGTATAATTCGTGCAGAGACTAGAAACAAAATGAAATGAACTCAGGCAATCTACATTTCCACCCGATAAGTTGTATGATATGTTCTGTTCATTCAGCAGCAGCTTAGTGAGGTTAAGCATGGTTGTTATGTTTGAGGTCAGGAGATTCTGTACAAAAGCTCCTGTTGTTCCCCCGACTACAGAGTATACGCCGCCAGCACCCAGCGAGACTGTGCTGAATACACCCGTTGAATTTGGAGAGATCATCGACTGCGGAACCAATATCTCATAATTAACAGACGCGTTAGTCGGATTGTGTGGCATAAAGAAAAATATGGAGGATATAAAAGCCACCGCTATAAACACTGCTGCAATCTGCTTTAGAATTCTCTTTACCATCTAAAATCTATTTTACTAGTGCGTATCCAACCAATGCTACTAGGAGTATTATACCCAAACCTATAAGGAAAGCCGCCGGGGAAGATATTATCAGAAGTATCATAAGTGCGACTGTGAATAGCCCGAATACGAATCTGGAGTATTTTTTCTGCTTTACATAATGGACCGCATAGCCCGCTGCAAAGAACGCGAATGCCGCCGCAAATGCAAGCGCACTTATTATGATTATAGCTATATAGTCGAACACGCTAGTGCTTATCATTACCGTAGAAAATACTGTTATGAGAATTATAGGAACGGCTGCCGTCACCAGAAGCTTAAGATTCTCATCCTTCGCAAGGAACTTGGGCATGAGACCGTCGTTTGCCATATCATCCAGAGTCCTGTTGGCAGCATTTATCACTGCGAATGCCGCGGATAATATGACTACAATGGAAAGAGCTATCAGTATGGACTCTACTATAGTTCCGGTGTTGCTTGCGATTATATTTGTTGTAAATATACTGGCAGTAGGGACGTTTGCTGCGAGCGCGGTATAAATCTTTGTTATACTGTTCTGTACGGTCGTATATGCGAATACCTGTACAATGGAGAACAGAATTATGGATGTTATTATTATGTAGACTAAGGATTTTGCGACTTTTACCTTGTTCTCCCCTTTGTAGACTATGGCTGCGCCCTCAAAGCCGCCATACATCCAAAGCAGAAGAAGTAGACCAAAGAAGAACAATGGTGGTGTATATGGGAGTGATGCTGTAGGTATGGATATTGAAGGATTAGAACCGGATGCAAACGTTGAAACAGCTCCGACTATGATGAGCAATAGAACAAATAATATCTTCAGGGCTCCTGCAAAGTTCAGGGAACTTTTGACCTTGTTGTAGAAGAAAAGTACCCACATTACAAGAAAAGCCACATCTATAACCGCGATTGAGGTGTATGAACTTATGCCGAAGAACAATGATAACTCTCCTACGGATGCAATACCTGCAGCTGTTGCAGTTATTATGAACGACACCAGCAGAAGAAATCCGAATACGAATGAGTATTCTTTCCCAGAGGTATTTTTAAGGAAATTATAGGGATCATGGCTGTGAGTTATTGATATATCATAGATTAGCATTGCCAGCAACAGTGCTATGAAACCTGCGCCTATGACAAGATATATAGAAAAAGGTCCGCCGTACAACAGCGCTATAAAGAATGGTATTATCAATATCCCTAGACCGATTACACCGGCCAAACCGTGAAGGTACAAGTCAACTATAGAATGGTCCTTTGCCCTTGCAACTGGCTTTACTGCAGCCCTCTTACTCTTTCTGGATGTTGTCTTTCTCCTATTCTGCATATATTAGTTTATAATACTTACAATATTTAAACGCTTTTTAAGTCTAGTATTTGCTCTCTTTTTTGCCGGATTCTGTAAGCCTTACAAATGATGCGTTACGTCTGAAATCCTTAAGGTTCTCGGAGTTTAGGTAGGTCATCGCGGATCTTAGGCCTCCAACCATATTATTCACGATCTTTACCACACTTCCCTTGTAAGGTATTAGCTTTTCGGTGCCTTCCGGAGTGTATCCCTCTAAATCCACTGTTTCCTCCACTTTTATGGCCCTGTCAGAGTATGCATTTATCGATGCCATCCCGCGGTAGAACTTGTAGTTTTGATTTTCCTTCGTGACAATCGCACCCGGACTTTCATCAGTGCCTGCGAATAGGCCCCCTACCATCGCTGCGGATGCGCCGCCGGCCATCGCCTTCGCAAAATCTGCCGATTTGGTTATACCGCCATCGGCTATGATAGATATTCCCGATTTAGCACAGTCTATTATCGCGGCTAGCTGTGGATAGCCTACACCTGCAACCGGCCTTGTAAGACACGCTCCGCCTGGGCCTATCCCTACCTTTATAGCGTCCGACCCTGCTTTTTTCAGGTGCTCAACGCCTTCTCTGGTTGCTACATTGCCGGCTATCACGTCTATCTTAAAGTTCTTTTTCAGGGATTTTACTACATCCGCAACCTTTTCCAGATATCCGTTGGCTACATCGACCACTATAAAATCCGCTTCCGCATCCACTAGTTTTCTGGCTCTTTCCATGTAGTCGGAACCTATGCCTATGGATGCCCCCACCATAAGTCTGCCCTTCTTGTCCTTTGAAGCATTGCTGTACCCCTCTGCAAGCTTTATGTCTCTTGCTGTTATCATTCCGACAAGAATATTGTTTTTATCCACAAGAGGGAGTTTCTCTATCTTCTCCCTTTTCATTATTGTCTTAGCTGATTCCATCGATACATTTTTGGGAGCCGAGATTACGTCTCTAGTCATCATCTCAGAAACTTTTTTCGAAGGTTCAGTTTCAAATTCATAATCCCTGCGGGTTACTATTCCAATCAGCCTGGTGCCATCCACAACAGGGAAGCCGGACACGCCCTTCTCCAGTGACAGGCTCTTGAGTTCCGACAGTGTATAATCTTTCTTGACTATGTAAGGGTGTTCTATGACTATATTCTGTTCACGCTTTACTTTCGTTATTTCATTCACCTCTCCTTCTATCGTATTAAATCGGTGTATAACCCCTACAGCGCCGGCCTTGGCCATTGCAATTGCCATCGGTGCCTCGGTAACCGTATCCATATTAGAACTAAGTATCGGTATATTGATTTTCAATGAGTCTGTTATATTAGTAGATGTGTCGACGGACCTCCTAGAATAGGCTTTAGAAACCTTTGGAACCAAAAGGACATCGTCAAAGGTCAGCGCTTCTTTGATCTCCATAGGTACCAGATATACAAAGAACCTGCCTGCTTAAATATATATTAAACGAAAAGGATATCGGGAAATGCAAAGTATTAAAATATAACGCACTCAATTAGTCTATTAGCTGTATATTAAGGGCCGGTGGTCTAATTGGCATGACGCATCCCTTGCACGGATGAGGCTCCGAGTTCAAATCTCGGCCGGTCCATAAAGTTATTAATTTGATAGCACATGATTTTCCTATGACTAAGATTACCCCTAGTATTAAAAATAGAGTGATAACTTTATATAAAGAAGGAAATAGCTTAAAAAAACTATCTAAAGACCTTGGTATTGGTGAAAGCTCGTTATACTATCATATTCGTAAAACTTACGGTAGAGTTTACCCTGAAATTAAATTTAATCCAACTAAGCAATCTGAATTGGGTGAAATAATTGGAGCTTTTGTTGGCGATGGAAATTTCTTCTACTGATAGATAATTTATATACTGATTTCATTGCTCTGTTTAATATATTTTATTTATAACAAAATAAATCTAGTAATGTTAGACGGATATTACTATATATAATGAACGTATAGAATAGTAATGGCAGAAGACTTCTCGATTTTCAAAGGTAAGCTAAGAAAGATAACTGAAGAGTTAGTCGTATCGGCTGTAATTGTCTCCTTTATAGAAAGTTTCCTGCTCCTGAGTCTGGGCGCCCTTAAGGTAGGGAGTGTAGAAGATTTTATAGCTATCACAACCATCCTAGCGGTGATAGAGATAATCCTTGTAATAATACTGGAAGAGCTCTTGGTGAGTGCAAAACTGACTGTAAGAGTGGTTATCAGCAGAAGAAGGGAGAAAAGAGCCAAGAAAAAGAAAACAAGATCAAAATAAACTGGACCGAGTGAGATTTGAACTCACGACCTCCCGATTACCGATAATAAAAATTATCAGTCGGGTGCTCCAGCCGGACTAAGCTATCGGTCCTTTTACTATTTATGATATTACACAGACAATTTATAAGTTAGCCTCAGAGAACACTGTGCGCAAAGTAGGATATGGCTGACTGGATAATACTCAGCAAATTGCTTGAGTACATAAATACTAAATACGCCATTATCAGAATTATTATAGTATCTAGCAGGACCGGGCCGTAGTCAAATTTAGGAAACAGGGTTGTTGGTATAGCAACTTTGTCTATTACATACCTCAGTAAGTGTATTATCAGGACTATGCCCATCACAGCCAGAGGTACTATAGTTACTGTCTGCACGGCGCCAACACCGTTGAACAGTATTGTTGTACCGGCATAAACCAATATACCCGGCAGACCGAGCGTAAGCATAACAAACAGCGATATAACCTCGGCCGGATTCTCACTCCCGTAAAATGCCATTATAACGGCGGAGACTACAAGAAACAACGCAATCACGACTTGTATCTTTGTAGCCTTAGGCATAATCCTTGCGATTAGCAGTACGGAAAGAAACCCCTCCAGCCAGATGAAATTTATACCGAACAGCCAATAGACAAAAAATACCGCCAATATTGCAATAACATACGCGTATAACAGCAATCTCATAAACTTAACTCTAAGTGCACCGATAAATATATTTTGCCTTAGAACAGTTATTAAACCAATAAAACATAGATAAACTAATGAGTGGGAATATATTTATCGAGAGGGTAAAGGAAACTCCGATAGAGAAACAAAGGATAGAAATAGTAGAGAGAAAAGGGTTGGGGCATCCCGATTATATAGCGGATTCGATAGCCGAAGAATTCTCCCATTCGCTTTCTGAATACTATATCCAGCATTTCGGATCGATACTGCATCACAACGTTGACAAGCTGGAAGTAATAGGCGGAGAAACTGTACCTGAGTTTGGTGGTGGAAAGATAATCAAACCAATAACAATTTTATTCTCCGGGAGGGCAACAAGTTCCTATGACGAAAAAACTATACCAGTTCAAGAGATTGCAATAGCATCGGCTAAGACATGGATAAAGAACAACCTGCGATTCCTGAATCCGGACAGCTTAAGATATTTGTTCGAGACAAACCGCGGTTCTGAGAACCTATCGGATGCATTTGCTAGAAAGGAAGCTAGGATAAGCTCCAATGACACGTCCTTCGGTGTAGGCTACTATCCGTTCAGCCGAACGGAAAACCTTGTACTCGAGACTGAAAGACTTCTCAACTCCAAGGAATTCAAAAAAGAATTTCCTTATACGGGAGAAGACGTTAAAGTGATGGCAGTAAGGAAAAAGGACAATATAGACCTTACCGTCGCGATGGCTTTTGTCGACAAAAATATAGACTCTGCAAGTGATTACTTTAAGAAAAAAGGGGAGATTCTACAATTTACCAATAAAAAATTACAGGAACTATCTGACGGCAAAAAAATCAAGTTAAACATAAACGGAATGGATAGAAGGAACAGAGGAAAAAGCGGTGCATACCTGACAGTCACGGGGCTAAGCGCAGAAAGCGGAGACGACGGTGCTGTCGGGAGAGGCAACAGAGTAAACGGCTTGATAACCCCGAACAGAGTCATGACACTTGAAGCTGCGGCTGGAAAAAACCCGGTGAACCATGTCGGCAAAATATACAGCCTCTTCGCATTTAAGCTGTCTAAGAAGGTATTCGAACAGTTCGGAATGGAAAATAGAATCAAGATTGTAGGTAGGATAGGAAACGGTTTGGATAATCCGATAGCACTGTCTCTACAGACCGGTGAAAAGGTCAGTACCGAACATAAGAAAAAGATGTCGGCTTTTATAAACGATGAACTTTCCAAGATACAAGACATAACCGAAGAGATATTAGATGGCAGTCTAAAAATCTGCTAGCTACTTTGTATAAACTTTATAATTATGGAAGAATTTGAAGCCCTGAATCTGATAAGAAAACTGGAGAGCGTAAGAGGGAGGCACACGGAGCTTGTAACCGTTTATGTTCCCGCTGGATTTAGCCTTGATATAATAAGATCGCATCTGCTTGAGGAAAAAGGCACGGCTACCAATATAAAGGACAGAAACACAAGAAAGAACGTTATAGACGCTTTAGAAAAGATAGTAAATGAACTTAAACTTATCAGATCAACGCCCGAGAATGGCCTTGTAGTATTCTGCGGGAACATATCAGAAAAGGAGGGTGAACCAGACATAGAGGTCTGGGAGGTCGAGCCGCCGGCAAAATCAAACATAAGGCTTTACAGGTGCGACCAGACGTTTATAACTGAGCCGCTAAAAGCCATGTACAGCCAGGGTAATGCGTTTGCACTCATAGTTCTTGATCTTAGAGAGGCGACTTTCGGACTATTGGAGGGAGCGAGGATAACCGTGTTAAAACACATAAAATCTCTTGTTCCGGGTAAATTCTCAAAGGGGGGCCAGTCAGCGATGAGATTTTCCAGAGAAAGAGAGGGGTTGATACGAGATTTCTACAAAGAGATTGCGGAAACGGCAAAAAATCTTTTCTTCGGAAAGGAACTGGCAGGCATAATAGTGGGAGGGCCGGGTCCTGCGAAGGATAACTTTTTGGAGAGCGGATATCTAATTACAAATCTGAAGAACCAGATAAAGGGAATAAAAAGCATAAGCTATACCGATGAGAGCGGCCTGAGAGAACTGGTAGAGAAAAGCGGAGACATCCTTGCCAGCGAGAGGATAACTATAGAGAAAGAGCTGGTGCAAAAGCTTATGGCCAGCATATCCAGGAACGATAATATGTCGGTGTATGGCGTTGAGCAGACCAGGATGGAGCTAAAAAACGACAATATTGAAATGCTGCTGATATCATCTGGATTGAACGACCAGGATAGGAATGAATTTTATTACGCCGGAAAAGAAAAGGGGTTAAAGACTGAGATAATCTCTAAAGAATCGAGTGACGGACTGCAGCTCTACAACCTAGGAGGCGTAGCCGCACTACTTAAGCGACCGTCAAAACATTAAATCCTGAAAATGGCTTCTATCCAGCCATAAGTCATCATATATTCTAAGGCAGATTGAGTTGGTAAGACTGCACCGTATAAAGTAAATATATAGTAAGCCGATATTGACAATAGGTTATAAGGAGAACATAAAGAAAAGTTAAATAGTATCCTATACAAAAAAGGATATGGACCTGACTATAAACGATAGTAAAATAATACGCAGGATAGTATCTGATGTTCTAAAAAAGTATATAGACGAAAAGGATTTTCCAGTAATGTTCAACTCTCTTATACTAAATGAGGAAAAGACAAGTGAGATACTGCATACTCTTAATAGCATGCTGATAAAAACCGATTACGCACTGAAAATAAAAGACATAGTATCGGAACTGAGCGATCAGCTCGCACTCAGGTTGAATGTCCATCTTTCAACTAACAACGTGAAGACTATAGGAGGCTCCACGCAGGACGTCATAATAGAACTTACGAACAAATTCGACATACCTCTACTTTTTGAAGTAAAGCTTGAAGATAGGGACAACTTCCTGCCGATAATCTACAACAAGGTAGAAGATGAATACTTCAACAACGTATCTGAAGAAAGAGTAATAGACACAGAAAATACGGGCAAATTCAAATTCAAAGTCGGTGGCGAGAATGCATCAAAAAGGGGTGAAACCCTCCTATTTGCACTGGTAAAATCCAAAGACGTAGAAGGATTAAACGTAATAAACAAAATAAAGGTAGATATCAATTAGAGTGGTCGTTATTAGTGTGAGAGGATAAAGCCTGTCTAAACAGTTTTTCTTCCCTGTCCAAGTCCCTCTTCCTGTATCTGTTCAAAGCTTGTTTCTTAAATTTAAGTCCTGCCATTTTACATCCTCACCCAGTTCACTTCGTAGTAGGTTACTGAATCTTCGTCGTCTACAACGCCGAACAGTATCCTTTTTTTAACGCTGTGGGCTACTCTATTGATTGCTGCGAAGGTTAAAAAGCTTATCGCTTCGTGCTCGCTGACGGCGTAGAGTATCCATTCCGAGTGCGCCTTAC
>JAJYRE010000005.1:0-22615 GCA_021794235.1 Nanobdellota archaeon
TCGCTTTTGGTGTGGTCTTTGAATGACCAACTTATTCTCGGCGGAGTGGTTTATAGAGTTTTCTACGATACTTATACTGGTTTTGACGATCCCATTGGCAGCCCTGATGACAAAGAAATACATGAAGCTCAAGAACAACAGCTTTCTTTTCTGGTCTATTGGCTTGTGGCTTTTTGCACTCGGCGTACTGCTGGAAGTAGTATTTGCGTTCAACGTGTACAACCAGGGGCTCATAAAGGCGTATCTGATGGTAGTTGCACTTCTGGTCGGATTTTTGGCCCTCGGTTCAATGAACCTGTTAAAATCCAAGAGGGTGATAAAAGCATACGAGGCATTCTTCATCGCCGCATCCATATTTGTGGCTTACTCCCTCGCAGCATCCTTCATAGGAAACGTGCTTACAAATTACGTGGTTTTCGGAGTATTGCCTAACCTTGTTGTTATATCATCAGCGGTGCTGACTTTTCCTGCGGCAATAGCACTTATCTGGACGGCTGCACTGACCTACAGGAAGACCAGCAACAAAAAGATGGTCTCCATAATAGTGGGAGTCATAATAGTGAGCATCGCAGGTACACTATATATAGCGCATTTTCCCGCCTTCCTGTACTACTCAGAGTTCGTCGGCATACTCCTCCTTTGGCTGGGTTTCATTTAAATCCTGATAGTTTACCGGCATGTGACCCAATCGCAGCTTAATCCAGGCCTTTGTAAAAATATAAAAACAGGCGTTGGATTAAATATAATGCAAACGAAGTTCATAGTTGTGCTCGGTTCCGTGATGAGCGGCCTAGGAAAAGGCGTAGTCACATCCTCTATTTTAAAGATACTAACGCTTTACAACTACAAAGTTCTTCCGATAAAATTCGACGGCTATCTCAACTACGACTGCGGAACAATGAACCCTTATAGGCATGGAGAGGTGTTCGTACTGGATGATAAGAGCGAAGTCGATATGGATTTCGGGACGTACGAGAGATTTCTTAATTCCAGTCTTACTAAAGATTCTTCCATAACAGGCGGCAAACTATTCAACGGAATAATCGAAAAAGAGCGGGTGGGCGAGTACTTGGGAGAGGACGTTCAGATAGTCCCGCACCTTACCGGATTTATACAGCAGAAACTGCTAGATTTCGCCAAGAAGACGAGAGTGGATTTTGTTGTTATAGAAGTAGGCGGTACGGTCGGGGATCTCGAGAATGGTTATTTTATAGAGGCACTCAGGGAGTTTTCCCTTACAAACGATGTCGTGTTCATAGATGTAACATACCTGCCGAAGATCGCAGTAGTAGGCGAACAGAAGACAAAGCCTGCGCAGTTCGCGTTTAGAACGCTCATGAGCGTCGGCATAAGGCCGGACTTTCTTGTGTGCAGGGGCGCAGAAAGCCTGAGTGACAACGCCAGGAAAAAGCTCTCTGTACAGACCAGTCTTCCGAAGGAATACATACTGGACGACCCGGATATGACGAGCGCGTACCTGCTTCCGGATTACCTGCTTAAACAGGGCTTTGACAAGCTACTATTCTCAAAATTCGGTGTAACGGGAAGGAAAATTGACAGCAAGAATCTGGACAAGTGGAATAAATCCGTTAATAACATAGTATCCGGAAACGAAAAAATGAAAAGAGCCAGAATAGCAATAGTTGGGAAATACATCGACCTCAAAGATTCATATGTAAGTGTGAGGGAAGCAATCCTCCACGCGGGTGCAATGTCCTCAGTAGAACCTGAGATAATCTGGATAGAATCGGAGACCTTGGAGAACAGGCCGGCTTCGGAAGTACTCGGCGGCATGGACGGCATATTAGTGCCTGGCGGATTCGGAAAGCGCGGTATCGAAGGAATGATAAAGGCAATACAGTACGCGAGGGAGAACAGGATACCATACCTGGGTCTGTGTCTCGGTATGCAGCTGATGTCAATAGAATTCGCAAGGAACGTATGCGGCCTAAGGGGTGCAAATTCCACCGAGTTTAATCCAAAGACAAAGTACAATGTTATAGATATTCTCCCGTCCCAGATAGGTCTGGACAAGAAAGGCGCTACAATGAGGCTGGGTGCATGGGATATGTCTATAAACAAAAAGAACTCCATCGCTTTCTCCGCCTACGGAAAAAGGGTAGTATCAGAGAGACACAGGCACAGATACGAGTTCAACAACAAATTCAGGAATATGTTCGAGAAGAACGGTCTTGTAGTGTCGGCAACCACAAAGGACGGTAAGCTTGTTGAGATAATCGAATGGACTGACGGATTCGGAGTGGCCACCCAGGCCCACCCGGAACTGAAGTCCAGAATAGAATCGCCGGCCCCCTTGTTCAGTGCGTTCATAACTGCCTGCAAGAACAGGCAGTAATATTTCGATTTATTTATAGATTATCCTGTTTATCTCGTAAGCAAAATTTTCTAGCTCATAATTGTCCATACCAAGAACTTCATCCAGGCTGAACTTTACCATTTTGGATAGTGAGTCGACTTTTGCTACGTGTCTGTATTCTGAATCGCCGGCCTTTCTCGCAAGAGACCACACAGTCTTCTCGTATGGGAGAATCATCAGGTAAACCCCGTCTGTTTCAAGCTCTCTATACTCCGGGTTCTCGATAGGTTTCTTACCTTCTATGTTTTTCTTCACTTCGAAAAGCACCGGGTGCAGGTATTCCAGGCTGCCCAGCTTATTCAGTTCTACATTGAAAGCGTCTTTCCTGTAAGTACTCCACCAGTACTCGGGAAGTTTGCTGAACGCCTCATTTATCTTCCTGATTGCGGAGTAACCGGGGGAAATCCTTCTGGTCCTGTTGGTGCTATCCTGTATGTAATTTTTGTTAATCATAAATATTATCGATTATGATTGAAAGACATATTAAAAGTTATCCTTAGTATGATGTAACTACCACTTTTGGCCGGAATGGTAAAGAATATAAGTGCACGACTTCAGAGATTAGTATGGTAGAAAAAGATTCGAAGGATGAGAGTGAATCTGGATGCGCATGTGGTTGCGGCTGCGGATGCGGCTGCAGTTAAATTTGTCCGGTAAAAAAGCGTTTTTTTGACATTTTTTTTATTAAATTATATAAATGATTGCTGTTCTTTTCTAATATGGTCTACAAATTTGAATGTAGCAAAACAGGAATGGACTGCAGTTTCACCGCAGAGGCTCCTTCGAAGGAAGAGCTTATGGGTAAAATAGCAGCCCACGCAAAGGAAGCGCACCAGCTTGAGACTTTGCCACCAGAAATGATGGAAAAGGTCAACGGTGCAATAACCGAAGTACAGGAAGAGGCTCAGCCTTCTGCTGCACCCGAGAACGGGAGCGGCGATCAGAGCTAAAGTTGTCTTCGGAAGCCAACTACACGAAATTTTTTTTGGGTACTTTTACCCGTTTTTATTTTTTTAAAACGTATGTTCAGGTTTATATTACTGGCCGTTCTAATCTATTCTATATGGCTGACAGAAGACTATTTTCGCTGGACGAAATTCTAGAGAAACCCATACTTGTATCGAAAAACAAACAGGTAAGGATATACGGAATAGAGAGCGGGATCAGGAACATAGACCTGAAGGGGTACGTGCGCAGCGATTCTAGGGGCGACTACTTTCACAAGGTTGAGATAGACTATCTGCCAAGCTCGAAGCACGTGCTCAGCGGCACATGCTCATGCGAATCTTACCAATTCTACGGATTTCCCTGCAAGCACATGGAAAGAATCAGGAATGTATACGTAAAGAATCAGAAACGTCTCGAGAGCATCTGACATCATCCGATTGTAATACAAAAGGAACCGTTATATATCCGCTTATTTCTAAAATTATCAGAATGATTACTTTATGGCTGAGCTAAGAAAAGGAAGGGATGTATTCGAGTTGTTGAAAGACTACAGATTATCCACCGATTATAAAAAAATCTCAAAAGACGATATAGTGATAGGTGGGAGCATAGATGAGGATGCCATGGAGTCCTTCTCAACCCTGTCAAAAGAGCTTGGGTTCTACCTGGCGGATTTGGACGGTATAGTCGAGGATTACAGCGGAACAAAGTCTGCCAATAAGGACCTTGAAGTTTATGGTATAACCGTAGACAATGTAGATTCTATATACAATAGATTTTCAAACGTCAAGAACTTTGCAGACAGAATGGGCGCAGAATCGGCGGGAGGCCTGAAGGATACACTGCTGTCAGACATACTCGCGGCCAATCTTGGGAAATATAGCGATAACGGATACGCTAACTATAACAAGTTGGTGGAGCTCAGAGAGGTGTATACGAACGGGGACCAGAGGACATTAAGAGGTAAGCTTGTCGGTCTTGAGACCGTCCTGTCTGAAGGCCCTATAGGTGATCTCGAGAACGCTCTGATAACTAAGATAGTCTTCGACAGTTTAAACAAGGGTGTAAGAACCCGGATTATGAGGGGAAGTTACACCGTCATGGGGGAAACCTCCGAGAAAACCTGGCTTTCTTTGGATAATCGGAGCGGCTCCTACATACTGGATTTTACAGACCGTACAGCCGTAAATGTTCCCAGCAGACACGCTGTATTCGATCCGGTTGTGGTTACCGATGATACCGGAATAGAGCTGGCCTACGACCCGCACTATACAGTGCCGGTACTCCGTAAAAGGCACGTTTAGTTCGGCCGTAATCAGCTTCGTGATCTACCCGTGTTGAAGTTGTAAGCCCCCGGCACGTTTAGGTACTGATTTATCTCATAGGCCAGTTTTACAAGCTTTTTTTCGCTTATTCTTGTAAGCTCGCGGCGGTCGAACTCTACACCTTTTGTCATAGTGTTCACGCTGGCTACATTTACGTACTTTCCTTCCGATTTTATCGCGAAAAACACGCTCATTTTCCTCACAGGATAGTTTTTTACAATATTGTATTCCCCATTCATAGATTTGGCCACATATACACCCGAAGTTCTTTCCATCATGCCTCTTTCATACTTTGACAGCAGACTTCCCTGAAAAAGACCGTCTACTATAGTATACGCTATCGGTGCGGTGAAGTCGTACCTTCCGACGGGTTCTATGCCGACGTAAAATTTACTTTTGTACTTTCTGAGCGATTCCCAACGGTTCTTTGGTACCTCTGCGAAAGCGTTCTCCACCTTCATCTGCATCATCCTATCCTCCTCTATTATGTCCTCAAGACTCCTTAATCCTTCCATTTTTGGTCACCCGTATCAGACGGAAAGCGAGTTCTATCAGGAATATATTCCCGACAAACGACAGCCCAAACAGCAACGCAGCGTTAGGGCTGAACGAGAGAGTTCCACTTACTGCACTCTCAAGAGCACTCGCTATGAGAGTAGAGAAAAACATTTCCACGTTCAGAGTCTCGAACTTCAATACCCCCCGTTTCCGCATCGCCCTTCCGCGAATCTGCATAGTGGGTGCTGCGGTTTCCTCCTTTCTCTGAACTGTTACAGTTTTCAATACTTCCATATCCGTTTTTTTGTTCCATGATTTTTTTAACAAGTAAATAAAAAGTTTTTTTGGCTTTTAATCGGCCCAAACAATTTTCAGGATTTAGATTTTGCATTTAAAATCGCTGCAAAAGTTTGGGCGAATTAGTTTGTTTTAATATCCTTGTGATAATTCACTGAGAATGTGCCAAAGGATATCCAGGCCATAGGTGCGACTACGAGAAGTGACCTCAAGTTGCTCTCCATGACTGAAAATCCTTGCATTTAATTAATTTGACTGAACAAGTATTTAAATTTTTCTATTCGTCATCTAGCAGCTAGCGGTAACCAAAAATCGTTATGTTATACACTTAAAAACTATTTTTGTGTATAGCCGTTATGAAGCTGCTTATAATGGTCAGACACGGTGAGAGCCTGACTAACGCAAATAATTTCGTAAGTCATGATCTGGGCGTTAATCCGCTCACCGATAAGGGGATCTTGCAGATCAAGGCCATAGCTTTGGAGTTGAAAAAGATATCGGCGGACAGACTTATTGCAAGCCCGCTCCTCAGGACGAAACAGACCGCCGAGATAATATCTGAAATTGTCGGTCTTAAGGTTTTGGTGGATGAGAGGCTGTCGGAGAGGGACCTGGGGAAATTGAATAATATGCCGGCGCCTTCCGGAGAGGACTGGCACAAGAATGATATACTCACGGGATATCCTAGCGGATTTGAACCGTGGGAATCTTTGAGAGGTAGGATGTCATTATTCATCAACGATTTACCAGAAGCGTCTACAACAATAATCGTATCGCACGGAGACCCCATAAAAGCGGCCGTAGCAGATATGCTTGAACTGGATGAGATGTCGTTTTTAGGCGTCAGAATAGCCAAGGGAAGCGTCACCGTAATAGAGCCGGATTCCAGAAGGATTCTAGCAATGTCAGCTCCGGCCTTCTCCGAATATCTGATAGACAGCATAAGAAAACTACAGGAATCTTTTGTCAATAATTGAGATTTGGATAGTGCCTGCAACAGGTTTTATCCAAAATAAGTCTTAATGGATTTCTCCATCGGGTTGTTTGTCCCTTCCTTCAGTCTTTTCTGTATGTCGGAAACCCCTTTTCTGTACAGATCAGAAAGAACGCCGTTTATCTTTTTTATCTCCCCTACTGCTTCGTTTACGAGTTTGCATATCGCTTCAGGCTCGTAATCGCCCTTAAACAGCAAAGAATCCGCCAGACTAAGGTATATCGTATTTGCCTCATCCCTCAAGTTGGAAAGTTCTTCCGTCTTCTTCGAGTCTTTTACCGACATCTGGAGGTCCATCTGCAGTTGGAATTCCGGCGGTTTGAAAGGCAGCATGGATTCTATAGTTGCAGCCTCATTTCCAAGGATGGTCTTCATATCGTTGGCCACTACAAGTAGCAGGGTGATATCGTCGTAGTATTCCGATCTTTTTGGAACTTTGATCCTTATCATGTGATAGAATTCTTCCAGAGGTATAAGCCCGTACTTATTATGCAGCTCCGTGTACAGATCTGTGAATTGTTTGGATTTCTCAGCCATTGATTTAATTGTATACTCCTAATATTTATGTTTTCTTTGGATCAGAAATAGCCGGTCCTCAAGGCTTATAAAGGGGGTCTATTCTAATAATAACTGTTATGCATAATAAAAGTTTTTCTGACGGATACGACACCGGAATACTGAGGGACGGCAATAGCAGGAATATGATTTTTATATCAGACTTCGACGATACATTATTCTTTACGGACAAGAGCATAAACGCAGCTAGCATGGACATGTTTGGAAAGAATCTTTCATGGAGCGAGATAAGAGCCCTTCCGGGCGATACAAAACACGCACTTTACAACAGGGCTTATACAACGTATATGGATCTTCTGGAGCCGAACACAAGACTGATAGACGCATACACGCGGCACATCAATAACGGAGCAGAAGTAATAATACTTAGTGCCAGGGGAGAGGAGCTTAGAACAGAAACGGAACAGATGCTAAAAAAATACGGTATACCTTATAGGGAGGTTATACTGCCGGCAGACCACTCCACCAGGGATCAGGAGTGGAAATGCAGCCTCCTCGAGAAGCTGCTTGAAAAGGAGAGCTCCGACCTGTTATTTGTAGAAGACAAGACGGAAAATCTCGAATATGCGAGATCCCGCCTGCTCTCAGACAGGGTAAAGTACCTCTTGGTTACAAAAGAGGGAATAAGCGAATACGCTGGTAAAAATACCCAGTGATGTGCGCCAGAAACAAACACGGCCTTAAAACAGCAAGTCATTGCCGGCACAAGCAATGCTGTGAATACCAAAGTAACCGGAAATCTTAACTATTTCCCTTCGCTTCAGTTTCCTTAAGCGCACCGGATACGGCATTCTCCATGACTTCCACAGGGGCGTCCATTCCGGTGAATAGCTTGAAGGCGACTACACCCTGGTGCAGCAGAAGCTTGTCACCCGTAACGGTGATGCAGCCCGTCTCCTCAGCATCGCGTATCAGCTTGGGTCTGGCGGGGACGTAATTCGCATCAAAGACAACCTGCCCCCTCCTTAGAAATTCTTTCCTTACCGGAGTCGCATCTTTGTTTTCTAGGTCTACGTTCGTAGCATTTACTATTATATCGGCCGTTCCAGTGGAGATTTCTACGTTGCCATCGTTAAGCTGCATAGCCGTGATATCAACTCCGAAGTACACGTTAGCTTCCTCTTTCAATTTCAGCGCGTGTTCGATAGTCCTGTTAAGGATGGTTACCTTTGGCTTTTTTGCAGTCTTCAGTATCTCAAAAATAAAAGCCCTCGCCGCACCGCCTGCGCCGATTATAACGAAGTTCTTTGCGTCTATCTCCGTTACTTTAGTTATCGCATTTATGAAGCCGGGGGCGTCTGTGTTATAACCGACTAATTTTCCGCTTAAGTTCACCACCGTGTTAACGGCGCCGATCCTCTCCGCATCCTTATCTATAACATCAATATATTTCATAACAGCTTTTTTGTGCGGGCTGGTCAGCGTCATCCCTTTTATCCCGAGTGTGCGCAACGCCTGTATAGCATTGGCCAGTTCGGAGCTTTGGACATCCGTCGCAAAGAAGAACGCATCAATCCCAAGATACGAGAAGGCCGAGTTGTGCATCAATGGCGAGAGCGAGTGTTTTGCAGGCATGCCTATTATGCAGAAAAGTTCGGTTCTGTTTCCCGAAAGTTTTAATTTTATACCTTCCTTCGGTTCAGATAATTGCTCCATCCTTCCTCAGTTCTTCCTGCAGATCCTTTATATCTACATCTATAGCCCTCGTGCCGTTTTTTATTGCGGTGCTGCCTGCCGTGGCCGCCGCCTGTCCCATCGCTATGGCCGTACCTGTTACACGGGCACTCGCCTGTGCCGCAAATTCTGCGCTTAGGCATCTTCCTATCACAAATACGTTGCCGATGTCTTTTAGAACTATAGAACGGTATGGTATATGGTACCACGAGTCATCACCGCCGTTCAGATGCACGTAATAGACACCCTTTTCCGGGTCGTGTATCTCTATAGGGTGACCGCACCTGGCAATCGCATCGTCGAATCTTGCATTGCCCAGAACATCATCTTTTTTCAGGATATACTCGCCTACTCCGCGTCTCGTCTCTCTCAGGCCTATATACGGTGCAGAATCCATCAGATAAGCTTCTTCAAATCCCGGAACGTTCTCCGTCAGAAATTCAATCGATGAAACGATTTGTTTCCTCGCATCGGATATCGCTTTAGCCACCTCTTTTCCATCAGTGAAATCCAGTATAGGTACATGGGTGGCGTTGCACACAAATTCACCCTTCCTGCTGGTATTGAACAGAAATTCACTGTTTCCATACGGTAGGTACAGTTTTTTCTGTTCCTTTGCCTTTTTTACAAGCGGTTCAAGTATCCTGATTCTCTCCAGCGAATTCCCCCTTATTACAGCGCCTATCTGATCGGGATGCCCTCTTGAGAATTCCATGATTTTTTCTTCATCGATGTTTGCTATTCTGAACGGGAGAGTGGCCTCCTGGTGCTCGCCGTTTTCCTCTTTGCCGCTCATACTGTTTTTTGTCGATAGCTGCGCCAGATCCGCGTCGCCTGTGGAATCTATGTACATTTTTGCTGAAATCCTAGTGATACCGTTCTTGCCTGTTATTTCAACATCCTTAACTGCGGAATCAGTGACTTCAACACCCGTCAACATGGAACTGTAGTATATCGTTATCCCCAGGTCATTAACAAACTCTTCAAGCGTGAGTTTCATCTCATCCGGCCTAAAAGGAATGAAGTTTCCCCGCTGTCCCTGCGTACCACCGTGTTTTTTAAGTCTATCAACAAGCTCATCAACTATTCCCCCTACGATTTTTGTATTCCCCGAGTAGGTATAAACCCCTAATATAGAAAGCACAAATCCGTTGGTCCAGTTCCCGCCGAGCATCGGATGTCTCTCTATTATACAGGTCTTTAGTCCTTTTTTGGCAGAAGTCAGTGCAGCACCGATACCAGCCGGGCCGCCGCCTATAACCAAAACATCATATTCTGGCATAAATAAAGGTGATATCAATGAGATATAAACCTTGATTTTTCAGAGTAAGCGGCTCAAATTCTATTAAAATTCACTGAAATTAGAGAAAAGTATTTAAATGCTAAAAATATAGTCTTTTTATGGCCAAAGCCAGAGCTTCAAAGAAATCAACTTCTTCAGTTCATGGTAGTAATTACAGGCTTATCGCACCGTATTGGTTCTTACTATTCACTATAGGTTTTGGATGGTTCATACTCGCACCACTTGTGCCAGCCCTGATGACCCTCCTGAAATCATCACTGTCGGCAATTCTTCTTTTAATATCAGTATACGGATATGTGATGGTCGTTCTCGGTCTTTTGGCCGGATGGCTATCAGCTAAATTTACCGTTAAATTCGCACTTTACATAGCTGCAGTAGCATCCTTCATAGGACTTTTAGGAAGGGTGTTTTCCACAAATTACCTGACTTTTCTTATTTTCGGCGTGATTGCTTCTGTAGCGTTTCCTCTGGCAATGGCTCCTGTCGGAGCAATATCAGAATCCCAGTTTAAGAACCGATCACACACAATTATAGGAATAAGCGTAGGTATACTTTTCATAGGTATGGCATTCGGTGCCTTTGTAGGGCCTCAGCTGCTTAGCGGTATAAACCTGTTCTGGTCGCTGCTTACTCCTGCAATCCTTGCACTGATCGCGCTGGTCGCTCTCGCATTCGTTATCGGTAAATATCCAACAAATTACAAGGGAAGATCCCTCAAAGGTTCATTCAAACTGGGCATGATAAAGAACTGGTATATTGCCCTTGCGATATCCGCATTTGCGGTTCTGTTCGGAGGCATAGCTTCAACCATGCTGCTCCATGCAAACGTCTCGCAGGCACTGTCATACGGCGGACTTTTAGGAGGTTTGGCATTCCTAGGCTCCGGTTTAGGTGCGATAATCCTACCCCCTATATTTGAGAGATATAACAGGGTCAGAGTCGGATTTGCGACTACTGCAATTATAGCATTCATATCAGTAACAGCATTGGCTGTCTATCTTACCTACTCCCCTTCAGTTTTGATACTGGCATTTACATACTTCCTGTTCGGTTTCTTCGGAAACGCGTTGTATTCGATGGCAATGGCATCCGTCGTAAAATACGTTAAGGATCCTGCTCAGGCTGGGTTCGCAACATCGATGTTCAGCGTTGTAGGAAACTTGGGCGTAGCGTTCGTCCCTGTATTTTTAGGGCCGGTATTCATAAGCGCACCATCGGTAGCAGTCGGCATAACCGTGGCTGCAGAATTTGCTGCACTTATAATTGCGTTCTTTCTTAAGAGTAAACAGTAAGCTGTATAATATCAACTAAAAATCGGTAAACTTTCCGGACACAGACTCTATTCTTGCTATAAAAACGATAGCTTTAAATACAACAAAAATATCATTCACTTATGGCTAAAGCCGCCTATACGGCGCTCGACACCGCAAAGACGACTAGGACACACTATCGAATAACATTACTGTCCGTTGCCGGTACATTTCTAGACGGTTACGATATATCAATAATCGGCGTTGCTCTTACAATCATAACAGCCCTTTCAGCATTCAGTTACGCTACGACACCTCTCGGAAAGGGTCTGATGGCAGCCTCCACAACCATAGGTATGCTTTTCGGTGCCCTGAGCATAGGTTACATAACGGATCTGAGGGGAAGGAAGTTCATGTACCTTTGGGACATGGTTATATTCATAGTGTTTACTGCTGCTATAGCTCTTTCATTCAATTTCTGGTCTCTATTCATTTTCAGGCTTATACTTGGTCTGGCCATAGGTGCAGACTACGCGATAGGTGCGACCATAATATCCGAATTCACACCAAAGAAATCCAGGGGAAAATTCCTGGCCAGCGACGGTTTGGCATGGTGGGTGGGCGCAGCATTCGCATTTGTAATAGGATACCTTCTTCTTCCATTCGGTGCCAACTCCTGGAGATGGATGTTTGCCATAGGCATCGTCCCGGCGCTAATCGTATTGGTACTTAGAAGAACCGTTCCTGAATCTGCCAGATGGCTTGCCAGCCAGGGTAGGATAGCCGAGGCTAGAAATACCGAGAAGACTATAACAGGAAGGTCAGATATTCTCAGGGTCGCAAAACAAAAGGTTTCATTTTGGACTCTTTTTGACAAGAAGTACATAAAGAATACCATTTACTTCGGTGCAGCCTGGTTCGCATACGATGTTGCATTCTACGGGATAGGCCTTTTCACACCAACAATCCTTCTTCTGCTTGGATTGAGCCACTCGTTATCAATACTGGGTTCAGCGATATTCGCATCAATGGCAATACTAGGAAGTGTGTTCTGTATACTAACAGTTGACAGGTGGGGCAGAAAGCCTGTAACCATCCTAGGTTTCACGGGTATGTTCATATCGCTGCTTGTTCTGGCCTTGATAGCCATGAACACGCCTACCGATGCATTCGCAGTCGGTTCTACAGGCGTCTTGATAGCCGCAATGTATATCTTATTCGAAGTCACCCAGTCATGGGGTATGGGAAGTACAGATTTCGTCTATGGACAGGAGCTGTTCCCTACTTCAATACGTGCGACCGGACAGGGGTGGGGTACCTCAATAAGCAGGATAGGTGCAATATTGGGACTTACTACTTTCCCTACAATAGTGGCCTTATATGGTCTAGGATACGGTCTTCTTTTCTTCGCAATTGCAGGTCTGGCAGGTATGCTGCTTACAATCTTTATGGCTCCCGAAACCAAGACGAAATCTCTTGAAGAACTTACAGAATAAGGACCTGGATGAACATAAAATTTTTGGGCAGGTGGAGTTCGAATATCATCAAGGGACAGAGGAACATATCTTTCTTACTCGACAATAAGATCGCTTTCGATTTTGGACCTCACGCACTCGAGTCTCTTTTAGATCTTGGAATAGATCCTACAAAGATATCAACCCTTCTGATAACCCACATGCATCTGGATCACTATGCGGGTATAGCTGAACTGCTATGGTACAGATCCATCCACAGAGCGAAGACCCCTCTCCTGGTTCTGGGCCCAACCGGTATAGAGAGCAATACACTCGAACTTATGAGGGTGTTAAAGACACCTGAAAACTGGTACGGTGAACAGATAGAAACGAACACACAATATATAGAGGACAAAGGCACCGATTCAATACAGGTTTTTCATGCGAATCACCTTATACCCGACAACGGCTACAGGGTCGAGCACAAAGGAAAGACAATATTCTATTCCGGCGACACGGCTTATTCCAAAAATGTCGTTGAGGGCGCCAGGGATGTCGATTTGCTTCTTCACGAAATGACGTACACCGATAAGGACAGAAAGATGGCGGATTTCTGGCATCATTCGACATACAGCGACGCTATGAGAGTGTTCGAGGAATCCAAAGCAAAGAAACTCGTACCTGTCCACCTGACAAAACAATCCAGCGATCTTGTGCTGAAGAAGGCCGGTAAGATAAAAGGCTTGATCTATCCAAAGAAAAAGATAGAATTTTAGCAGTTCACAAGCAATAAATTCCCAACGTACCTCCAACAGTTATGGGCATATCCGGCGAGTTTGACAGATTTTTCGCATCAAAAAAACACATAATACTGGACGGTGACGGTACCCTCTACCTTGTAGACAAACCTATGAAGGGCGCAAAAGAACTCATCCGTTATATCCGGAAGAACGGTAAAGATTTTACCGTAATAAGCAACAATGATTCTCTTGCCTACAGGAAAAGACTCAGTCTTATAAGCAGGACTCTCGGGGTAAAATTGTCTGAGAAAAATCTTCTGCTCCCTACACAACCAGCGATACGTTATCTAAAGGAGAAGAAGGTAAAATCCTTCGACGGGCTTATGACGGCCGGGTTGAGGGGCGATTTTGTAAAAGCCGGTATAAAGTACAGTGAAAAATCCCCCCAATTGATAATAATAGCATTCGATACCGAACTTACCTACGGAAAACTGAGAAGAGTCGTCAGCCACATAAATAACGGCGTGGACTATATAGTCACCCATACCGACAGGCTCTGCCCCGTGAATGTAGGGTCGATGCCTGATGCCGGTTCAATGCTGCAGATGGTGAGGGAAGCCACACACAAGGAACCGCTCGAGGTAATAGGGAAGCCATCGAAGAGAATCGTGGACTACGTAGTGATGGAGAACAGGCTCTCGAGGGATGATGTTCTGATTATAGGTGACCGCGCTGATACCGATATAATGATGGCCAGGGCCGCAGGTATCGACTCTGTACTTATAGCGAGAGAGAAGGGCGAACTCGATAAGCTCAAGGCTGATGACCTGTCACCGATATTTGTGTTCAAGTCTCTTTCCGATATGGTAAACGCTATCTGAACAGCCGTAAAAATATCAGATATTTATCCTTGTAACTAGATTATCTTTCAATGGGCGCCCCGAGGATAGTTGTTATAGGAGGAGGTTCAACCGGTTCTTTCATAACTCATGATCTGGCGGGAAGGGGATTCGACGTCACGCTTATAGAAAGGGGAAATATACTGGGTGGAACAAGCGGAAGATTCCACGGTCTTCTCCACAGCGGTGCAAGATACGCCGTTGACGATGTGAAGACCGCCAGGGAGGGAATAGAGGACAACTTAGTAATCTCAAAGATAGCAAAACATGCAGTCGAAGACACGGGTGGAATATTCGCATCACTGAAAGGTGACGATCAGTCTTACGCGGACAAGTTTGTAAGCGGGTGCAAAGCGGCCTCAATACCCGTGGAGGAACTGGACGTTTCAAAGCTGCTTGAGGACGAGCCTTTCCTGACCAGGGAGATAAAATTAGCCTTCAAAGTGCCGGATAAGGTCATAAACTCGTTCAGATTCATAACAAGCCTGCTTCTTACCGCAAAGAGCGAAGGAGCCAGGATAAAGCTAAACACAGAGATGGTCGGATTTGATTCCGATGGGAAGACCATAAAGGGAGTAAGTGTGAGGAACAGGGAAACCGGGGCATCGGAAAAGATAAGCAGCGACCTCGTGATAAATGCAAGCGGCCCTTGGGTGAACAATATCCTCTCCGGAGATCTCGGTATGAAAAAAATTGACATGATATTGTCAGCCGGAACCATGGCAGTGGTGGGCAGGAGATTTACTGAAAGCGTTGTAAACAGGCTAAGGATGCCTTCCGACGGGGATATAATAGTTCCTTTTTTTACAGAGTCGATAATAGGTACAACGTCGTTCATAGTGGAGGATGCGGACAAGGTTGAGATAGACGAGGACGATCCGAAATTCCTCCTGGAAGAGGGTTCTAAGATGATACCCGCTATTAAGAAATGCGGCGTAAAGAGATACTACGCGGGAGTCAGGCCGCTGCTCTCATCCGGAAACGACGGAAACGGCAGAGAAGCGAGCAGGGACTTTCGGATATTCGATCACGCATCTGAAGGGGTGAACGGAATAATCACGATAGGCGGAGGAAAACTAAGTACGTCAAGGTTGATGGCGGAGAATATAGGCGACTTTGTATGCCAGAGAACCGGGGTAAAGGAGAGGTCAAAGACCGACTCTATCGAACTGCTGTGGCCGGATATCAAAAAAGAGAAATTAGATGACCTGTCAAGGAAGACCGGGATAAATGTATCGGTTCTCAAGGAACTGGTAGCGGAGACATCATCCAAGACTTACAGCGACATATACTCCCCCGTTAATGACATTGTCTATTCCAGGATGCTTTTTGATTGATATGGAAGACAGCGGTGAATTCGAAGTGGACTCAAAGCTGGATACCGTATGGGGGCTGATTTCAGACGCGAACAAGTTCTCTAAATTTCTTCCGGACGTAACATCAGTCGAAGTGGACGGCGACCATTTCGATATAAGGTTCAACGTGGACATAAGAAAATACACATCAAAGTTTATGGGGGCATCGTACCTGTCGAATATCAGCGTAAAGTTCAGCGGAAGTTTGTCCGAAAAGAAGCAGAACGAGCACGTTAAGATAGACGGCAAAGGTTCTGCCGTCGGAATGAAATTTTCAGTGTCTCTAGGGATAGACCTGGTCCAGTCTGGCGATAAAGTGGATGTAAAATGGGTCTCGTCAATAGAGACCGGTGGCCTGGCAAAGATTTTCGGTGATGATATTATGACAGAGGCTGTAAAGTCCACCGTTGGGCAGATAATCGAAAACATGAAGAAGGGCCTGTAACTAAAATTATTTATATGAGTATGAGTACAACAATATATGAGAATGCTGTGCGGATCCTGCGGTTATAGATGGGAGTACTCTTCTAGAAACAATGTTAAAAGGAAATATATAGTCTGTCCCGTATGCCGTGCAAATCTTAAAAATCCACTGTGGGAACAAAAGCCGGTAAAGAATAACAGCTTGTCGGAGATAAAAGGAGCAATAAGACCGATACTGCTGAGATACCATGTCAAAAAAGCGCTTATTTTCGGTTCTTTTGCACGTAGGGAACAGCATGAAGACAGCGACCTTGATATCTTGGTACAATTCGATTATAGTAAAATGGATGGCCTTGATTACATGCGGTTATGGAAAGAACTGGAGGAAAAGCTCAGATTAAAGGTAGATCTTGTTTCGTGGGCCTATGTAAATCCGCTTGTCAAAGAAAACGCCGAAAAGGAAGGAATCAGCGCTTTATGAGAGAAGTAAAACTGTATGTGGAAGAAGTGCTAGCCTTCATAAGACAGATAGAGATAAATGTCGGTTCTGAGGAGGAGTTCCTTAGTTCGAAAAACCGCCAGGATATAGTTGTCTTCAATCTGGAAAAGATAGGTGAAGCCCTTAAACAGATGACCAAGCATTTCCCGGAGTTCTCGAATGATAAGACGATAAAGGACTTCGCCGGGCTTCGCGATATAATAATACACAAGTATTTCGACGTAGATTACAAACTTGTCTGGAAGATCGTGAAAGAAGATCTTCCATCGATCAAGGCAAGGATAAGAACCATAAGGTAATGCACATGCGGTTAAGATTTAGTGATTTTGTGACTATTTGTCCGTCAAACCAGCTACTCGGTAGCATGCGCTAATTCTAATGTTCTACCGCTGTGCACACAGCGATGTCATGCGAAGAGGATTCATTAAACCGAAGTGCGGGCTATTTAAACAGCGTATAAGCTATTGCATTAAAGTACGGTACGAAAACTATTTTTAAAAAGCAATATTTAAATAGCATTATCCACTAGATTCTCTATGAAATCTGGCGAGGGCGAAATTAATTTAGCCGTTAGGTCAAGTCCTCATTTACGTTCTATATATCCTGGTGCTTTGGCCGGATGGATAATGGATTCGTTCGACCTAAGTATGATGTTTCTTCTGGTTCCTACTCTTGCAGGGGCATTTTTCCCTTCGAATTACGGTTTAGCCATAGTAGGAACATGGAGTATTTACACTACAACATTTGTATTCAGACCGGTCGGAGGTCTCATTTTCGGTAGACTCGGTGACAGAATCGGTAGAAAAACCGCAATGATAATAACATTGCTGGGTCTTGGTATAATCATATTCGCGACTGGTTTCTTGCCCACGTATGCGGCAGTCGGTATAGCAGCACCTTTAATGCTATTCATTTTCAGAATAATAACCGGTATATTCGGAGGCGGTGAGTACGGTAACAGTGCATCCATAATAATGGAGTCTGTTAAGAACAGCAAGAGGGGAAAGTGGTCGGCACTTATACAGTCTGGCTATCCTATAGGATACACGCTCGCTGCAACGCTTTTCCTAGGTCTTAATTTCTACTTCGGTCACACAAGTTTCGTATCTCTGGGATGGAGATGGATGTTTTACATAGGAATCATACCTGTAATAATCGGTCTTATAATAAGGCTAAGGATGCCCGAATCGGCACTGTGGTCTGAGCTCCACAAGAAGGCAAAGATCAGCAAGGCTCCTATAAGGACGGTATTCAGAAATAGACAGACGCTAGTCGGCGTTCTCACAGGAATGCTTGCGATGACAGGTATAGCATGGGTCTATGGACTTACGCTGGGATTCTACCCTACAATACTTTCGATAAACGGATTTATGGCGTTTCCAACCTTTGTTTACGTGGTGATAGCAGCCATACTGACGTCACTTATAGGTTACATTGCATCGGGAGCAATAAGCGACAGACTCGGAAGGAGAAACATGATGGTTATCTTTTCGGTGCTTGCGATGGCGGTGTCTCTGCCTTTCACATACATGCTGCTTAATCACACAGGTGGTGCCCTCGGAGTAGGAGTGCTCGCATCAATACTGGCTTTCTTAACCACAGGAATCTACGGTGTAATACCTTCGTTCCTTAGCGAAAAGTTCCCTACGCACGTGAGGAGTACCGGAGTCGGTTTCGGATTCAACGGCGGATTCATAATAGGAAACTGGAGTACGGTGTTCCTTCTGCTTATAGTAGCGACTACTGCGGCATCGTTTGCCGGATGGTGGGCTTACTTCATAATAATAGGTGAACTCTTCATACTCTTAGCAGCTTTGTTCTCGAAGGAGACAAAAGGCATAGATCTCAAGCAGATCAAGTAAACCATCTAGTTTGTATAGAATCTGCAAGAATCGTTTTTGTACGTCAGGAAGCCGGTAGTTTAGGGTTTTCCAGTTTCTTTAGTATTGTTACATTTATATTGGAGATCGCTACTGCATAGTCCTTGTCAATGCCTCTTTCTTTAGAATCGTGTCTCGCCCTATCTTCCATGAACACGAGCATCATACCGGTTAGGCTGCTCATGAGGTTATTATCCGCGATTATTACAGCGTCCTTTTTACCCATTTTATATTTTTTATAGAAATCGTTGCATATCGAGTTTACGACATCTCTGAATTCGTATTGGGTAGGCTTTTCACCGCCTAACGGTATACACCATTTCGGTGTATAATATATCGTTCCTCTTCCATAATCGTTTGCTCGAAAAAGTAAATTCTCTATGCTTTCCATAATATGTTAGGGTAGTTATAGTATTTATACACTACTGCCAAATAGTGTAAAAAGTATATATACTATAGCGCTTCTATGTCTAAAAATGGGTATTGATGTTTATGCCGGTCTGATGAAGAATGTAGAGAGTGATTACTACGGAAACCCGTACGAGATACTAGAGAATATCAAAAAAGGAAAAGAAAAGAACCTAGATATACTGGTAGGTCCCGAATGGGGCCTTAATTCCGTACCCGGTGTATACTCCAAAAGCATCCTCAAAAAACAGAGGGCGAACATAGCACTTGATGCTATGTTTAATGCACCGGATTACTGCGAATATGCGCCGAGGGACGCAAAAAAAATACTGGAAAAACAGGTTGAAGAGACCGGACTAAAGTATTTCGATAAACTGCCCATGATACCCTATTCGGAGAGAGAGTACAACAAGCTTGTGGACTCCCTAAAGAGTCACAGCAAGAACTCAGACATGATAATATTCCCCGGAACAGCTATGTTCTATGACCAAGATAAGCGCCTTTATAATGCAATGCCTGTGCTAAAAAACGGGGAAGTCATAAAGACGCTGTATAAGTTTAGGGATGGACTCGGATCCAAATTTAATCTGAACAATACTCTCTTTCTATACCCTATAGAGACACAGGGTCTGTCCGGCCTTGCCGGTTTGGAGCTGGCTTACGGACGCGATCCTAGAATTTATATGGACAACCTAAAAATAGGCGTTGAGATATGCGCCGATACAGATGTGCTTAAAAAAGACTATAATATAAATGATCTCGATATACACATCCTGTCTTCATGTGGGAATACTTCCACAAGTTCTGCTATCCACAAGAATGGATACCTCCTGGTGGTAGACGGGTATTTAAATCCCGAAGTTAAAGTGGCCGATGTCAGCTCGAGGAAAATTTCTCCCTCCTCCAATGAGAGCGATTTGGCTACTTTTGAGCTTAAATTTTAGGTTAGCAATCCTTATGCTCTAGCTCCAGAAACGCTTTTTTAGCCCATCCTCATATATTTTGTTTTATTGAAGCTTCAAATATGGATTGTTAACTAAAGTTTCAAAAGATTTATAAATACTAAAATGACTTCTATTCTATGATAAATTTTGAAAAGAAAAATATCGTGATATTATTCTCAGTAATATCTTTTCTCGGGTTTGTCTACTTATTCGCTTCTGCATCATTTATATCGGTTTATCCTGTGGTTACCGTACAAACTCTGCAGTCACACGTAGCAACAGTTTATGGATCATCGACCGTCAACACTCTTGCATTCGACAAGTCCCATAGCAACAATAAAGTCTTCAGTGGCAACACGAATTTTGATAATTTCATAAAGGGCATCAGTTCTGACGGGAACAGTCACGATCATAACAAGTTCAAAGGTCCTATAGGTACCCTACTCTCAGAGATAAATCTTTCAGATACAGCATTAAACAATTCAATATCAGTCCTTAACCTAACTGTGTTCAGTCTGAATGAATCAGTGTCAAAATTCACTTCAAACTTCAATACTCTTCTCGGCAACCTGAATTCTTCGATACTTCTTCTTAACTCGTCTATAAACAGGCTTAATTCGACTTTTACTAACATAGGCAACAACCTTAATTCATCGGTTTTTGACCTGAATAAATCAATAAACAGGTCTATAACAGGCATAAATAACTCCTTCAATTCGTCATTTGCCCATCTTAACGTGATAATATCAAATCTGAATGAGACACTGCTCAACGAGCTGTCCAAAGCCATTCTTTCACTTAACAGATCTACTAACCAATCCCTGAATTATTCCCTAGACATACTTTCTGGGATGAATAAGACAGTTCTCTCAGAACTCAAAACCTATATGCTGGAACTAAATTCTTCCGTAGGTAGCTCCATTAATTCTTCTATAACCTCCTCGGTAGACGAGTTGAATTATTTCATAAATTCGCTCAATAACACTTTCCTCAACACTCTAAACAGGTCTTTCAATAATTTCAATGCGACTCTATCCAAACTGCTGTTGAGCCTATCAGGCATTAAAACGGTTAACCAGAGTCAGCCCTTGGTGCTCAAAAACAACACAGTAGTCCTGAATTCCACTACGAAGAACATAACAGAGTTCAGAGAGGTAGGACTGCCGTACGGCGCACAGTGGGAAGTAGAATACGGCGGTATAAACAAGTCTTCTACCGGCGATATCGTATATTTCATAAACTTTAATGGAAAAAGTTCACAGTTTAATGTACCGAACGTAGTTATAGGCAGTGGAGCTTGCGAGACAGTTTATTCACCGTCACCGTCCAGTGGCTCAGCGCCTGTCGACACAGTTACTGGAATAAAATTCACAGAACAGTCAGGCATGAACCTATCGTCTTGCGCTCAAAACTTCCAGGCCTTCAATTCGGTAAACGGTACCCTTTCGTATTCAGTAAAGACCAGTTACCTAAGCACTGTCGTAATAGCAGTTGCTACTGGCAGAACCAATCTTCCTGGTTTTACTCTACCCAGCAACTGCCTGGAGCTACAGGGCAAAGGACAGGCTTATCTTGCGGTCTGCATAGAGGACAAAGGCAATTACTCCATAAACCTGAATGATAACAAGTATCCGTACGAGATAGCTAAAGCATATGTCTTCAACGGGACTTATTACTCTTTTGCAAGCTCTTCTACTAGCAACGGTTACGGAACTATCGGCACCGGTTTAGGCGCAGTTTACCCCGTCGCAATATGCACCGGAGGAGGTAGCAATACATTTTCAGTTAATGGACAATATCAGAGCCTTACATCGACAACCTATTCCGGAATATTCACAGTATTTAATACCAGCTCATGTACTATGAACGGCGGAGGTGGATCCATAGCAGCTTTTGGTATATCGCCTAACGCCACTGCACCCAACGTTCAGAGAATGATTACAACATTTACAGAGAGCGGTCTTCCAAGCAGCCTTAGCTGGACCGTTAACTTTGGGGGATTCCTGAAGGCGCTTAATGGAAACACCATCCAATTTTCATCAGCAGTAGATCAATTAACAAACTATACAATACCATATATAAACAGCAGTGTCGACGGTTGCAATATAACATTTATCCCATCAGTTTCATCCGGATCCGAGATAGTCGGAGGTTCCGTTCACGTGAACTTTATACCCGTGGAATCATGCATAAAGTTCAAGCCTTACTTCGCCATAGGCTCGCAGAACACCGTTCTGAATTATTCGGTAAAGACGAATACCAACAGCACAGTATTGCTTGCATTTACAAACGGCAATTCCGGTGTTATAGGATTCAATCTGCCTCCCAACTGCGTTAAGTTACAAGGTCAGAGTTACAACGATGTATACTACTGCATTGAGAAATCCGGCAATTACTCCATAAACCTAAATACCGGCACAACCAGCAATGAACTCGCTGCAGCATATGTCTTCAACGGGACGGATTATTCGATAGCATCGGCAGCAAGCAGCAGTGGCTATGGCAGTACTGGCATGTCTGCCGGATTATCGGCGAGTTATCCGCTTCTATTCTGCATTGCAGGTGGAAACGGGGTATCACCCAACACACAGAATGGCAGCATACTAAGCGCCAGTAGCTCTGGCATGTGGTATGTAGTGGACTCATCATCATGCAGCTCCGGCAAGTCCTATAGCGCTACTGCATCTATCTCCTTATTTTCCGTCATACAGAACTCTTCAGCACCCAACGTTCAGAGGCTGACTACGACTTTCTCTGAGTCTGGTCTCAAC
>JAJYRE010000005.1:22625-28754 GCA_021794235.1 Nanobdellota archaeon
ATCATCATGCAGCTCCGGCAAGTCCTATAGCGCTACTGCATCTATCTCCTTATTTTCCGTCATACAGAACTCTTCAGCACCCAACGTTCAGAGGCTGACTACGACTTTCTCTGAGTCTGGTCTCAACGGTGGTCTTGATTGGTCTGTGACTTATGGTGGTTCGCAGAAGACTCTGGCTAGCAATACAATACAGTATTCTTACCCTATTGACACGGAACTTAATTATACCATACCAAAGGTTTACAGCAGTGTCGACGGTTGCAATATAACATTTATCCCATCAGTTTCATCCGGATCCGAGATAGTCGGAGGTTCCGTTCACGTGAACTTTATACCCGTGGAATCATGCATAAAGTTCAAGCCTTACTTCGCCATAGGCTCGCAGAACACCGTTCTGAATTATTCGGTAAAGACGAATACCAACAGCACAGTATTGCTTGCATTTACAAACGGCAATTCCGGTGTTATAGGATTCAATCTGCCTCCCAACTGCGTTAAGTTACAAGGTCAGAGTTACAACGATGTATACTACTGCATTGAGAAATCCGGCAATTACTCCATAAACCTAAATACCGGCACAACCAGCAATGAACTCGCTGCAGCATATGTCTTCAACGGGACGGATTATTCGATAGCATCGGCAGCAAGCAGCAGTGGCTATGGCAGTACTGGCATGTCTGCCGGATTATCGGCGAGTTATCCGCTTCTATTCTGCATTGCAGGTGGAAACGGGGTATCACCCAACACACAGAATGGCAGCATACTAAGCGCCAGTAGCTCTGGCATGTGGTATGTAGTGGACTCATCATCATGCAGCTCCGGCAAGTCCTATAGCGCTACTGCATCTATCTCCTTATTTTCCGTCATACAGAACTCTTCAGCACCCAACGTTCAGAGGCTGACTACGACTTTCTCTGAGTCTGGTCTCAACATGTCAGCAGACTGGTCCGTTAACCTGAACGGTGGTAACCAGACGACCGCCTCAAATATAATGAGGTTTTCTACATTAACTGATCAGGAGCTAAATTATACAATACCGAATGTCAGCGTGACCGCAAATAACTGCACGACTACATTCACCCCGTCTGTTAAAAGCGGGTCTATAATATCCGGTGGATCGGTTTCAGTAAACTTTGCTTATAATAGAGTCTGCGGTTAATCTTAATTTATACATTATCATGGAAGATGAAACTAATCTACAGTCAAAATTGGAAGGAATTGTGACTCCTGGTCACGAACTCCATAAGACGTCGGATTTATCACTGTTATTACCCCTGCTTTCGGGGGCATTTGCGCTTGCAGCCGGTCTGGTGACTATATTCACAAATCTGTCAGTACTGGAGTTTAATCCCTCTGTGGTTTCTAAGCTAAACATAACCAATTCTACACTTTCGAAGGTGCTTTCATCCATTGTCAGTACTGCGTCCGATCTTAGGAGCGCTCTTTTGATATTTGCACCCTTACTTATAGTTACAGGCGTGCTTATGCTGGTAACCGGCTTATATCTGAGAAAGAACCGTGAAAATATCAGGAGTTTTGATGTTTTTCTTGTATTCCTTTTCAGCATAATGGTCCTTTTAGGCATACTGCTAGTGCTTCCATTCAGCCCAATATCCTTGATACTAATCTATGTGTATCTTATGCCTTCAAGTCCTGTCGGAACCACAGGAGCGGCTAATATCGCAGGTACCGCAACATACATCCTTCTTCTGGCCTACATGATCAGCGGATTGCTGGCAGGATTTTACCTAATCAGGCATGTTGAGAATGCCAGTAGTCATGAGAAATCTTAAGCAGTAATCTACTGTTTGAATTCACTGATATCCACTTTGTCCTTATCAGCCCTTATCAGTATAGGAGTGCCCTTGTTTTCATCGATTGTTTTAAGGGTAACCGGCCTTCCGTATACTTTTGCTATTCTCATCAGTGCGTTATGCGTTTCATGGTTGTTCATGGTCAGGAAGCCGGAATTCTCCTTTATCGTCTCCTCCAACTCGGCGTCCTTTACCCCTACGTAGCGGCTTAGAAATGTGAAGTCCTGCTCCAATAGTAATCCTCCCCTGAAGTTGCCTTTGCCTTTCGGTATATAAACTATCGGCTTGTAGTTTCCGGTTCTTAGCAGCATCCTCATCCTAAAATTATCGGCGATATCTTCTATGTACTCCTCATCTTCGGCGGTTAAATCGTATTCTATGCCGTAAATAGCGCTTTGGTTCTTGAATATCTCCTTGACGTATTTTTTAAGGAAAGCCTTATCCAGGAATGAGAATATAAATTCCCAGTCGGTAGAATATTTGACTACGTTGAGAATCTGATCTAAACCCTTCTCCCCATCGTTAACGCTCTTGCCCGACAGAAACTTTGCAAGGTCGGAGTAGCCCCCTTGGTTCATCCTTTGCTCTATCTCATTGAATACTCTAAAGCCGAGTGCATACGGCAGCTGCGCGCTGTTCAATGGACTGAGTATGTCTATCATTTTAGCCCTCATGCTAAATGAGTTCTCCGGGTCTGTTTTAGCAAGTTCTTCTATGTACTTATTCTCGACGTATGACGCGAAGCCTTCGTGCAGTATCTTGATCCTGCTCTCGGCGATTTCTGAATGTATATCCGCCGTCATCCTAAGGAAGTCCTTCTCCCATTTGTTCAGGGTAGAATGTTCTACTACAAAGTCCATAGCATTATACTCGTCTTTATTTGGGAAGTCTTTGTCAGTGCTGTAATAGTCATTTGTATTCTCCCTTATATCCGGATACATGTCCAATAGGCTTGCTAGGCTCTCACCCGCATCATAGATATCGGAAACCGTCTTCTCGTCCAGCATCTTTTCAAGGCTCTTGTACGTGTCTTTATACGCGTTATATTTGTTCAACCTGGGCTCTTTTATCCTGCCTATGATATTGTTCTTCATTATGTGCACGTGACCGTAAACGTGCGCCATTACCGAGAGGTTATCATACTCCTTGTTTGTGTTGTTCAGGTACGCTATTATGTATTCTTTTCCATCGTACGGGTTAACATAGCTGTGTCCGACCATCTCATACAGGTGCGACATTGACTGGTTCATGCCTTTGTACAGTTTATAGGTCTGGCCGGTAGTCCAGTGTGGAAGCGGGTTCTCATAGAGTGCAACCGCCTCTGCAAGTTTATCCTCATCCACAAATCTGAATTCAACGTTATCAAAAGACAGGTGCAGTTTTTGTACCGCAAAGTCCGCTATCTCCCTCGCTTTTTTCGTATAATACTGGTCTATTTCGCTCCCTCTCGTGACTATAACTTCCATAATATCAATTGAACAGCTTTGGCACCACCTTTCTTATTGAACCCTCCTCTTTGTTCATAGTGCTAACAGCCGACACCTTATCCGACTTTAAGTCCATAAGTTCATTCATAAAGGAAGTGGACGGCTGGATGCCCATATTCATGTATGTGCTGTCACCTATCTCCAGATACATCAGCTTTGTTATCTTTGGAAGCAGGCCTTTCACGATGGATAGGACTTCTCCGTTCTCTCTGGAGAGGTTGCCCCCGTCAGTTATATGCAAAACGTATACATCTTCATTGATGAAATCTATCTTTTTATGGGATACTTTGGATTTGTAGGAGGTACCGTTCAGCATGCTTTCTACAGTCTTATAAACGTCCACAAATGACGTACCGCCGTTTTCAGCGGCTCTGAAATATTCACTTTGAGACACTTCCACGGCATTGTCGGTGTGTATCATGTACATCTTTGTGACTTTATCCTTATACATCTCTGACAAACCTATATCAATGTATAATGATACCAGGTTCGAAAGGTCTTTAGAGTTTTCCATGGACCAGCTTACGTCCTTAATCATTATGAAGTAAGCGCTTTCATACGGTTTTACCCGTTCATTCGCTATATCATAGCGCATATCCTCCTCCTTTACCTCTATCTTAAAGTTCTTAGGGTCGTACGCGCTCGTCATTATCTGCCGCTCTATCATCGATTTTATCGTCTGCTCCTGATTTTCCTGGTTTCCGTATTCCGAAAGCATGTACTCTAGGTATTTTTTTGTTTTTTTACCCTTTCTTGTGAATTTCAGACCCCAATTTTTCTCTATCTCTATTATCTTGCGTCTGTCTACACCTAGAGTCATATCTGCTGGTTTTCCACCCTTGCCGGAACCATCACCATCACTGTCATCGTCATCATCATCTTCGTCGGCACCGTAGCGCAGTTGGGGGTTAAATCTGAGCGGTATCGTCTTGTATACAGTACCTCCGTTGGCAACATCTATCAGATCCATCCATGACACTTCTAGGTCGCCAGCATCTCCCCTTATTTTATCTATGTACTTCCTAACGGCATCAGCAAGGTCAGTAGTCATAATCATAACCCTCCCTGTATATCTTTATCGCTTCCTTGGCCGATTTTTCAGAGTATCCAAAATCGGACTTCATACGGTCCTTTACATATTTGTGCAATTCTGATTTCTCATCATAAAGATCATCTTCCCGGAAAGTGTAGTTTTTTATCAGTTCAGCCCCGTTCGCATCGCTCGTACTCTTCCTATGGCAGTATCTCATCACGTCTATGAATCTCGGCAGAAATGCTTTGCTGACCGGCCATTCTTCATCCTGGTATCCCTCTATGATATCCTCCAGTATCTTGATGTCCACATGGTTTTCAAGCTTGTCTAAATCTGCTTTCTCAACGGCTTCCGACTTTAGCGTATATCCTATACCCTTCTTTTGACCGGTTTTTGCGGTGGACAGGTGCTTTTCCAGCAGTCTTATGTAGTGATCCGGTGAATCGTCCTCCGTCCTGAGCGAGTATTGCAGCTTCGAATAGTCTATATGCGTCTTTATGTCCGACATTATCATATCCTCTACGTACCTTCTCTTATCCTCGTTGACGCCGCTTAGTTCCTCCACAGAAACCTCGTTCAGATAGCGTTCGAAGTCGCTTATATTCAGCTCCTTGTCGTCTATTGAATTGAGCAGATGCACTATTTTTCTAGATGATACACCGGTGCTCCACCCGCTGCTTATTCTTATCTGGCCGTCGCTGTCCGGATAATATATCAAACTCTTTGCGGCCTGCTCGAATATCCTGCGCTTGTCCATGCTTGATTTTTTGTCGCCCCCAGCGATGTATTCCTGCATCGATTTTGAAAGTTCATTGAAGTTGACCTGTCTTCCGGAATCGTATATGTCCAGGAGCCCAAGCAGATTGTTGTTGGCGCTTATGTCTCTGTCGGTATAGGAATCGTCGATTCTTGAGAATACATTTATCATCGAAACGTACTTCATGGCGTCCGGGAAACCCTCTTTGATAGGTATCTTCATGCTTCTGTACATGCGAAGTTCCTCAGAATACGACAGGTTCCTTCTGACATTCACCGTTATAAACCTGTCCAGGAGCGGGTTTGAATTTGCGCTTTCATCGCTTTTATACTCGGGTATGAACTTCTCATTTCCGTGCAGTATAACAAGCATATCCAGGGGGACCTTCTCTCCGAGTTTGTTTGTTATATTGTTGTCGAAGAGGCTGGATAGGAATTGTATATGCTCGTCAGTTATACTGCTCATCTCGGTTTTGTCTGCGCTTATCAAGAGTATACCCCTGTTTGCGTTGTTTACGATGGTGTAGAAGTTGTTGGCGAGCGAAGAATCACTAAGCCTAAGGTTTACTAGTGACGGGAAAACTTTTTCGGTAGTTATCTCACCATTGTCAATGTCAACTTCATTGGCTTCGCCAATCAACTGTTCAAGACCCTTTGCGCATGACGCACACAATTGTTTTCTACCGGATATAGTGTTTCCAACGTTCGCGTCATTCAGGTTTATCCTGAAAGGCAGGCTGTCGCTGAGAACTCCATATATACTCTCATTGTGGGGGCACCGGTTCCCTTTTATTTTCAGTGTGTGTATCTGCTCGTTCTCACCACCCTCCCTTATCAGCTTTGTGTACGATGATATGGCGAAATTTATAAGCTCGGTTTTACCGCTTCCGCTCGGGCCCGCAAGCACGACGATTGGTACATAACCCTGGGATGCTACGAACGAGGCCCGGTACATAGCATCTATAAGCTGATCCTTCACAGTCTTTATTCCGAATATCCTTTCGGACATAAGTCCGCCTTTGTCACTCTTTACCAGGCT
>JAJYRE010000023.1 GCA_021794235.1 Nanobdellota archaeon
ACAGTATAAGTCTTCATAAATCTTTTAATAATCTTAAACTATAAAAACGTTTTCACGTTTTTGTACAAAATATAAAAACCAGCAGTGAATAAAACTATGATATGAAGCTCGAAGATGTCATAGAAACCATAAAGAACAAGGGCTATGAAGGATGGGATGTTGCATATTTCTCCAGAAAAGACGATTTGCTCGGCCTTAATTACATGGGGATAATACTGGCGGACAATTCCGTAGGAAATTACATACGCAATGCAAGATCAGACAAACACAGGCTGAAAAGGATCACCGATTATTTCGAGTCTGATATAACGGTGGTTGAATTCATAAACAAAAAATACAATGATTTTACGGATTATGAGCGGGAAAACTGCGGATACAAGGATGAGAACCACAAAGAGATGTATTACAAGAACGGAAAGTACGGCGTTGCGATCGAGCACCGCATAAAAAGAAAAGGAAACGAGTCGGTGTACTCATCGGCAAGGCTTTCACGATTCGGATTAAAGTCATTGAAAATGCTCGCAGATGATTCCTGCCACCACACTGACAAGGAAAGGAATGCAGACTACAGTGAAGAACAGAGATGTCCCGCAAGACTCCTTAAGAGAGTGTCAAAGATATATGTATCATGAACCGGCGAAGCTGATAATCAATGCGGATGACTTCGGTTATTCCCGTATATTCAACGAGGAGATACTTAAACTGATGAAAGAAAGACAAATAAAATCGACTACAGTGATGGTTTACAGAGTTAATGAAGTGCAGCTGCCGCAGATAAACGAGCTGAAACATTTAAAGGAGGAAGGATGCAGCGTCGGCATACACCTCGAAATAAGCGGCGCAAAGAAAGACCCTGCGGGAGAGATCAAAGAACAGTACCTCCTGTTCAAGGAAATTTTCGGCTCTGACCCTTCACATCTTGACATGCACATGCCAAGATATTTTCTTGATATAGCTGCAGCTGTAGAGATGGGCAGGTTTGGCAGGGATAAGACGATACCTGCCAGGAACCTCGGAGTCGAGAACGTTGCCAGGCACACAACGGAGGAAGCTTTTTTTGTAACTAACCACAGTATCGAGCAGATTTACGAATATCTGGACGGTTTACGGGAAGAAAGAAGCTATGAATTGATTGCGCACCCGGGCAGGTTTGACCCTGAATCTAAATCCAGCCTCAACAAGGGAAGGGAAGAGGATATAATAAAGATAAAAAGAATAAACGATTACCTGTCCAAAAAAGAAAACACGAAGCTAATCAGCTACAATGAACTGTGATTAAGAGAAGCTGCCCGATTCCAGTTTATTCTTGAAATTCTGCAACGCTTCTATCAATAAGGGAAGTTCGTCGAAATTGACCGTCAGGCTCGTCTTAATCCTCTCTTCTTCCTTTCCGTCTTTGTCTATGGTATATCCCTTCTTGATGCTTACGAAAGTTATCTCCTTCTCCCCTTCTGTTCCTTTTGTCAGACTTATCTTAATAAAATTCCTGGATCCTTCCCTTGTTATCTTCTCCACTGGCTCGTCTATGTCCCTGAATTCCATAGAAATAGTAAAACACGATAGGATTTAAGCGTTTCTGCTTTCCATTGATTTCTTTGCCCTTTCGAGGTCTTCCCTCGTCTTTATTGAAAGCCAGCTGCCGTTGTACATGTAGCCGAAAAGCAGCCCGTCCTTTGCAAGCAGGGGCAATAAATCAGTCTTTATACTCCATCCCAAGTCGCCCGGCGGGATGTACTTAAAAACATCCTGATCTAGGAGAAAAATCGAGGTAGGGATGAGCTTTGAATTGACCGGTTCCCTGAGTTTTTCGTACGACAGTATCTTGCTTCCCTTAAGCACTACTCTGTCCTTTGTCGGGAATGAAGTATCCGCCGGAACATATATTGCCATAGAAGCAGGACTGTTGTGCTGCACGTGGAATCTAAGCATGTCCCTTAAATCTATATCAAATATCGCGTCTCCCGTAACAAACAGGGTGGTTGAACCCACGTATTGCTTTACTCTCTCCAGTGCCTTTGCGCTTCCCTTCAGATTATTGTCATCAATGTACTTGATATCCACGCCGTATCCCTCTCCGTTCTTAAGTATTGAAAAGATCTGCTTCAAAAGCTCCGTCTTTCCGGATATCATTATGTTCCTGAAGTTGTTTATCCTGAGATTGGAGATTATCCTCTCTATAACGGTAGACTCACCGATCTTTACCAGCGGCCTGTAATACTCCGTCCCGTCTATGGTGAATTCTCCGCCGCATAAGACTATCGCGGTATTCTGTTTTTCAAAGTATTTCCTGAGTATGTCTTCTACAGCTTCGCTCTTTGATCTGTAGTAGATATTATCCACGATAGAATCGAGCTTTGCAACGACGTCCGCGTCTATGGTAAAAGAGGTTCTTGCCTTCATAGTAGTTCCAGTTATTATTAAGGTAAATACTCCTATATAAAAATAACATTCTAAGAAAAGTTTAAATACTAACAGAATCATTAGGAAATGTAAATAAAATATTAAGATTCTTATGAGCATAGTAAAAACAGGAACTACAACGTTGGGATTAGTATACAAGGACGGAGTTGTGCTTGCGGCCGACAGGAGAGCGACCGCCGACCACATAGTCGCCAATAAAAACGCGGAGAAGGTGCTGCCTATAAGCAACAGGATAGGAATAACAACGGCGGGGATGGTCGCCGACCTGCAGGCGATGGTCAGATTAATGCGCTCTGAACTTACGCTTTATGAAATAAGATCCGGATCAAAGCTGGATACAGACGGAGCGGTGAGCCTGCTCAGCGCGATACTCTTCAATAAAAGACTTTCATTGAATTTAATCTACGGTGAATTCATAATCGGCGGGTATGACAGCGAGCCGAAACTGTTTTCAATAGACGAAGCGGGAGGACAGGGCAAGGACAAGTTCACGGTCACCGGCAGCGGCGGAGTATTCGCACTTGGTGTACTGGAAGGGGATTACAGAGAGAACATGAGCGAAGAAGAGGCTGTTAAACTGGCATATAAGGCGATATCCTCCTCTATAAAGAGAGACGTTTATACGGGAGAGGGGATAGACATAGCGATTATAAACAAAAAAGGATACAAGAAACTTTCGGATGAAGAGACACAAAAGATAGTAAACAAGTAATCACAGCTTTACCGCGTACACCATGGATAATCGGCAGTACTGTAATTTATGAATTTTATAAGCTAAGAATATGGACATAAAAAAAGACATAACCGAATTTATAGCCGACCGCTCTTTGATAGAGGATATAGAATTCGAAGTCTCCAACATTGTGATATACACGAAGAACAGGAATTTCTTTCTGGATAATTCCGAGGTTATAAGAAACCTCGTAAACCGGGAAAAGAAAAGGATAGAAGTGAGGCTGGACCCATCACTGCTTTTGAACGAAAAGGAGGCGGAGGAAAAGATAAGAAAGATGGGTTTCGAAGAGGCACAGATAACAGAATTCTGGTTTGATGAGCCAAGAAGCATAGTGACCATCGAAGCTGAAAGGCCAGAGATTATTTCCGGCGACAGAAGGGCGGGAATAAACAGGATAAAGGAAGAAACCGGCTGGTCCGTGATACTCGCGCGCTCTCCTCTCATAAAATCGGATATAGTGAAAGCGATAAGGGAGATGCTCTATGACAATTCAAAATTCAGGAGAAAAATGCTAAATGAGATAGGAGAAGGAATCTACAATTCAAAGTTTGAAGTCGATGACAAATACTGGGTGAGAATAAGCGCGCTTGGCGCGTTCCGTCACGTCGGAAGATCCGCCGTACTGGTTCAAACACCCATAAGCTCCATATTGTTGGATGCGGGCGTGGATGTAAGCAATTCAAAGGAACCAGTGCCAAGAGTAGATGCGCCGGAATTCGACATATCCAAGCTGGATGCGGTGGTAATAACCCACAGCCACCTGGATCACTGCGGTTTTCTTCCCGCCCTGTACAAATACGGATATAAAGGCCCAGTGTACTCAACCGCCCCGACAAGGGATGTAATGACCCTGCTGCATCTGGATTATATAAACCTGGCGAGCAAGACAAACGGAAAACTTCTTTTTGACGTAGACGATGTGAAGGAAACACTGAAACACTCGATAACGCTTCCTTTTCACGAGGTCACGGATATAACCCCCGATATAAGAATAACGCTGCACAACGCAGGCCATATTCTCGGATCGGCGATGATACACCTGAACATAGGGAATGGATTTTACAACGTACTTTACACCGGTGACTTTAAATACGACAATTCAAAGACGCTGAACAAAGCTGAGACACAATTCGAGAGGGTCGAAACTCTGATAATGGAAAGTACTTACGGCGGAGACACGGATGTACAGCCTGCGAGAAGCGAAACGGAGCAGTTCTTCCTCGATATAATAAGCAAGACCGTTGCAAACAACGGCAAGGTACTGGTACCCGTACTAGGAGTCGGAAGAGCGCAGGAACTTATGCTGCTGATAGAAGAATGGCAGCGTTACGGATTGCTGCCAGAGGCTCCGGTCGTGGTGGACGGAATGCTGTGGGATGTCACCGCGATATACACTGTTTACCCTGAATTTATGAACAGTGAGACCAGAAACAGGATAATAGCGCACAACAACAACCCATTTCTGTCACCGATATTCAAACACACCGTAAGCGAGGAAGAGAGACAGCAGGTTTTGTCCGGCGGCCCGGCTATAATACTCGCCACTTCTGGGATGCTTAATGGCGGGCCATCAGTAAGTTACTTTGCCAACCTGTGCGAGGACCCTAAGAATGCCGTGGTTCTTGTTTCTTATCAGGGAGTGGGAACTCTCGGAAGAACGATACAGAACGGCGGCAGGGAGGTAGATATAGAACTTAACGGAAAGCTCAGACACTTCTCGGTGAACGCCCTGGTCTATTCCATAGAGGGTTTTTCCGGTCACTCGGACAGGAAGCAGCTTGAAAGGTTTGTAAACGACATGCGTCCAAAGCCAAGGAGGATAGTAATAGGGCACGGTGAAGAAGGCAAGATACTGGAACTTTCAAATTACATGCGCAAAAGGTTCAGGATCGAAACGCACGCCCCGCACGTGCTTGACGCACTGCGTTTGAAGTAGTCATTTCAATGCATTCTGTATGTAAAGACGATAGACCGATTCAAGAGCCTCTATGTAGGCGGGAAAAATCACGGCCCTCGCGTCGATAAAACCGCTAAAATCATATTTTAAAGCCGCTCTTTCATTAGGTGCCGAGACGAACCTAAGAAATTCCGTTATCAATTCGCTGTATACGAACTCGTTTATTTTTTTATTTTCTATGAGTATCCTCTCGAGATATGCCACCCGGTCATAATGTTTTCCGAACAGCATTTTTCCAACGTATTCCTTGTTGCCTTCAAACCACCCGTTTAAAAGTGATTCCCCTCCGGTTCTTCCGGTTATGTACCTCATGTCTTCCCGCACTTCCATGAAATCGCTGTATCTTCTTTCCGTCGAATCGGTGGGATCATTGAAATCACCGTACTTTTCGTAGGTCTTTAGATAAACAGTGAAAAGACCGCGGCCGAAATTAAAAAACTGCGCTTTTATCTGCGAATCCGAAAGCAGTTCCTCGAGTTTATC
>JAJYRE010000016.1 GCA_021794235.1 Nanobdellota archaeon
CTGTCTAGCTCTTCTGTGCCGACTTCTATCTTTGATATTTTGACATCCTTCATGAACTTGTTTGTGACTACCTGTGAAACGTCTACGGCCGTTGATATGGTAGAGCCCCTGGCCTTGATGATCACCATGTCATTTCCGGAGTTCAGATGAGTAAGCACGGCAAGCACGTACGACATTACTGGTTTCTTGCCTACGAATATGACATTATTTTCCATACTCGTATTCTGTTCTGCACATATTTAAGTATTTTGCTTTAAATCGACTCTGTTATGCGCATATTCTCAGGTTTTCTCCTCCTTGAAATTATATGAGTTTAGTTTATCGCCATGGGTCCTGTGCGTCTTTGATATAGACGGCTTGTAATACTTGCTGTACATGCCCTCTATAACCTCTACATCGTTCTTTTCCAGCCTGAATCCGGCGGACTCGATGTCCTCCTTCATGTGAACGACATTACTTGCCTTCGGTATCGGAAAAGTGTTCTCCCGCTGCATTAGCCAGTTGAGAGCAAGCTGTGCGGGAGTCTTTCCGTATTTACTTCCGATCGCATTTAACTCCGATATCAGCGAATGATTTTCAAAAAGCTTGCCGTGCGAAAGCGGACTGTATGCTATTATCGCTATCTTGCTGTTTTTGCAGTAATCGAACAGACCTTCGTCCTCTATTTCTCTTGTTACTACGCTGTATTCAACCTGGTTGGAAGCTATCTCGTATTTCGACATCGCGGCCTGGGCATTCTTAAGCTCTTCCAGTGAGAAGTTACTAACGCCTATGCTGCGTATTTTGCCCTCGCTCACCAGCTCTTCCATAGCCTTCATAGTCTCGCTTATCTCAACGGACTTATTTGGCCAGTGAAGTTGGTATAAATCCAGATAATCAGTACCGATTTTTTCCAGGCTGGCTGTGCAGGCTTTAATAAGGGAATCATGTTCGAAGTGCGTCGGCCAGACCTTGCTGGCTATAAAGAGACCTTCTCTGTTCCTGCCTCTTATCGCCTCACCGACCACATTCTCGGTTCCATACATTTCTGCGGTGTCTATGAAGTTTACGCCGTTGTCCATCGCATACCTGAGCGAGGATATATTGGCAGCCTTATCGTCGCTGAGCATCCATGTTCCTACGCCCATGACCGATATTTTCCTCCTAGTGTTATTGAATTCCTTTACATCCATAAGACATCATCCCCTAATCTTATCATGTACTTCGTACCATAAAAATATTTCATATTGCGGATCCCGGCTGAAAGAACAATAATGCAGGGAGGGAGATTTGAACTCCCGAACCCACAAAGGGAACAGATGACCCAAACATGACCTCTTGAGTCTGTCACGTTTGACCAGGCTTCGCTATCCCTGCTTTATCTATAATTAATGATATCCTGCATTATTAATAGAAACGGCGATTACTGCGAAGGGCTTACACTAGGAGCCTGACCGCTCATATCGTCAAAAAGCTTGTTAAGAGAATCGCTTAATTCAGAAAGCTCGCCGTTTATTTTTCCTAGCTGAGTAGAGTACTCCTTCATATTACTGTCCATAATCATGAACGATGCCTCCACACGCTCAACGGCTTTCTTTAAATCTATGTACTGCAGCTTGAATAGATACGATAGTCCCACTACGACGCTGTCCTTCTCCATATGTAATATAATTGTACCATACATTTATAAATTATAGAAGCAAGTCTAAATTGTAGACGGGTGCAGTACATCCGTATCTTCAATATATCGATATGGTCCTAAGAAAATGAGAGTAGCTGTAATAAAAGAGAGCCAGTGCGAGGCTCCTGAAAGCTGCGATTACATCTGTGCAAAGGTTTGCCCGAGGGTAAGGGAAGGCTTTAAGGAGACGGTATATGCAAAGGAGAACGGCAAGGCGGCTATAACCGAAAGCCTCTGCATATCCTGCGGAATATGCGTAAAGAGGTGCCCGTTCGACGCCATAAGGATAATAAACATGCCGGATGAGATGGCTAAAGACCTGATTTTCCAGTACAATGTCAATACTTTCAGAACATTCAATATAGCGACTCCTATAGAGGGGAGCGTGGTCGGGCTGATAGGGAGGAACGGCATAGGCAAGACAACAAATATACGCCTTGTATCCGACGAGCTGAAGCCGAACTTTGGACACTACGAAAAAGCCTACACGGACAGCGAGATAATAAAGGAGTTCAGGGGAAAGGATATACAGCCGTACCTCACCAAACTATACGGCAAAAACCTCGCCGTAGCAAAAAAGGAACAGGATTTCGCACTGAATGGTAAGGTCAGGGACATAATAGGGGAAAACAGGTACGGTCTGATAAGAGCTAACATGATGGATAGGAATTCCCAGACGCTGTCCGGCGGAGAGGCGCAGATGGTCGCGATCGCAAAGGTTTTGGACAGCGACGCAGATGTCTATATATTTGACGAGCCGATGAACTACCTGGATGTAAATAACAGGATAAACGTTTCCAAAAAAATAAAGGAAGTCCTTAAGGACAAAACCGTAATGATAGTAGAGCACGACCTGATAATGCTGGATTACCTCACAGACTTCATCCAGATACTGTACGGGTCCGATTCAAACTACGGGATTGCGTCGCATATAATGCCGACCAGAAACGGTATAAATACGTACCTCTCCGGATACCTGCCTACGGAGAATGTAAGATTCAGAGACTATGAGATAAGGATTAAAAAGAATATCCCGCCGTCGAACATTGTTCCTTACATATCCTGGCCGGAATTCGAAGTCGGCATAGGGGAGTTCAAGCTGTCGGTTGGAGGCGGTCAGCTGTACGAAGGAGACGTGATAGGAGTCATAGGGGAAAACGGGATAGGCAAAAGCACGTTCATAAAGGCACTGGCCGGACTTATAGAAACTAACGCCGGTAAGCTAGACCTTGGGATAAAAATATCGTATAAGCCGCAGATGGTGGAGAGGGTTGACAGGCCCGTTAGCGACGTTCTGGCAGACGTATACCCCGAATACCAGTCCGATGAGATAACGAGGGGGATAATGAACAAACTCGGAGTGAACAAGCTGGTTAACAAAAATATAAAAAATTTGTCGGGAGGGGAGCTGCAGAAGCTTGCGATACTTGTAACGCTGATGAACAAGGCGGATATATACCTATTCGACGAACCGTCTGCGAATCTTGACATAGAGGACAGGTTAGAGGCGATGGGAATAATCTCCTCCTTCATCAATGCCAACAAGAAGTGCGCGATAGTAGTAGACCATGATCTTATGTTCCTGGACTCCACGTGTCAAAAAAGTATGCTCTTCTCGGGAGAGAGCGGGAGAATGGGGCTAACCGAGAATATAGTAGGTACCGAAGACGCAATAAACGAATTTCTCAAGAGGGTTGATGTAACAATGCGCAGGGACAAGGACAGCAGACGTCCCAGGATAAATCAGCCCGGGAGCAGGCTGGATGCGGAGCAGAAAGCAGAGGGAAAATACTTTGCAGAGTGATGAAAATCTATACGAATCAGTTAATAACTGTTCCAGTGGAAACGAAGTTGTAATATAGAAGTAATACAAACACTGCGCTTTTTATAATTCCTTGCCATAAACTGTTAGGAGGGGTGGTAAGGATGGAGGATAGTAGCGAAATAACGCAACTATACCAAAGGGTATTGGAGCAGGTAACACTGTACAACCAGTACAAAAACGACGTAAACTTCGAGGAGGCGAAAAAAATAAGCGAGCTGGTACTGAAAATAAACAACTTAGCAATAAAATACGGAAAATTCAAAGGTAGCCTGAATGAGGAACTTGAGACCTTTGAGAACAAGCTGGAATCTCTTGAAAGGAACAGAAGCGTGATGTTCCTTTAGGATTTAGGTGCCGGCCTTTATATGAATTAGGTCGAGTGCCAGGACGTAGAGGGTCGTATTGCCCTCGAACGTTCCTGGGCTCGAAAATGCGTTAACAAGATAGTTCTGGGGATATGCCGCAGAACTTACTTTTATAGTACATTCACTACCCGTCGTGTCGTTCAAGACGGTCCACGGCACTTCTGTGCCGTTGTTATAGAATACAGTGCAATACGGGGCGTTAAGAGTGGCGTTTTGCCCCGCAAAAACATCTTTTATTGACAGCGAGGGATCACAGTTGGAATAGCACAGTGTAGATAAATCAGATACTATGACAGGTTCATAAAATGATGAGTAAGACAGGTCCGAAAAACCAGGCGAGGTGTAGTTGAATATAGTGATGTTTGGTGCACTGGAAGTTCCGTAGTCTGATTTTGTCTGGATTGATATAGAATATGGTCGTGTAAGCATGGCTCCGAGTGTTGATTTCACGTAATCCAGAAAGATCGCGGTGTTTCCGGTGGAGTGCAGCTGAACAAGGGCATTATCCGTTGTGCCGACCAGTGCGAATGCTGAAGCCGCGGATGAGGCAGAATTGATTATGTTGCTCTTTATATTAAGAGAGCTGTTTATCGTGGAATAATACGTGGAGATGGTGTAAGTTGTAGAAAGTATCGACAGTATTATGACACTGCCCATCACCAGATCAAGCGTGAATATCTGTGCTCTGTTCATAACCATTCAGTAAACGTGATTTTTATTATCGTGCTCCCCGGGTACATAACCACGTATCTTGATACGGATGCTATATACGACTGGTTTTGTGGTATTGAGAACCCGGCGGTTATGGGTCTGTTCCCAATCTTGACCGTGCTTCCGTTGAGATAATAGGTTGTCACATTGAAGGAGCCGCCGGCCCTGAGGAGCTGTGACAGGCATTTGGTGGACATTGTTGTCAGATTGTACATCTTCAGCGGAGACAGCTCGTAGGTATTCTGGAGCAGGCCTATCGAAGATATCTGTCCGCATGCGTACTGGGGCCAGTTAGCGGGCGAGCCTATCGATTCTGAGAGTATATCGGCGTTCTGGTTAGCGACATTGTTAAGGTATGTGGAGGTTACCTGCGAATAATAGCTGGAGTAAGGGTTGTTGACATCTGCAACGGAATAAAGAAACAGCACGACAGAGGTAAAAAGAAGAAGAAATATGAATAGGGATATCAGCAGATCCAGTGTGAATATCTGTCCCCTGTTGTTCATAGATATATGAATATGACTTTAAATTTAAATACCACATTAAAATTCTATCTAAATATGGATTCTGAAATGAGCGATCTACACAATAGGATAATGAATATATTATCAAGAGGCCCCGCACTCCTTATAGACATAGCCGAAACCATAGACAGGGACAGCATGCAGACTGCGGCTATACTCGATTATTTCGTCGGGACCGGGGAGATAAAGAAGACAGTGCGCAGGTACGGGACTTCGCCCGTTTATTTCATCGAAAAGGACAGGGATGCCGCAGTGGACAAACTTATACAGACCCTAAACGGGGGAGAAAAAGAGCTGGTGGCAAAGATAAAGGAGGAGGGTGCAGTTAAGGTACCGGACATGTCTCCGGCGGAACGATATATATCGCAGAATCTGCAGGATTTTGTTAAAAGGATAACGGCCCAGGATGACCAGACTGGTGAAAAAGTAGAGTATGTTTACTATTACAGTCTTGACCTGGGGCAGCTAAAGGCCCTGATTAACAAACAGACAAACCCGAAGAAACAACCGCAAAAACAGGAAAGAGCTCAGGCCCAGACGGTTAGGAAGCCAGTAAAGAAGGAGCCAGAACTGGATGACAGGGCCGGAAACATATTACTGACAAACCATTTTGACAGCCCTGTAAAGGTGGGAAAAGACCTGTATCTGTGCGAGTACGGCCCGCACGGGGTGCATGTAGTCGTCCAGATAATATCAAAGGATAAGCTCAGCAGCAAGGACTTCATGAAGATAGTCGGGTATGCCACCATGCACAAGACGATAGCGTTCATAATCACCAACGCAGAAAAGATAACGGGAGAGAAGAAGTTCGGCAACACACTTAATATAGTGAGGACTAACACCTGATATGCCTGACAGGATACTGCTGATAAGCGAGAAGGGACATCTTTACCTGGACAGGGACAAGGATATAAACACCGAATTCGGGATAATAACCTCGAAACAGCTTAAGAAGGCGAAGGTTGGCTCCGTTATAAAGACGCACACGGGAAACAAATTCTTTGTTGCGGATGCCACTTATCCAGATCTAATAAGAAAGATAACCCGCCTGCCGCAGATAATCATGCTAAAGGATATGGGCAGTATAGTAGTGTATCTTGGCATAAAATCCACCAGCAAAGTGCTCGATGCAGGGACGGGCTCCGGCGTAGCCGCGTGCATATTCGGCAGTGTGGCTAATCAGGGCAGTGTACTTACCTATGAGATGAGGAAAGACTTCATAAAGGTAGCAAAGAAGAACATAGAACTCTTCGGATTGAAAAACGTCAAGATAATAAACTCGGATATAAGAGAAGGGCCTAAGCAGAAGAACTTTGACGCCGCGCTTATCGATATACCTGATCCGTGGAATGCGCTGAAGAATGTTTTCCCTTCGCTTAAGCCCGGTGCAAGGATAGCTACATACTCACCTTCGATAATACAGATAGAAAAGACGCTAAGGAGTCTTCCGCAAGGACTCAGGGTGGAAAGGCTCATACAGGCGAACGAAATCGACTGGAAAGTCGATGTCGAGAGGGATATACTAAGGCCGGAGAGCAGCAGTATCGTACACACGGCGTTTCTGCTCTTTATGAGAAAAGTCGGTAGATAAGTGTATATATTGAGACTGTTTTCATCTACTTAGTATTACACACGGAGGTGTCTTCAAAATGAATTCGATAGAACTCAGCGAGTACTTTTCCGAGATATATGAGAAAAAGGATGTCCCTGTATTCAAGGTCCTTATAGACGGGAAATGGAAAGGAACAGAGGATACTATTGATATCATAAGCCCAGTAAATCAGAAGAAAATAGCGAAGATCTCCTCTGTCGGGGATTCTGACCTTAAGACAGCTGTCGATTCTGCACACTCCAACAAGAACAGGATACGCAACATGGCTGCGATAGACAGGATAGAGATGATGAACAGAGTCAGACTGGCCATTCAGGAACACAGAGAGGAGATGGCGAGGGTCCTGATGCTCGAATCCGGAAAATCCTATAAATCTGCGACAGGGGAGATAAATGCAGCCATAGAGAGACTCAGACTGAGCATGGCTGATTCGAAGAAGATAATAGGTGAGTACATACCAGGTGACTGGTCCAGCGACACTTCCAAGAAGATAGCTCTGGTAATAAGAGAGCCTGTAGGAGTGGTTCTGGGGATATCTCCTTTTAACTATCCCGTGTACACTACGATAGCGAAAGTTATACCGGCTATACTGTCGGGAAACTCGATAATAATCAAGCCGCCGAGCTCTAATCCCCTGGCATTCCTGATGTGCGCGGAGATATTCAGAAAATCCGGGTTATCGAATGGGATACTACAGGTTGTAACTGGGCGCGGAGGAAAGACCGGCGACTACCTGGTTTCGAATGACAAGATAAACATGATAAGCTTCACGGGCAGCACGGAAGTCGGCAAGCATATATCGCAGATAGCGGGACTGAAAAAAACGCACCTGGAACTCGGTGGAAAAGGGACCGCAATAGTGCTTGAGGATGCAGACCTGGATCTGGCGGCAAAGGAATGCGTCAGAGGATCATTGGAACTGGCGGGGCAGAGATGCGATGCCATAAGCAGGGTTCTGGTAGTGGAAAAAGTAGCGGACAAATTCGCAGAATTGGTAAAGAAACACATGGCTGATTATAAGTTTGGAGACCCAACTAGCAGCGATGACATTACCATAGGGCCGGTGATAAACAAAGAGGCCGCCGAGAGGATAAACAGGATGGTTAAAGATGCAGTAGACAAGGGTGCAAAGCTTGTAATGGGCGGAAAATATAAAGATGCCTACCACGACCCCACACTCCTGATTGACGTTCCTCTCAGGGCTGAGATAGCAAATGAGGAGACATTCGGACCGGTGGTGACCGTAATAAAGGTAAGGAACATCGAAGATGCCATAATGATAGCCAATGAATCAAAGTACGGACTCGACTCTGCAGTCTTCACGCAGGATTTCTACCCTGCATGGGAAGTGATGAAGGCCCTGCAGGTGGGAAACGTCACACTTAATTCCGCACCGTCGCACGGAACATCGTATTTCCCGTTCGGAGGGGTCAAGGATTCCGGCGCCGGAAAAGAAGGCGTGGGATACAGCATAGAGGAGATGACCAACCTTAAGACGATAATACTAGACCTGTCACCCGGGCACCTCGGAAAGGAATATACCGGTGAATTCAAGGATTAGAACTGAAAGACTTAAATTTGGCGGTGTATTGAAAAAGGTAATGGACACGGCAGTTTTCAAGAAGCAGAGATGGGAGGATATAATAGAGTTCATAGTCATAGGAGCGGTAGTGTTCATAGGATTCGTTTCACTTTTCTACAGCTGGATAGACAGCGCGTTCAACGTTAAGGTCAACATAATCTTGCTGACCGCCATGGGCCTGATCGCGTCGTTCCTTTTTGTTTACGCAATAAAAGTGTTCAGAGACCAATAAAACGGTTGCTTATTATGAGATACAAGAGAAGGTATGTGCTGTTATCACTGGACAACGTAGGGAACGGAGAAGACCCGGAAAAGATGCTGTTTTTCACGCTAAACAAGATGGATCCGCTGCTCTCTATAAAATCGAATTTCAGGGTGATCAAGGAACTGACCAGATCAGGGGGCGGAAAAGCCGTCCTTGTAGTGTCTGTAAACAACGAATTTAAGGATCACGTCATATTTGTGCTGTCATTGATAGGTAAGTTTTATAAATCAAATATGCTTACTATAAAGATTAGTGGCAGTTTAAAAAAATTGAAAGAGGAGGAAAATAAGATATGGAACCACCCGGAGATTTAATGGGTTATGATCGTGCTATAACACTGTTCAATCCTGACGGTAGAATACTTCAGGTAGAATACGCAAAAAGGACGGTTTCGCAGGGCTTTGCCGCTATAGGAATGATAGGTAAAAACTCCATAGTGTTCGCCGCGGACAGAAAATTCCATGACCATGGAAAGATGATAGTGCCTGAGAGCATAGAGAAAGTATTCAAGATAGAAGGGAATGTCGGGGCCGCGATATCTGGTATGATAGCGGATGGCAGAACCCTTATCGAGAAGGCACAGGTTAACGCACAACAGTACAAGCTTACTTACAACGAAGAGGCTGACATACTGATAATAGTCAAAGGGATAAGTGCAGAGATGCAGGCGCTCACACAGTACGGAGGCGCAAGACCTTATGGTGTCAGCATACTGTTCGGCGGCCTTAAGAACGGCAAGCCGCACCTTTACATGCTTGATCCTAGCGGAACTTTCTTCCAGTACAAGGGCATAGCAATAGGAGGAAACTCCGAAGCAATAAACAAGCACCTGGAAAGCGAGTATAAGGATGATATGGACACTGAATCGCTGATAAAGCTCGGTGTAAAAGCGCTTAAGCTGGAAGAGGGTAAAGCCACTCCTGAAAGATTCGAGATAGCAGTTATAGACGAATCCGGATTTAGAAAGCTTACCAAGGACGAGATAGCGGCATACCTATAAAATATAGAATTTCATGGTAGATAGAGTAATAGCTAGGCTTCAGATAAAAGGTAGAAAATACGAGATCTCCGTAGACTGCGAAAAGGCGATGCAGATACGTAGTGGAAAAAGTCAGGATGTCAATTCGGCCCTTCTTGTGGATAATATATTCAAGGACATAAAAAAAGGAGAGGTCGCGGGAGATCTGGAAAGGGACTTCGGAACCGATGACATAGGACAGATTTCTATGAGGATTATAAAGGAAGGCGAGGTTCAGGTAAGTGCCTCCTACAGGGAAAAGCAGACCGAAATGCTTAGGAACAAAGTCGTAGATGAGATAGCCTTGATGGCCATAGACGGCACGACAAATCTGCCTATACCGAGACAGAGAATAGAAATGGCTATGAAACAGATCCACTATAACTTTGATCTTAATAGGCCGGAAAGTCAGCAGGTTGATCAGCTGCTTAGTGAGCTGAAAAAGGTCCTGCCGATAAAACTGGGTGAGTTCGAATACACTGTTGAGGTTCCTATACAGTACAGCAATGAAGCGATGTTAAATTTAAAAAGACTGACAAACATTAAAAAGAATGCAAGAAATGAGAATACACTCGTTGTAGATTTCTCAGTTAAAGCAGGAAACGAAAGTGAGATAATAAGCAGGCTAAAAAGCGTGACGCACGGTAGCGCTGCTATAACAAAAAGAGGATTGTGAAAAGATATGATAAACGTAAAAAATTTCGAAATGGTAACGCCTGGAACGCTCTTATCGGATGAGGAGAACGGAAGGAACGGTACGTACTCAGAAGGTAAAAATGTATACTCAAAGTACTTTGGAATGGTACAGGTTAACGAGCGCGGTGTAAGCGTCAGTCCTGTGACGAGCAATTATTTCCCGGAAGAGGGTGACGAAGTTATAGGCAGAGTAGTAGAGGCCGGCAGTAAATACTGGGTCGTAGACATAGATGCTCCTTACCTTGTAAGACTTGATAATAGAGATGTAAATTTCAGAACAGAGATGGGCGAACTGGACAGATTCATGAGCAGGGGAGACTTGATATTCGCAAGGGTTGCTACAGTGTACGTAAACAATGCAGCAGACCTTTCAATGAAGGGAACAAAATACTTCAAGCTTCCATCAAATATGATAGTCAAGGTGGATCCAACGAAGCTTCCACGCCTTATAGGCAAAGAGGGGGCTATGATTAGCCTGATAAAACAGGAGACAAACTGCGATATAATCGTCGGACAGAACGGAGTTGTCTGGATCGACGGAAAAGATGAAGATAGAGCCGCGGCTATAAGTGCGATAGAGTTTATAGACGAGAACTACTTCAATCCTGAGCTTACAGATTCTGTAAGGGAGTTGTTGAAAAATGTACGAGAAAAGACTTGATAATAGAGGATTCGATGAACTGAGGCCAATGGAGGCTGAAACAGGCGTAGTACCCAACGCAAAGGGAAGTGCAAGGTTCAGAATCGGAAACACTGAAGCGATAGCGGCGGTTTACGGGCCTGAAGAGGTAAAACCGAAGCACTTTGAGAAATTTGACAGAGGAATAATAATGTGCAAGTACGATATGCTGCCTTTCTCCGTTCCTGACAGGGCCAAACCGGGTTTTGACAGAAGGGACACCGAGATAAGCCAGGTTATTACTAATGCATTAAGCAGGGCTATACGCCTCGAGGAAATGCCTAGATCAATGATAACAGTAAGAGTTTACGTTACACAGGCTGACGCCGGCACCAGATGCGCAAGTTTGACAGCAGCATCTATGGCATGTGCGGACGCGGGTCTCCCTATGAGGGACCTTGTAGCTGCTGTTGCAGCAGGATACATAGGCGGGTCAGTTTGCCTTGATCTTACGAAAGATGAGGAGGACCTGCACGATGAGGGTGCCACGGACGTACCGATAGCATTCCTGCCATCAAAGGATGAGATAGTTCTTCTTCAGCTAGACGGAAAAGTCGGCCATGAGGAACTAAACGAAGTCATAAAAATGGGAAAAATAGGCGCTATGAAGATCTACGAACTTGAAAAAGAAGCGTTAAGAAGGAGGGTTTCAAATGAAAGTTAAAGTAAGGGGAATTTATTCTACAGCTATAAGCAAATTACTGATGGATGCAGGCATAGAGATAACACAGGCCGCTGATGCTCTTAAGACGGCGCTTAATGTAGCAAGTGAGGATAAGCCGGATGTAATGATAGAGGATATGGAGACAAAGGAAGGGGTGTACGTATACGGGAACGACTCCGAAAAGGTGGTGGATGCACTGAAAAACAGTCTTAATAGGAGTATATTCTACCGTGAGGAAGTCGGCAAGATATATTGTGGTATAATAAAGAACACCGATCAGAGATCAAAATCGATAATAATATCCCTTCCGGACGAAGAGGAAGGAGTACTGGATCTAAAGAATTTCTGGGGATATGTAAAGCCCGGATCGAAGCTTTTGGTACAGTCAAAGGGTACCTATGACGGCAAGATAATGCTGTCAACACAGCTTAGAATCTTCGGGGAGGATGTAATAATAATAAAGAATGGATTCACAAAGATGAGCAAGGGAATAAGGTCCAACGAGGGCAAGGACAAACTGTATGAGCTGTCAAAGGATCTAAAGCTGAAAGACTGGGGAATCCTATGGGTCCAAGGGGCCGAAAACAAGGATAGAGAAATCCTTAGTGAGGAACTCAACAAGCTCCAGGAAAAGGAACAGGAGATAACAGAAAAGTTCAACCAGTGCGAGGAGCCTAGGACACTCTATGAGGGTGTTTCCAAGTTCTTCATACTTATAGGGGACGATGACAAGACACATCTTGACAAGACGAGAAAAGAAGTTATGCCTACGATAATGAAGCACCACACCCTGAAATCTGCAGGATATACGATACTTACGGATTTCGCGGAGAACCTGCTTGACAAGTACTCCGAAGAGGAAATGAGGAATAAGGTTGAAGAGACTCTTCTAAGATACGGTCCTACAAAGGACAAGACCTACCGCATAGCCTTTACAAGGCTGAACGGGACATCCTTCAAGGTGGATGGACTGGTGGAAGACGTAGCAATAGAAAACAACAGCGTCAAATCGTTGACTGTAAAGATAAGAGGAGACTGGGGAGAGCGCCAGTACGTTATAGAGGCCGACAAGAACTATGTCGTAAGCAGAAAAGACGGCGTAGAGGAGAGAATACTGACACTAAAGCCGGAAATATTCCCTAAATTCGCAAAGGTGATAACCATGGATATAACGGCAAAGAAAGAGGCTGAAGGCGTGGTCGTCAACAACGAAGAGAGAATAGAAAAACTGGAGAAAAAAGGAGAGATATTGGGAGAGCTCAAGAAAGAGCTCGAAAGCGCTCTCGGTGAGATGAAGAACATATGACTGTAGAGAATTTTTTATACATAAAAGAGATAGCAGACAAGGGTCTTAGGATAAACGAAAGGGACGCTTTCAAGTTCCGTGACCTGAAGATAAAGACTAAAGTGATAAGACCTTCGGACGGTTCAGCCTACGTTGAAATAGGAAACACAAAGGTAATAGCAGGTGTCAAGGTAATGAACGGGGAACCTTTCCCGGACAGACCAAACGAGGGTGGATTGATAGTTAATTTTGAAGCCACGGAACTGGCCAGCAAGTACGCTGATGACAGGATAACCTACTCGATAGAGGTTGGTAGGGTCACAGACAGGGGGATCAGGGAATCCAACCTTATAGACCTGTCCAAACTCGTCATAGAAGAGGGTAAGAAGGCTCACTTTGTATTCGTAGACATAGCCACTGTAAACAACGAGGGCAATCTTTTCGATGCAGCAAACATAGCAGCTCTGGCCGCACTGCTAGGCGCGAGGTACAAGAAGAACGGAACGGATGAGATGGTAGGTCTCCCCCTTGATATCTCAAAACTCGCAGTAAGCCACACTTTTGCAAAGATAGGAAAAAGCATATTCTTCGACCCTGATGCTGAAGAGGAGAACTCCGCTGAAGCCAGGATAACTATAGCCGTCAGCGATAAAGTTAACTCCATACAGAAGGGAGGAGCCGGATTTTTCACTGCTGAAGAGATAGACCTATGCGTAGGAAAAGCATTTGAACTGAGAGAGAATACAATAAAGCTATTGATGGACTCTACAAAGGAGGCTTAAAATGGAAAATTACAACAAGTTTGAAAGCGCAAGACTGATAGGAGCAAGAGCTCTTCAGCTTTCCTTCGGAGCCCCGGCGTTGGTGAAGGTAAATAAAAAGACCGACACGTATATAGCAGTGGCCAAGAGGGAACTGGAGAAGGGAGTTCTTCCTATAACTGTTAAAAGGGAATAAAATTATATTAAGTCCCAGCTAGATAGAATAGAATGGTTTTCGATAACTTATCAGAAAAGCTTAAAGAGGGTATAAAGAAGCTCCTTAATTCGACCGGCAGCGAAAAGGTAGAGGAAGTGCTACAGGGGATGCGTACCGCGCTCCTGGAGGGGGATGTAGACAAAGAGCTCGTAGAAACCCTCATGAAGAGGATAAGGGACGATATAAGCTCCAAAAAAGGCAAGGGGCTCATAAGCCGTGAAAGGGTAATAGACGTAATATACAACGACCTTGTCGATGTCGTCGGCACGGAAGGGACAAAGATAAACATAAACAAAGTTCCTTACAAAATATTACTTGTCGGTCTTTTTGGATCGGGTAAGACTACCACTTCCGCAAAGCTGGCTAACTACTACAAGAAGAGGGGATACAAGGTACTTCTGCTCGGACTGGACACTTTCAGACCGGCTGCATACGAGCAGCTGCAGCAACTGTCCAAACAGATAAACGTTAAGCTGGCCGGAGGGGGAGACGACCCAGTAAAGGCGATAAAAGACAGCCAGGGTTCGTTCAGGAATTTTGACGTTATAATAGGTGACAGCGCAGGAAGGGATGCGCTCGACGATGAGCTTGTTAAGGAGATAAAACAGATAAATGAGGCGTTCAAGCCAGACAACACTACCCTAGTTATACCGGCCGACCTGGGACAAAACGCCAGAATGCAGGTTGAGAAGTTTCACGGACTGCTTGGAATAAGCAGTATAATACTGACAAAAACCGACGGCACGGCAAACGGCGGTGGTGCGCTAACCGCGGCGTACATAAGCGGTGCAAAAGTAACATTCATAGGAACCGGTGAGAAAATAAACGAATTCGAGGAATTTGATCCGAAAAAGTTCGTATCCAAACTTCTAGGCCTCGAAGGTCTGGAATCTATACTGAAGAAGGTAGAGGAAGAAAATATAAAAATAAACGAGGAAAGCGTGAAAAGGGTTGTAAAGGGCGAATTTAACCTCATGGACGTCTACGAGCAGTTCTCTTCCACGAAGAAACTCGGCCCTATAGACAAGATCGCGAGTTCCATACCTGGGCTTCCGTCTTCAGGAAAGACAAAAGAAGCCATAGAACGCCAGGGAGAGAACCTTGATAAATTCATAAACATAATGGACTCCATGAACAAGCAGGAGCTAGAGGATCCGAAGGTTTTGGATGCAAACAGGATAGCAAGAATCGCCAGGGGGAGCGGACAGAAGGAAGAACTCGTGAGGGAGCTATTGGAACAGTACAGGAAGATGAAAACGGTTATGAAGATGTCCAAGAACAGGCAGTTCTCAAGCATGCTAAAGAAATTCGGTATTAATGTATGAAATGCTCAATTTGCGGGAAGGAAATAGAGACTACGTTCCTCGGTAAGATAAAAGGCAACTATTACAAAGAAGACGGAAAGCTGATTCCGCTCTGCAATTCATGCTTTAAAGAAAAATTTGGGAAGAAAGAACAATAAAAGTTTATTATAGAAATAAGACTCCTTATTATCATGGAAAAGGAATACAAAAGCCCTTCATTAACCGTTGACGGGGTCATGATAAGAGATTATGACGTGCTTCTAATAAAAAGAGTAAACGATCCGTATAAGAATATGTGGGCCATACCCGGCGGGTTCGTTGAATACGGTGAAAGAACAGAAGACGCAGTCCTAAGGGAAGTAAAGGAAGAAACGGGATTGGAAGCCGGAATAGATCGACTGGTTGGTGTTTATTCGGATCCAAAGCGTGATCCCAGGAAACACGTTGTATCGGTGGTTTATCTCTTAAAAGACATAATAGGAGAGCCAAAAGGAGGGGACGATGCTAAGGAAGCTAAATGGTGGAATGTAGATCACTTACCGGATCTGGCTTTTGACCACCAAACTATACTTAATGACGCCTTCAAAATATATTACAGAAGATAATGCCAGTCAGGATTTATACGGAAAAAACAATCGTATTTAAATTAATATTTTCTCTTAATAGAATAATATAGAAAGGGCCCGTAGCTTAACTTGGACAGAGCGGCAGACTTCTAATCTGAAGGTTGGGGGTTCAAATCCCTTCGGGCCCAAGTATAGTCATGTTTTTTAGGTCTACTGCGGGCTATTCTATAGCAGACATGATGGCAGATACCATAGAGTCTATCAGCTTCTGAGAGGTGTCAAGACTCCTTACCCTCAGCATCCTGACGCCAAGAGATGCTGCCAGGTTGGCGTATTCTACATCTATATCATACAACGTCTCCAAGCTCTCGGATATGTATCCTATCGGAACTACAACCAGGTTCTTTTTGCCGGAGAGCGCCAGCTCCTTCATCTTTTCAGAGGCTTCCGGTTTTGTCCAGTTACTGTGTCCGCCGTTCTGGAAAGCAAGGGTATATTCGTCGATCCTGAGCCTGTGTGAAAGTCTGGCAACGAACTCCCTAAGTTCAGAAGAATATTCAGGATCGTTTATTGAGGCGGGCAATCCGTGAGACGTAAAGATAAAATAGAATTTGTTTAAATCGGCACCGTCACCTACAGCATTCTTTATTTCTTCTGCCCATGCCTCAATGAGTTTCGGCTGGTCGTACCAACTGTCTATAAAAATTGCCCGGACTCCCTTGAACGAGGCCATAAACCTCTCCTTGTATTCATCACTACCTGCAACGGATTTGAATGGATGCGCTATAAGGCCGACCACTTTACTGACACCCATTAGAGAAATTTTATCCGCAGATTCTTCTATCTTGGGAGTCCAGTGTTTCATGCCTATCAAAACATCTGCGCATACACCGTTGAGCTCAATACCTGACTTTATCATCTCAGCCTGCTGGTATGTTATTTTTGTCAATGGCGAGAAGTTTATCTTTTCGTATTTATTCTGGACGTTCTGCACGATGCGTTCATCGGGTGATTTCCCTCCGAATATATCCTCCAGATAGCCTTTGACATCCGAGGCTTTATCCGGTGTACCGTAAGCCATCAGCAAAACAGCTATCCTGTCCATACCGGCGTTAACTTTTTCCGGGCTCGTTGACCGTGCCAAGTATTCTGTGGTATGGCCTCCCTTCTATAATAGAGGCGCCCTCATGTGTCGTAGAACGGAATGCTTCACTGGTAGTGAATTTTCTGAAAGCATCGATATCCCTCCATTCACTATAAATCATGTACTCCGATGGCTCTGAAACACTCCTGTATAGTTTTCCATCCAAGAAACCATCAACGCTGTTTTTCAGGTGCTGTATTACCCCTTCAAATATTTTCTCGAAGGATGCTTCGTTGCCCTTTTTTACCTTGTAATAAAGACCTATGTTTATCATATTAGTAATTAACAATCAATCTTTAAAGGCTTTATGCCCTCACTGCATAAGCTCTTCAAACTCTGTCTTTTCACCGACAAGTATGGGGTCCTCCCTCGAAACCCATCTATGAGCTTCTACACTCCTAAGTTTTTCGGCTATGTCTACCCAATCACTAAGCGATTCTAGTTCGTACATTACGAAGAAGTCTGCATCGCCTATGCCGAACGATCTGGTAGTATAGGATATTATAGAATCCTTTTTCGAACCATGTACAGCTGTCGCTATATGCTCTGCCATTATACGGCTCCTTTCTTCACGGCCTAGCAGATACCACTCCGGCATCTTCTTTACGGGATATGCAACAAAAAATTTGTTGGCAGTGCCGTTATTGGTGCGTTTGTAATCCTCCCCTGGGTTTCTCCTGTAAAGGGACAAGAACCCATGACGGATATCTGTTACTCCGGAAATCAATTTCATCACCTTTGCCTTGAAATCCACTATTGTCCTGCTGTCGGATGAAATAAGCCATAGTATAATATCCGTGTCCGGCCTGAGTGATGAGTACAATTCCGCCCTGACCATAGTTTTACCGTCTCCGGAATCCTTAAACATTCCCTTTAAAGCTTTCAGAATATCCGATCTATCGGCCTTTGATGATTTCCACCAATTAGAATTTAGCTTAAAGCCGATAACATTTACAAATAAGTCTGCCATTAAAAAAGAATTGGTTTTTATAATATAAAACGGTATTTTTATTCCGATTATGACGGCATCCAGAACGTTTTCGCCAGCACGATAAGAGTATAAAGAAATACATCCTTTAAGTTATATGTCAAAAAGATTTTCTCGTTCACAGTCGGCGCTGGAGTACATGATGACGTACGGCTGGGCGATCCTTATAATAGTAATAGTCGCTGCGGTGCTATATGGCATGGGGATATTCAACCCTTATGCATCGATATCCCAGACTATAACCGGATTTGAACCGTTCATAGGTCTTGGGCAGGGGTGCGGTAACGGGGCTACTTTAGTACGCATTGCCAACCCGTCCCAGTATCCTGTAGAGATACTCAATGCAACCATTATATCTGCCAATGGCTTCACGGCCAGCAGTACCGGCTTTATAAATTATACCATGGGTGTGCAGCAAAAACATACCTTAACATTCTATAACAGTACGTGCAATAATCCTGGTTCTTTCTACTCTGCAAACGTGATAGTCTGGTATAGTTACACCGATGGCGCACTGGGAACAATAACCACGAAAACTACCGGGTATATATCCGGAAAGGCTTCCTTGCAGCAAACAGTGACTTTCCAGGAAGTCGGATTGCCTTTAGGGACCAACTGGTTTATGAATTACGGCGGGGGGGTAAAATCATCTTCATCCCAGCAGATAAGCTTCATATTATTTAACAACACGCAGTTTCTTCCGGGTAATGTATCAATCAACAGGGTAGACTATTTTCCATCGGCATTCAGCGGTACAGTGGCAAATAAATCGCTGTTTTACATAGACTACATCCCGGTGCGTGACATATTCGTAGCCGCACAGGGGAGCAAGACCGCGATAGTTATCAACCCTATATCTGATGCAGTAACTACCACAATACCGATATCTACAAATCCGCAGGGCCTGAGTGTAACACCTAACGGAGAGCTCGTATACATTATGCCGCATGGAAATGCGAATATCTCGGTCATAAACACCTCTTTAAATGAGGTTGTTGCAAATGTAACAACCGGAACAAATCCTGCAGGTATAGCGATAAACTACGAGGGAACTATAGTCTACGCACTATCAGCCGGGGGTGGCGGGGTTCTGCAGAGCATAAACGCGACTACCTTCACAACAATCGGAACAGCAAAAATAGGCGGGACACCCCTGTCAGTCGCGATAACTCCTGATGATAAGTATCTATATATAACACAATCTGGCACGAATACTGTGCTTGTAGCAGACGCTCACACGCTCGCACCAATACTTTCAATACCTGTTGGAAGCACCCCTCAGGCGATCGCTATATCTCCGGATGGTGAAGCGGCCTATGTAGCAAACTACGCATCAAACACTGTTTCTGTGATATCTGTTAAGACAAATACTGTCATAAAAACGATACCTGTGGGTACAAGCCCTGAAGGAATTGCAGTATCACCGGGAGGAAACACGGTTCTCGTAACAAATTACGGATCAAATACTATGTCGGTAATAGCTACTTCGAATCTATCTGTGACACGGACAGTTAATGTAGGGAGCGGCCCTACCGGGATAGTGATACTTCCAAACAACGAGAAAATTTACGTTGCAAACCAGCTATCTAACAGCGTCAGCGTTCTGTACACCGGCAACTATTCTATAAAGACCAATATAACAGGCATAGCTACACCTGTAGGGATAGCGGATTCCGGAAGCAGCAGTACTTGATTAGACCTGTATCTAGTACCATGAGATAGTGCATAACGAATGAAAGAACTATATTGTAACTAAATCCAATCAAAAAAAGTATTTGAGTGCGTTGAATATCAACATGAAGCAACTCCGGATATAATTAACTCTTTAAACTTGTTATATCAAAATAATACTTGGATTATTTTCTACCGTCCCTAGACAGCAGATAGCAGAAAATGTTAATCATTGCAGTTGCTATAGCAGATAATAAAAGCAGTGTGAATGCAGTGGATACCGCAATTGTTGATAGTGCGTATTCTCCGAATCCTAGAAGATAATTCGCACCGTAGTAAGCGGAAGAATTATATGCGGAACTCAGAGGGAGTCCAAACACCACATCAATCAGCATAGCAATCACAAACAGGGTTGTAAGCAGACCTAAGATTAGAGTGTATAAATTTTTGGCCTTCTGCTTCTTTGAACCATAGGTAAGGTAGGAGAGTATTATGGTTCCGACAAAGAACACAATCAATATTCCCCAGTGCAATGGGGCTGCTTCTCTAAGGAAGCTGTCTTCCAAAATCAGGTACAGCGCCGCTGCAAGACTTATAATGGTCGATATAATAGCAGCTTTTCTTCCGGTGGTTACAAATTTACGGTTGTACTTTCCGCCGAGAAATGCCAATACTAAGATAAGGGCGATTGCACCCATCAGAACATAGTCCGAAGGAGCCAATGAATATCCGCCGTTTGAAGTTGGGGTGGTAGGTGAAGTTACTACTGTTGAATTGGATGATTGAACATACAAGGATAATGTTACATTATTTGATGAAGGATCGTCTCCTTTGGCTCCGACTAATACGGTGTAATTACCGGGGGCTACAGAGCTAGATGCTGACAGTGTAAGTTGTCCGCTGTATGTAGGATCATTAATGCTTGGTGATGCTGAATATGTTACTCCTGAAGGAAGATTATACAGTGCTAGGCTGGTTCCCCACTTTGTACCGCTTGTAAGTGTTATTGTGAATGAGGTGGAAGCAGATCCTCCTTGTGATATGTGCAGAGTAGAATTGACTACGGATACTGTCGAAGTACCTAGTCCGGCTGCATTAACTTCCGGTAGTGCAATGAATATGGACGCGATAATTAAAGCGGCCACTAGATAACTGAATTTCATCTTATGATTATATTTAGTTCTTATTATATATAATTTTCGGTTTTCATCGGCCAAGTAGTGTATTATTTTCATCCTTGTGAATGTATCTGAAAACTTTATACCCTACTCTGGCGCCCAGCAGCCTCCTAAGAGTTTCCTCCTTCGTCTGCTTCAACTCTGCTATTGTCTTTATTCCGAATGTGTAGATCTTCCTTGCCCTTATCCTACCTATGTCCGGTATGGATACGAACGGAACAAGTTCCTCCTTGACTCCGTATTTCATTCTTTTCTGCAGTCGTATTATATCATTGTACTTTATTCCGGATAGCCTGTAAATTTCCTTCATCGCAAAAATTAGCCAGCGGAAAGATTCGAGTATTGCGTTCAACTCACCGGGTAGGACCCTATAAGTATCCTCTATATAGTTCTCGGATTTCTCGTTTATCCAGTCATCCATTATGTGGGCAGTCTTTATAGCTCCTATAAATTTTTCATACTCCACTAGGCTCTGGTCAGCGGACAGCGTCAATGAATAACTCTCATCCTCATATTTATCGAACTCGCTTCTTGATGCTCTGGACTTCCCCAGCTCGTTGCTGCAGGCCACGGTGTGGAATATGTCGAAAGGCTCCCGCGTACCGTCGGCTGTCTTTTTTACAAAATTCAGGAACAGAAGCCCGGTGTACGGGTCCAGATAAAGGTTGTTTATCAGTCTGCCGATTCTTGTCCCAATAAGGCCGTTGCCAGTCTCCTCGATAAAACCGTTGTCTTCAAGGAAAGCGATGGCTTCCTCAACCTTTGATTCCAGATTCACGCCGCTCTCGGATATGAACAAGCCATCAAAAAAGTCCTTGATCTCACTCTCGCTCCGATAAAGCTCGAGGCACACAAGATTCAATACGTATACCCGTATGGCCGAATCGTTATTGAATCCGGATACTATCGGTTCTGTTTCTCCATCGATATAAACCTCTTTTATAAAATCGTACTCCGGTTCGCTTCTTGCGATTATTATTGCGGTACCTTCCTTGTCATATTTCGGTCTTCCGGCACGTCCCAGCATCTGTTCTACTTCCAGAGCAGAGAGGTGCTCTCTTCGGTATTCACCGAACCTATAAACGGAGCTTACAACGACCGTGTTCGCAGGAAGATTTACTCCCATTGCAAGGGTCGGTGTGGCGAATATGAACTTTATAAGACCCGACCTGAAGTTCTCCTCTATCAGTTTTCTCTGTTTGTTTACAAGACCGGCGTGGTGAAATGCAACGCCGCTCTTTACAAGTTCGCTCAGAGTTTCGCACTGTGCTGTCGGAGAGTCTAGAGCATGCAGAATTTGCGATGAAAGCAAAGCAAGCCTGTTCTTTTCCTCATCTTGGAGGTTCTTGAAGACAAAAGGAGCGAGCTTGCCTGCATGCGATACAGTTAACTTTTTTGTCTCTGAAAAAACCAGAGCCTGTCTCTTTCTGGAGATAAGGTCCAAAGCGATGTTCAGCAACGGGCTCTCGGTATTATCCTTCAGCTTTACACGATCCCCGTTTATCAGTTCATTGTCCAGATATATCTTTTTGACCAATTTTACTGGTCTGAATTTGTTAGCTACCAGTTTTGAGTCAAGCCACTTTGCTATATCGTCTGCGTTGACTATGGTTGCGCTCAGTCCTATTATCTGCGCCGAGGGGTTTATCCTCTTATTCAAAGTTATGATAAACTCCATAGTGGGGCCCCTCTTATCATTTCCCATCATATGTATCTCATCATAGACTATGCAGCCCACGTTGAGAATATAATTTTTTGAAAAACGCATCAGGCTATCAAGCTTTTCGGTGGAAACAAAAACAACATCGTATTTTTCAAGTGAGGTATCAAACTCCGTCAGATCCCCCATTGAAAGGGCTCCTTTGATAAAAGGATATTCTTTTTTAAAATCTTCGAATTTTTCGGATATAAGGGCCCTTAGGGGGGCGACGTATATAGATTTTTTACCGGAAAAGAATGCGTTGAGTATCCCCATCTCTGCAATCATCGTCTTGCCGGATGCTGTCGGAGATGAAACTATCATGCTATTGCCTTCGAACAGGCCTTGCTTTATTGCGTCTTCTTGAACTGGCAGAAAACTGTCTATCTTAGAAAACAGTACCGAAAATACTCTGTCCGGTATTACATTTTTGTAATCAGATACCAACATACACTTATAATAAACGAAATTTATATAAATCTATAAAGTCACTCCTAGATATAAGGGACTGATTATATTACACAAAGTAATATTAAGATACTAAGATGGCACACATAAGACCTTTGATTCTTGGTTGGGAGTTCCCGCCGAACTCTGTCGGTGGACTTAGCACACATACTTATGAGCTTACAAAAGCTCTGACAAAACTCGGTGTGAAGGTGAAGGTTGTTCTACCATTCAAAGAGCACATTGATATGGATGAGGTGGATTTTGAGCTTATACCGATAGATTCCCTACCAGATGTGTACACACTGAGCAGCCGTGATGAAACATTTGATGCAAATCTTTACAATAACCTGTTTGAAAGGATAAACAGGTACGTCTATAACACTGTAAAGCTGACTAGCGGTGCAGAGTATGATGTCATACACGCCAACGATTGGCTGACGGCAAGAGCTGGGCTGGAGCTTAAAAAGTTGACCGGAAAGCCCCTGATTGTCACGATACACAGTACAGAGTTTGGAAGAACTGCTGGAAATCCGTGGAATATGATTGAGGAAGAGGAAAGAAAAGCTGTAGAAGGCGCCGACGCGGTAGTCACAGTCAGCCAGAGGCTTAAAGATCGCCTTGTTGAGATGTACAAGGTGAGCGCAGATAAGATAAGAGTCATCTACAATGCAATCGATAAGTCCAGATACCAGAGAAGAGGACACTCCGGAAAACCAAAGATAGTCCTTTATACAGGAAGGCTATCAGTACAGAAAGGTGTTGATCATTTGATAAGGGCTTTCAAGATAGTTGCTGATAATGATAAAAGCGCTCTTCTATACATCGTAGGCACCGGTCCTGAAATGAAAAGCCTGATAGACTTATCAATAGACCTGAATCTTCAGGACAGAGTACACTTTTTCGGAAAGGTGCCTGATGACGAGATTGAGTATCTATACTCGATAGCCGACGTATACGTTATGCCATCGATTTATGAGCCGTTCGGAATAGTGGCTTTGGAAGCTATGGCGTCCAGAACACCGACGATAATATCATCGGAGTCGGGAGTTGCCGAGATAATAAACAACGCACTGAAGGTGGATTTTTGGGATTCGGAGCAGATGGCAGACATGATATTGGGGATACTCAGGTACCCTGAGATGAACAAGACGATATCGGAAGAGGCTTATAAGGAACTATCATACATTACATGGGAAGAAGCCGCGAAGAGTTTCCTAAAATTATACAAAGAGCTTATCAAATCTACCGATTGACAACAACCTTATCGGACATATCGCAAAACGACCATGGTTAGCGTGCGTATGGCCGCAATACAAGGTATAAATTGGTGTAGCGGAATATAAAAATATATTATGTTGATAACGGGTTTGCAAAACTATGAGTATTTGCTGATATCGATACTGCTTGGTGCTATATTCGGCCTTGAGAATGAATACAGAATGCAGCACGGAGCAAAGATATATTTTGGACTTAGAACGTCTATATTCGTAGCGATGCTCGGATACATATTCGCCGATCTTTACTACCTTTTTTCCAGCGTATCTATAATAATAACTGGATTCGCCATTATGACCGTCATAGTCACGGCATCTTACCTTGTCAAGAGCTTTAAAAAGGACCTTCTGGGAATGACTACTTATGTAAGCAGCCTGATACTTTTCACCGCCGGAATACTTACAGGGTTAGGCTACTACGAATTTGCGATAAAGA
>JAJYRE010000012.1 GCA_021794235.1 Nanobdellota archaeon
TCACGGCATCTTACCTTGTCAAGAGCTTTAAAAAGGACCTTCTGGGAATGACTACTTATGTAAGCAGCCTGATACTTTTCACCGCCGGAATACTTACAGGGTTAGGCTACTACGAATTTGCGATAATCCTGACGATACTAATAACCGCTATAAGCTTTTACAAGAGGGAGCTGTTGAATTTCATACATTTGATAAAAAGATCGGAACTTATAGCAGCCATAAATCTTATGATAATAGCCCTAGTCATACTCCCCATACTCCCGAACCATAATATAGGTCCTTACGATTTCTTTAATCCGTTCCAGTTCTGGCTGATAGTAACCGTTGTAGGTATGGTCTTTTTCGTACAGTACCTTATACTTAGGGCGAGGAAGAGGAGCTTTTTCCTGTCCTCAATCGTAGGCAGCATGATAAGCGGGACTACAATAACCTTCAGCCTTTTGAACCTGGGAAACAGGGTAAGAAGACTCTCCAAGCAGGTTGTATACAACTCCATATTCTCCGCAAATATAGTTATGATACTTGTGCAAGTGCTCTTTATAATCTACATAGCCACAAGATCTACAGCGCTGATGATTGACCTGTTACCGGTGTCTGTGATATCCTTGGGAAGCATGATGGTAGTATTTTTGATAGGCAGGAAAAACCTAAACACAACAAACCAGAAACCGAGTACGCCGTTTCCGCTAGTAAAGAGTCTTGAGTTCGCCGCAGTATTTTTCGTTATAATCTCAGTTGGAAAAATAATAGCCGCGGTTGCACCTGGGCTACTTCCTGCCGATGTGTTTGTATCGTCTCTGGCAAACGTCATAGGAACAATGTTTACGATAGGAACCCTGACAACACACAATGTTGTGAATGCAAACTATGCGGCGTTTCTGGTCGGATTATCGATAGCGGCAGGTGTCATAGAGAAAGGATTCATAGGGTTGATATCAAAGAGCAAGTACGTAAGGAACAGGATGTTCGTGTACTCGATAGTGATAGGCTTATTAATACTGCTAACTTCATATATTCAGTTTTATGGTATTTAGTTTCAAGTTCGACGATGAACGCCTTGAGAAATTGAAAGCACTTAGAGCCAACGGATACGAACCATACGGCGGAAAATTCGACACGGATAGCACTGCTCTACGGATAAAGGGCAAATTCGAGACTCTTGAAAACAAAGAAGTAACTGTTGCCGGAAGGATAATAGGGAGAAGAGACCACGGCAAGATAAAATTCTTCGACCTTATGGATGACAGCGGAAGCATACAGATCTATCTGGCTGAGAACAGACTTGATGAAAAATCATACAACCTTCTCCAGTATCTGGATGTCGGTGACACCATAGGAGTCAAAGGAGCGGTCATAAAGACAAGAGTGGGGGAGATATCAGTACAGGCTTCTGTAGTTACAATACTGAGTAAATCGCTGCTGCCACTTCCGCACAGATGGTTTGGACTTGAGGACACGGAGAAAAGGTATAGAAAAAGATATCTTGACTTTATAATGAATCCTGAATCTAAGGAGAAAATCAAAAGGTCAAGCGCTATGGTAGCTAAAGTCAGGGAGATACTGGCGAATAGGGGATTCACGGAGGTTATCGTCCCGGTTTTACAGCCTATACCGGGCGGAGCAAACGCAAAACCATTTGTAACGCACTACAATTCACTCGACAGAGATTTCTACCTGAAGATAGCGTCAGAACTGTACCTAAAAAGACTGATAATAGGGGGCTTCGAGAAAGTTTTTGACATAAGCAAGAACTTCAGAAACGAAGGCGTTGACACTAGGCACAATCCGGAATTTATGATGCTGGAGCTATATCAGGCGTACGGTGACCTGAGCACGATGCTTGAAATCACTGAGGAGATAGTCAGAGCCTGCATATTTGCGGCGAACAATACCCATAAGGTGGAGTTCAACGGAAAGCCTGTTGATTTTTCGAAGTTTGAGATAAGGACGATGGAAGATGCTGTAAAGGAGAAGCTCGGTCTAAACAGTGAGGAAGAGATAATAAACAAGGGAAAGAAGGCCGATTCTAAGGTTTCATCGTACGGGGAAGCCATAAACGCATTGTTTGAGGAGTATGTCTCCAACGAGATAGTGAATCCTACTTTCATAACTATGTTCCCGATAGAAGTGTCTCCGCTGGCGAAGAGCTTTGAGAAGGATAAAAGATTCGTTTACAGGTTCGAATTGTACGCATGCGGATTTGAACTGGCTAATGCCTTCAGCGAACTGAACGACCCACAGGAGCAGATTGACAGGTTTAATGAGGAAGCGAGTAGAAAAGAGAAGGGAATAGACGAAACGCAGGAATTTGACAGAGACTTCATAGAAGCGATGGGATACGGTATGCCGCCGACGGGTGGTGTAGGCATAGGCATAGAAAGACTACAGATGATTGGTACAAACTCCAGGACTATAAAGGATGTGATTCCTTTCCCGCAGTTAAAGACGATAGAAGAGAATCAGACCGGCAGTGAAACTGAAGAACTGTAATCTGATAAAATTAAGATAAAAAAATAAAAAATACTAATGTTTACTTCTGTGATTATAGAAAAACAAAGGCTTTATTGCATTCCTTTTCTTTTGCTATAACAGTCTCTGCAGTACACTGGCCTGCCCTCTTGTGGCTGGAACGGAACTTCCGTTTCTTTACCGCAATCTGAGCATGTAGCTTTGTACATTCTTCGCTCGAATCTTGCCATATTCCTCCTTATTTACAGAGCAGAAACAGATGTCATATAGAAAAACAAAAACAAGTAAATCTATTGAGAATCTAATTTCATATGCTCTACTATCTAATATGATTATGTCTATATATAAAGCTATGTGTAGATTATTTTAGACGATTTTACAGAAAATTATTCGGATAAAAATTAGGAAGAATGCATGGAAGCTGACGTTTTAGTCTTTCTTCTCGTATTCGTGCGGTAATTCCAGTTTACCGTCATTCTGGTCGTACGTGTATACTTCCCCGTCCTTCTCTTCAAGGGTTCTCCGGTGTGAACCGTCGCAAAATGGTTTGTGGTTAGAGAGCCCACACGCACAAATGTGAATCTGAAGATCCAGGACCTTTTCATCGCTTGTGAGTTTATCCAGGCCCTGAACGTCCTTAAGCTTTACAACAAAAGGTTTGTGCGCATCGTGTCTAACTATCCTAGCCATAACAATAAAAGCAAGCTTCAGAATTTAAACGTTGTTATTTGAAACTGATGACCTGAAGACCGTATTTATCCACATCTTCCTGTCTCCAGAACTTTTGGTCCTTAGTCCTGAATACATATGTTACTGTCTTTACCATTTCCCTGCCCGTAAACGACCTGGTGTCTTTATCCCACTCCTTGAGAACGAGGATATCTCCGGGATTGCAGTCGAAATCGGCGAGCCTGGCTTCAAATCCCTTTTCGCCGCTCTCTATCTTCTTAAAAAAATCAGACCATACCTTAAGCACTATCTCCATAACAAGCACATTATAGTAAGCACCTTCTGTTTTAAATAAAAATTTAGCTTCTGATTTTCTTCTTTGAGTGCTTTAAGTCTATAACTTCCTTTGCGAAGAAAGACAGGATGAAAGCCGCTGTAAATCCCGCTATTGCCACATAAAATGAATACTGGAACGCAGATGTTGAAGGCAGACTGAATGTCTTCGATCCTACGATGTATATAATTGTATAGGTGGATATTAGGGAGCCTGCAATGGGCGCCCCCATACTGCTACCCATATTCCTAAATACATTATTCAGTGATGTTGCAATACCCATGTCATGGAGCTGCACTGACAATACGAGCAGGTTCTGTATCGAGATCATAAGAATACCTATGCCAGCTGCTGCAACAACAAGGTACTCTGCCATTCTGATCGCAGTAGTAGCGGTTGATAATAGTACAAAACCGATCATCCCGAGTACGGATCCTATAAACAGGAATTTTTTAACGCCGAATTTAGACACAAGTATACCAATCGGATAAGCCAGTACAAGCATGGTTATCGCCAGTGGCAGTAGATACAGTCCGGTAGTAAGTATATCGAACCCGAAACCGCTTGGAGGGGACAGTTCCATTTTATAGGATATAGCCTGAAAAGCCAAAAACATAGATAGGCTTATCACCAGTGCAATGAGATTGGAGATTAGTACATTTCTCTGGGATAGCAGTTTCAAGTCAAGTATCGGATTGCTGCGTATTCTTTCGAAAAATATAAGAGGCAGTAAAAGTACAAGACCTCCGATACTTAATCCGAGCACCTTATATGAAGTCCAGCCCCATATAGCACCCTGTGATATACCGAGAACTATCATGGCGAGTGAGGTTCCAAGCCAGGCGGCACCGACATAGTCCAGTTTTGCATTTCTCATCGTGAATTTAGATTCTTTGATTATGAAGTATATCAGTATTGTAAGGACTATCAGAAACGGCAGAACTATATGATAGTTGGCCTGCCAACCGTATGAATTTGCGACATATGCACCTATCGGTAGACCGAGAGCGGTGCCTCCTCCGAACATACCCGCAATAAGACCCTGGGCCCTGGGAACGAGTTCACGCGGGAACTCCTCTCTTATAAGACTGAATGATAAGGGAAACATGCTCAGGCCTATCCCTTGAAACGTTCTTGATATCAGGATTATGTCGAACCTGTTGACAAAGGAAGTTATAGTGACCATTATTATGTACATGACCAATACATACATGAGCATCCTTTTCTTACCGAAGATATCACCCAGCTTACCGACTATAGGTACTATGGCCGTACCGAAAACTAGGTACAATGATATTATTAGGCTTGCCTGTGCGCTGTCTATGTGGTATTGTGCGCCTATTGCCGGCAGTGATGGAGTAAGCATTATATCAACGTACATTACAAGTACTGCTAGGAGCGCCAGAAGTATGAGTACTCTATGGGCATACTTAAGATCGAATTTTTTAAAGTCGACATCGTTTCTAGTGGCTATGTTTCGCATCGAATCATAATATGTTTTAGTTATTTAAATCTTGCCGCTATTTTGAAATTCTTAGACAGGTTGATAAGAATGGGGCGGCTGGGATTTGAACCCAGGACCTCTGGCACCCGAAACCAGTGTCATACCAAGCTAGACCACTGCCCCTATGTTTTCTTGATATATCTAGGGTATGTTCCAATAGACATTATAACACTATCCGTTTTTATTGCTATACCCTTTGCGCCTTTTAGTATGTCATCTGATGCAAGTTCAGCGCTTCCGAGCGCTATAAGTTCTCCTTTGAGTGTAAACATGCCTATAAGCTGCCCTTTCTCGAACTTATTCACCTTGACTACACCCGGCACCGCAAGAGGTGATCCGTGGCAAACCGTGTCTACCGCTGTGTCTGATACAAATATTTTCGGTAAAAAATCAAGAGCGACCTCTATACTCTGTATTGAGCGGCTCAGGAGACGCGGGTCATTCTCATTCCTGTAAAAATACATGCCGTCTTCCAAATCTTGCAATGTAACGAGTCCACTGTCTTCTGTAAGCGAGGAAACCTTTGTGCGTCTAAGATCCGACATGTGCGCACCGACTCCGAGCTTCTCACCCATATCATGTACAAGCTTCCTTATGTAGGTACCGGATTCGACCCCTGCTTTGAATAGCACATCCCTGTCCTCTATATCTATTATATCGGCGTAATATATCTCTCTCTCCCTATACTGGCGCTTTACATTGGACCTGACAGGGGGTAACTGCGTTATTTTCCCGACGAAACTTTTCAACGTATCTCTAAGTAACTGCTCATCCACGTTTTTATGCAGATGCATCAGTGCAACATACTCTTTTCCGCCTAAGAGCAGGATATGCAGGGCTTTCGTAGCATTATTTATCGCGAGCGGTAATAAGCCGGTAACTATGGGATTTCTTCAGTCTTCTAAAGTCCCTGAGTAACCTACTTTCTTAACGCCCAGTGGTGATAAAATCTGCTTAGCCGTTGCAGACGCTGTTTTGGACCTTATACCCCTAGGTTTATCCAGAAGCACAAACCCGAAATCTATTCTCTGTTCGATGCTTCTCTTGTCGGGGTAGGCTCCATAGGACACATCGGTTTCCTCGTCCTTTACCGAGAAAACTTCATTCTTTACATTCTCCAATGGGAGTTCCATCATAGTTGATACTCTGTTTGCAATTTATAGTTATACAGAATTATACGGCTGTGGATCTTTGAGAATGTCTATAAGTAGGAAAGCATGGTCTTTATGAAGAATACAGACACTTTTATCAAGTCATCCGCAGAAAGTTTACCGGAGTCTAAAACTATGTCGAACGGCCCGTAGTCCTTTCCGACTTCTATACCATAAAGTTTTTTGTATATCTCTAGGGTAATCTCGTCTTTTTTCTTTGTGAAGGCAAGCGCACTCTTGAAGTTTATAGAATCCCTAAATGCCACACGCTTTGACCGTGTACGCACGTCAGCCTTTATATATATCTTGATTATATCATCGCCGTTCACCTTCCACGGAGCGACCCAGCTGTCTAATACTACGTTATTCTTGTCCGAGAAGTTTTTGATTATATATCTGTCAAGTTTTGCGTCGGATTCAGGATGAGCAAGCCTGAATTTTAGCACGTCCAGGCCTTTCTTTGATTCCCAGACACCAAAGTCCTTTTTCGGCAGTATCTCCCTCAGCTTAGAACTGGCGGAAAAATACTCGAGGTTCAAGACCATAGAAAGACCTCTAGCGAGGGTGGATTTACCGGAACCGGTTAATCCCGATATCACTATTTTCATACAATTAATTTATCGGCGTAGTATTTATAAGATTCGTATTATTTTTGAATACAGGAGGCAAATAGCTTAAGTTTGCGCAGTAATTCGCATTAGATGGGCTTATCGAACACTGTTCACTCAGAAGGTTGTATTTTGATATCTGTGAGTAATTTATCTCGTACACATTTACGTTTGTGAGGACTTGGTTCTCGATGCTTACCAATGAATTCACAGGCAGATTGTCCGTGAAGACCAGTTTGAATCCCGGGACAGTTTCATTCAGTAAATACAGTTTTGTGAATAAGGTGTTAAGAGTCTCATTAGGCATGAAGAGAGCGCCAACTGAGTTACCGAGGCTTGTAAGGTTCACGGGCAGCGTCACGTAACCGCCGGTTATGTTACCGAAACCGCCTATGTGAAGGTTCACATTGTTCGAAGGGTTAAGCAGCATTATTCCACCAGGAACTCCTTTGTCGGTTACTTTTGTACATCCCTGCCCGTAGACGCAGTTGTAATCCATAGGAATCGGTTTTGTCAGCTGCTGCAACAGGTTGTTGTACAGTATAACATAAGGATTTCCGAACTTCACGGAACTGTTCGTTGCATTGAATGGTACAGTTACATTTACAAGGAAGTAATTGGAGCCGCTTCCGGCCTCTCCTGGTATAGTTCCGTTAAAGTAAAGTGGTACTAAATTCGGCAGCGAACTGAAAGTAGCCACATACTTGTAACTGGCGTTGCCTATATTCTGTTTGTTATAGTTTTCTCCGACTAAGCTAATCGGTGAAAATGATGTCGGCTTCAGGGCTATTGTCGATATCGCTGAGAACTTCAGCACCTCACTTCCGCTTATAACCGCATACTTAGGCTGGTGTATGAAGTTTAGATATGTCGAATAGGTGTATGGGGAAGTAGCCTCAAAGAAATACTTCGCAATCATGGTCTGGTATCCGTAAGCGTTGCTGCCATCCGCAACCGAAGTTCTGTTTGCTATTGCCTCTATCCAGTATCCGTAGTCCCACCATGCTAAAACCGCAGAATTCGTAGGAGTGTTCTGGCCTATCCACTGCATCGTCGGACCCCAAAGAAGAAGTCCGCTTCCACTCTGCTGGGAAACCTGGTATGAAGTGGTAAGACTGTTGTTAAGGTCTACGGCTATTATTATTACAGCTGCGATTATTATGATTGCGGTAACCATGAACCTTAGATTCTTGTTATGCTTTGTGAAAGCGTCCGAAAATCTGATTAGATATCTGAATAGCATTACAAACGCGAATGGTATTACTACCGCAGCGATGAACTCGGTGGGCTCCAGGAACCTGCTCTCTATGTTCGAGAATGTGACTGTGAAAAGCATGAAAGTGAACAACAGCAGGGCTATGATGGAAGTCTTGTTCCTGTCCTCCTCCTGCTTGTCAAAGGCGAAAGTAAGGACTAGTATCGCCACCAGTGCCAGTGCACCGTACTTGTAGTAGTGTGCGGCGCCAACGGCGTTTAGGTTAAGGAAGATTATTGATAGTATGAATGAGACCGCCGTAAGGAAGACTATCGCAGATATATACCTCTTAAGCTGCGGATCGCGCTTGAAAAGTACATATATTACCGGTATAAGTTCTCCTGCCATGAAAGCTCCTAAAAATGAATATGACAAAAGACCGAAATTGAAGTTCCCGCTGTTCAATAGTATCATGAATGGCGTACCCAACAGGAATGGAATATACCAGTGCTTGAATCTCTTCAGGAAGATGTAGAACAGGAATATTCCGCCTATCGAAAACAGGAGGAAGTTCACCGGTATGGCATTGTATGATCCGGATCCGCCCAGTATGAAATTATAATCAGCGGCCCTCTGAAGTAAGTTAAGCGGCTGGTATTCTGCTATTGTCTGCGAAACTGGATTAACGACACCGACGCCGAGCGGGTAAAGTATTTCGCTGTATATATCATTGAGGAAGTGATGGAACGTGCTCGCACCGGCGGCCAGCAGTAACAGTATGCTTATGCCCGCACTGTATAGGATTACGGAAACTCCGTTGCTTATGAACGGCAGTTTCAGCTTGTGCCTGTATCTGTCGTATACTACCAGCCTGAAAATGACAATTAGGTATGCGAACAACATAGGATAATAGACTACGCTGTGAATTACCGTACCCGCAGGAAGTAGCATCATGCTCATCTTCATGGGTATTATCAAGCCGAATGGTATGTACGCATAAAGATCGCCCTTTTTCGCAAAATCGAGCATTGCCAGCAGTATGTAGAATACTGGTATAAGAATAAGGAGATATTCGGAATAGCCGGACGCTGTCATAGCCATACCGGTTACTATCGAGAATGCAAAACCGTATACGACTTTGGATTTTGTCCTGTTAGACTTTACGGATTTAGCCACAAAGTATATAGCTAACAGTATAAACATCAGAACCATGGATGTTTTCTGCGAGAATCCTGCATTTGACCTGCTCAGAAACGTCAGAAATGCCGGTAGGATGAATGCACTGATGCTTGCGATCCAATAGTCACCAAAGAGGGCTAGACACAGGAAAAACAGCACTAGAGCAGGGAATATCGTAAAGAACGCCGGAAGGTACATGAATGATGTCATAGGAACCGCGCCATGCACGATAGGATCCACTATCCTTGCAGCGTAAGCGCCGAAGAACGAAATCAGGAGTTCGCCCGCCCTGTTCTGAAAGCCTATGGGATAATACTGAAGCGGTTCTATAGCAGGAACGTTTCCTGTCTGTAGTATCTCATTCATGTGGATGTAAAAGATATATGGATCAAGACCTGTAAGGGAACCGCCCATGTTAAGATAATTGTTGCCTATTACTGATGAATTAGACTGCAATGGATTAAGCAACGCGGGTATACTCGCAGTGTGAATGTACCAGCCTACCATGACGGCAAACAACAGTATTACGTAGAATAAGACTCTCTTTTTTATGAATATATTATAGGCAACGTTACCGGCCTTTTTGGCGTTTTTCTTTATCGAATCGAAGTTCAGCTCTACTTCCACCTCTGTAACTTTCTTCTTAGCTGTGTCTATGCTCTTTTCTTCCTTTTTCAACCTTGAAAGCTCTTCGATGTCCTTGTTTAGGGCGTTTTCCTCGGTTTTTATGGCCTTTTCCTCCTGATGTATCTCCTTCTCCAGCCTATCCTCTTCCTTTTTAATAAAGGCTTCTATTTTCTTAGGTTCGTCTCCTTCAGCCATAAAATTTAATAAATAAATTTAGTTTTTGTCACTTATTAAACGTTCCCTTTCAAAATGCCTGAGATTCGATGTCCCAAGCATCGTGCTTCCAGAGTAAAAACTCCGGTTTATTAAGGAAAATGAAGTGTTCCGGGTGCATTAGGTACTCGTCGTATATGCTTTTGGATGGGTCAAGAAAGTCCAGCTTTGGGGCCTCCTCATGCTTTACGCTTACATCCTTGTAGTTGCTGTTTACGACTATGTTGCCTTTTTCCAGAAGGTAGAGAGCACCGCCAGCCATATCTTCTATGGGCTTGTATTCCGACTGGAAAGTAGAGTTCACCAGGTTAGCCTCGATAAGCGGCCCATCGCCTACATTTATGGAGATGTGCCCGTAGTTCGGCGGCATTATCACCTTCTGACCGCTTTTGGCGTGAACCAGTCTTGCATCATAGCTTCCGTCATCGTTCTTCTTCTGGAGAAGATACACCACGTCGCCGCTTATTACTTCGTACAGTTCTGGGTATCCAAGACCTTTGTCTGCTATGGGGTGATAGTGCCCTAGTGTCTTGTTGAATTCACCGCCCAGGTTGTAGTTCTCTATAACTGTGACATCATACCTTATGTTGTGCGCCCTGAAAATGCTAGGATTCTTATCTACGCCCGCGTTACGAAACATCCTGTATAGGATAATGTCCTTATTGTTATCTGTAAGAAATTCTCTGTTAAAAAGGACCTTTTTCATCTCGCTTAGTTTACGCACTGAGAAAGGGACTTCCTGCCCGTCTGAAAAAAGCTTTTTGCTCTGTTCATCGAAAGTGAGTTTGACGGCGTTGGTATTCAGTTCCATTCCGATTAAAGGTGGCCGAAATATTAAAAATTAACTATCTCTTGTAGAACATTCTCACGAATTTATCAGCGCGCAGAAGCTTTATGAAGAAGCGAATGTCTCCCTTTGTTATCCCCTTTATCGAATATAGTACAAAAAAGTATACCACCAGACCCGAGATTAGGATCAAAGGCAAAAGGGAGATGTTTGTAATGAAGTTTATAGCATAATACAGGAAAACGCCCATGATTGTAACCGCGATAAATCCCTTCAGAAGGTCTAGGTATGGCAGTGATTTGTGTATGGATACCATTCCGAGTCTTTTAAGGAACATCAAGTTTAGCACCAGAACAGTGATGTTTACAATCACGTAAGCTTCAGCAGCGCCTATCGCAAAGAACCTGGGCACGAGTACCAGAGTGGATACGATGCCTGCCAGAGATCCGCTCACGGTGGAATACATCCAATACTTCTGTTTCCCGGTAGCACTTAGTATCTGGGTTATAGGACCGAATATGCTGGAAAGCACTATGGGTATAAGCATTATCATGAATGGATACTGGACGCCTATGAACGTGAAACGGTATAGATAGCCTATCAGGGGTCTTATCGCTATCAATGAAGCGACAACCAAGGGTATTGTTACGAGAACAGAGTACTTAAGTAACTTACGCTGAAGGTTGTAGAAACCCGCCATATCCTTCTTTTCAAAGAATTTAGTTATAGAAGCGAAGAATGAGGACCCCATTGCGCTTGCCGGTAGGCCGAGCATGCCTACCATTATCAGACCGACCCTATAGAAGCTAACATCTGATATATTTGGGGCCATAAAACCTAGAAATAGAGTGATTACCGGTCCGGATATGGTTCCTATAAGGGAACCAACATAGGAAAAACCGCTGTAGTGCCTCAGATGCTTAACCTCTGCCTTATCCGGCTTGCTGGTAGCATCACCGCTCTTGAACAGCCTGTAAACGAAAAACAGACCCAGTGTCGCAACAGCGAGATATGTAACATCATAGACCGTAATCGCACCAATAAGCTTGAATCCGATATATACCACTATAAGCTGTACGATTCTGAAAGCATCGTACGTTACCCCGGTTATAAAACCGTATTTTAGCTTCTGTTTTCCGGTGAAGATCGGATTTACAAAGTTTTCATTCAGCGAATAGAACACCAGACCTATAGCTAGGATTCTCAGTAATTCTGCAAGTTCCGGTGTCCTGTATGCGGAAGCGAGCGGGCCTGAGATCATAAACAAGACCACTGCGGCTATGAATGATGACAGGACCAGGACTTTCAGATAATGCTTCAAGACCCATTTAATCATACCTGGCTTTTCCTGGGCCCTGTATCGGGCCACGCTATACGACAAAGTACTGTTCAGACCTAGTGAGGAAAACGTTGCAGCGAAACCCCAGTAAAGAACTGCGACCGTGTATATACCGTAATTTGTCGGGCCGAGTATTCTGACAAAAAGAATGCTAAGAAGAAAGGATGCGATAAATTTTGACCCTGATCTTAGAAACCCGTATACACTGTTAGATGCGACTATGTTCTGTTCTTCTTCAACATTGACGGATTCGGCAGCAAGCATATGGTATAAATAAACTAAAGATTTATTTGTTTAAAAGTCTACTTAAACTAATGCTTATATTGATTGATACTCTTTTGGTATTGCTGAGTTCTTTCGCTATGCCACTGGGATATGTTATAGGGATGTACACGGAGAAGGAAGTTAGGCCGATAGCGGAAAGAATCAGAATGGAGAATATCTTTTCGTTTCCTTTTCTGATATTTGAGATAATCCTGTTGGCACTCGTGCTTTACTACAGAATAAACTCCTATGAAATAGTCCTGTCGGTAGTAATGCTTGTGAATCTTATATTTATGGGATTGAAGAGCACAATACGCTATGATTTTGTAAGGACTGTAGAGTACCAGCTACTATTTCTTAGCGGAAATCTTCTCGCACTATTGATTATATTTTTAATATGAAAATAGGAATAATCGGCAGAACAAACGTCGGCAAGAGCACAATGTACAAGGCACTCACGTTGGAGGAGGTTGCCGTAGAAGACAGGCCTTTTACCACAATAGACCCGAACAGAGGAATAGGATACGTGAACGTTGACTGTCCGGAAAAGGAATTTCACACGAAGTGTAACCCACACAACGCACCATGTATCGATGGAACCAGATATGTCCCGGTAGAGATAATAGACGTCGCCGGGTTGATAGAGGGCGCAAGCTCCGGAAAGGGACTGGGAACAAAATTTCTGAGCGAAGCAATGGAAGCGGATGCACTTATAGAGGTTATTGACATCTCGGGTAAAACCGATGGAAGCGGGATGAAGACTGAAGGTTACGACCCCGGAAGAGACATAGAAATGGTAAGAACCGAACTGATCTCATGGATGGGGTCGATAATCCTTCGGTACAAACCAAAATCGGGAGAGGACAAGGTAAATAATATCTACAGAGGGCTTTCCGGACTAAGGATAAATCAGGAAACGATAAAAAACGGGATAAAAGATCTTGGGATAAAGGAAGTTGACGAAACGGCTGCGGGAAAACTGGCGGAGTACATATTATCCAGAGATAAACCCATAGTAATCGCCTGTAACAAAATGGATGCAACGCCGGAACTTGATAAAAAAATATCTGACCTGAAGAACCGCTTCGGATATGAGTTTGTACCCTGCTCTGCGGCGGCGGAGCTTACACTCAAAGAAGCGGAGAAACACGGGTATGTATCGTATAACGGGAAGACGGATTTCGCAGTAATCAAGACCGACAACAGTGAACAGGAAAAAGCCCTGGCAACTATAAAGAATATACTCAAAAAATACAATGGCACCGGTGTGAGACAACTGCTGGAAAAAGTTATATTCACGGTAAAGTCATATAAGGTTGTCTTCCCAGTGGTCGATGAGAAAAGATTAACGGATGGAAACGGCAGGATATTGCCTGATGCGTATCTAGTCAGAAACGGGGCGACGCCGAGGGAAGTTGCCGGTATGATACACAGCGACTTTGCCGAAAAGTATAAAGGTGCGATAGACTGCAGGACAGGTCTCAAGATAAAAAACGATGAACCTGTCAAGAACGGACAGATAATAAAGATAATTGTATGAATAACACAAAAGTATTCCTTAAGGATGAGAGAGCTTTCAATGGCATAATAGAAGCCTCGGAACTGAAAAAAGAAGACATTGTTCTCGAGATAGGAAGCGGTGACGGGAGGCTCACCAAGCGGATAGCCCCGTATGTAAAGAAGATTTACGTGATTGAGAAGGACCCGAACTTACTGGATGCCTCGAAGGTATTTCTTAGCGAATTTACAAACGTTGTTTTTATGGGAGGTGATGTACTGGAGATTGATTTTCCCGATGATATAAACAAAATCGTGGCGAATCTACCGTATGCCATATCATCGCCTGTAACCACAAAAATAGTCTTTTTCCTGAACAAAAAGCATGGTTCTTTTGCTGTATTGATGTACCAGAAGGAATTTGCGGAGAGGATGCTTGCTTTTCCAGGTATAAGAGACTATTCAATGCTAACAATATTCTGCCAGTACACATCAAATGTGAAAAAGATCATGAATGTGAGCAAGAACTCATTCAGACCGAGACCATCTGTTGACTCCATGGTCGTAAGATTGGAACCTAAGCATATACATATAGATATGGGATTTCTTTCATTCACAAAACTTATATTCCAGCACAAGAAAAAGAACTTGTATTCGGCGGTAATGGACAGCAGGAGGGGCCTTAACATAAAAGCAAAGGAACAGCTCAGAAACAAACTGCAGGAGTTGGATCAGGGACTACTGAAGGAGAAAGTCTTTTTTATGTCGATAGACGAATTAGAGCATATATATAGAGAGATGGTTAGACTAACGATATGGTCAAAGTAAAAATAAAAAAACCGAGCAAGAGATTCTATCGCAGAAGAAACAACTGGGAGATATTCCCTTTCGTGTCCGGTTTTCCGAAGAAGCGGCAGTTTAGCAGGTTCAGAGATCGATTCAGCATAGTGGAGATACAAAACATACTGATAGCGTGGGCTGTACTATCGTTAGCATTTGGAGCTGTACTATACCGCCCGCTGTTCAGCGTGGGTTTCGCCTATGTAGTTGGTGCCTCGGCAATCGTATTGGGACTCGGTTTCATATTCCATGAACTGATGCATAAGTTTGCTGCACAAAAGTACGGATATGACGCTGAGTTCAAGATATGGCCCATGTGGCTGTTTATGGCTTTGATAATGGCATTTTTCATAGGAGTGGTATTCGCTGCACCGGGTGCAACTTATTTCCAGCCGGACCCCAGAGAGTATTACATGGATCCAAAAGGATTCACAAAAAGGTACGGTGTGATATCTTTGGCAGGACCTGAGATAAATATAATATTCGGCGCAGTATTCTTGGGTCTTTTCTACTTAATGTCTTCATTTGTAAGCGTCTCTGGTGCGAGTAGCATAGAACTGTTTGCGATGCTCGTATTCTGTCTGGGTACCTACATAAACTTCTACCTAGCAGCATTCAATATGTTGCCTATAGGCAGTATGGGTTCGATATCACTTGATGGATACAAAGTATGGAACTGGAACAAAGTGTACTGGGCGATATTCTTTATAATACCTGTCACAATAACCGCACTCATATTTCTAGGATATATACCGGTATTGAACCACTTGATACCAATACTCGGTTCTATCTGATATATAGTGATAAATCGATAAATTTAGGACTGTTTTATATAGATGTAGGACCTATTAAGTAAATGAAGAAAGAAGCTCCCGCAAAAAATAAAGAGCACATAGTGATAGCCTTCCAGACTGTAGGTTATATCTCTGTCCTAGTTGCAAGATACCTTGAGGAAAAAGGCATAGTAAAAGACGTCTTCGGCATGAATATAGACGGCCTAGAGGAATTCGCCATGGTCAGAGACGGGGAGATAATAAATCCGATAAGAATCCTTGAAGGTGAGAATTTTATGATGGTAACTTCGCACTTTCCTATTCCTAGAAACGGTGCGGAGGGCATCATAGAGAGAATATTTGACATGTACAAGAAATATAGTGCCAAGGACATAATCATAATGGAAGGCCTACCGATAGAAGACGAAAAGGAGAAGAGCACTGTCTACTACGCGAGTAACATAAAGAATGATGCCCCTGTAGACAAAGCGGAAAAGCTGGGAGAAGGGGCGATGATAGGACTAAATGCAGCGATGGCGATTAAAGGAAGAAAAGAAAAGATACCGATCAGGACGCTTATGGTAGAAACACATGAGAACATACCGGACGGCGAAGCGGCGGCAGAACTCATAAAGAGTTTAGAGGATGTGCTGAATATAAAGGTGGATACCGCTGAACTGATAACCGAATATAAGAAGACTCTTGCTAAAATAAATGAACTTATAAAGAGAGTTCAGGCACCTTCACATAAGGAAAACGGCCATGAGCAGGAAATGTACGTCTGATAGATTAAAATCTAAACGTTAAGTTTGCTTTCTCTGTCAAATTTATCAGCGACTTCATTAAGATATTTTGAGACGTTTCCGTCCATGAACGACGTTGAGTACGCTGTAATATCACGTATAGGCACCCATTTGTAAGCCTGGAATGTCTTTGAGACCTCCGGATCGCCCCTCTTGTAGGACACCACGTACAGGAAATATGTCAGTTTGGGATTCTCGCTTGGCGAGTACTTGAACACTTTGCCGGAAAGGTCATACTCAACGGAAAATTCGTTCAGAAGCGCTGTTATCTCACGCCTTGGGCTCACATCATCACTTATGTCCAGATATGGAAAAACCCAGGTAGCCCTCGGCATAAGTCTGTCTTGGTTCTTAAGTTTGACCAGAAGTACAGAATTATCCCTTAAAATGAGTGCGGATACCCTTCGTAGCATAGGTAATTAACGACATTGTTCATTTAAATCTATTAAACGGCATCTGTCCGCCATCCATATTTGGATTACTAAAAGAACAAATAAATTAATACTTACTGATGGTTAAGTAGTTATGGACAAGTCATATGCAATTGTTTTGGCTATAGTGTTTGTACTGGTAGTAGCAGCCGTTATATTCTATACAAACCCTGCGCAGAACCACAAACAGATAGCAATCGCATTGTGTGAGATACAGTGCAATCACCTCAACGTAACCACAACGGGTCAGAATAACTTCTGTGCGAGCCAGAACATAAGCTACGGGTACTCATGCGCGGTTTCAAGCACGAGAAATCCAAGTATCTGCAACAATAACAACACTATCTATGTAAACACAAACTGTCAGTTAGTGTCTATAGGATAATTATTTTTCTTTTACTAACTTAAGAAGCTTGTCTATTTTGTCGTTAAGGAAATCGATTCTGCTCTGTTTGTCCTGGATAACCTGACTCTGCTCCAGATGATCTAGTACGGAACCGCAGTATGGGCATCTGAAATCGTTCTGAAGCGCTTTATTAATGTCATACCTTCTGTTGCATGTACCGCAGACGTAGAAATCCTCGGCCTTGTTGAGTTCCATTGATTTTTTTGTCTGTTTTATCTCGTCCTCGTAACTCTCCTTTATCAGAAATACTAAACGCTGCGTGTTCGCAGACCAATAGTAGGTGTACCACGACTTGCTTCCCTTTCTTGTCTTTATGTATGAGACCAGTCCTTTGCTGTAAAGCCTGTAAAGATACTTTCTTATCGCGTTTGCCCTCTCAAACTTTAGGGCCAGAGCAAGTTTGTTCTCTTCCATCTCGCCCTTGTTTATAAGGTACTCGAATATCTCCAACCCCTTTTCTCCTGCAACATCTGTGACGAACTTTATCGATTCCTCCATCTTCAGGAGCTTGCCTGTATCGATTATTATCTTCTTCGGCCTGGGTATCGACTTCTTTTTTGATGCGGACTTTTTCATCGCCTTTTTAGAAACTTTTGACTTAGCCTTTGACCGGTTCTTTACCTTCTGTTTTCTGATTGGAGCTTTTGATTTGGCCATAATCTAAAATTAGTAGCCATCGTTATTAAACCTATCGGATAAGAGAGAAAAGTATAGAACCGATTGGTGTCAAAAATATGAAAAATATGGAGAATATTATGACTATAGCGTTGGTTACTTTCAGCTGGGTCCTAGCATTCTTAGTGAAGTATCCTACCGCTTCGTAGACCATTTTACATCCGTCCGTTATATAGAATATCGGCAGGAAGTTTGCTATGCCAAGTCCCAGTGCTATTACGAACAGCCATAGTAACAGACCATCTATCCAGTAACCCAATTGTGAAGCGACTGCACCCGTAGGATTTGCATTCGGTGCGATTTGAGATATTAAAAATGCTGGCTGTGACGGCAGGGACAGGTATCCTTCAAAGCCTATGTAGCTGTGATTTGCATTTGTCGTTATCGATGAGTTATAAGCTGCCACTACGCTGTAAATAGTTCCGTTTGTGGAGGTGAAATTGACAGTGGTTCCCGGCCTTACATTCAGATAATTGAAAAGCTGGTTAGGCTGCTGTATTTCATTACCATCGATCTTCAATATTGATACGTTGCTTGGCATGCCAGCGGATTGCGCGGGGCCGTTTTGAGTAAGGTTGACTATGTGAAGAACGTATGGCGTGAAGGAGACATTCCCAGTAGCCACCAAATAGTGTGATAGCCACAGGTATAACAGTAGGAAACCTATGCCCATAAGCACGTTTGTGAACGACCCTGCCGACAGTACCTTCAGCCTGTCTATGCGCTTGGCTTTGTTAAAAATCCTCTCATTAGGCTCTACGAACGCAAGGGGGAGTATGCCGAGGAAAAATCCGAATCCTGACGATTTAAGTTTTATTTTTCTTGCGAGTGCGACAACACCGTGCGAGCCTTCGTGCAGAACCACTACTACGAGAAGGGCTATAAGCCAGTAAAGTACCGGTACGCCGATTATCCCAGGTACCCCTGAAACTGGGAGCACAAGATCTGCAGCGGGCAGTGTTGATGAAGGATGCTGGAACATAAGGCCGAGATACGGTGCTGAAATGTAGATGAAATATACTATTGATGCAAATCCTGCAAATATACCAACGATGGAATAAACATTTAAAAATCTCTTAAATTTTGATGCTTTCTGCATCAGTTTCAGCCCTAACTTAGTACGGTATATGAAGATTACCTTGCCCTCGACATCGAATCTTTTACGTTTTACAAAAACGAATATGCCGAATATTAGGAATATTATGAGAGCTAATATGTTATTCTCGTTTGAGTAAAATAAACTTGCAAACGACATCTACCCTTACACCTTTAACTTTCTTAACTCTTTGTGCTTTGGTCTCAAAGAAGACGAACCGCATCTCCTGCACTTTACCTCGTTCAGTCTTATGAGTTTAGAACTTGATACTCTTAGCTTTGCGTTGCAGTCCCTGCACACGTACACGTTTCCAAATAATCTCGAATCAGCTACTGGATTTGCTCTTTCTGCCATGATAACCTCACTTACTTATGTTTATAGTGATTTCAACTCTTAATATATAAAGATTTGCATACATAATTTCCTATGGCTCTTGACTTGATTGCTGTCGAATCGAAAGAGGTTACTGACAGGCTCCACGGGCTCGGATTTCGGGATGTTTTTGCAGAAAAAGACGGGGTTCTTAGTAGGTTAGATGATGAAAATCCCTTCGAGATAAATGCTTACAGCGGTGATGACTATGAATTTGTAATACAGAAGGGGAAGGCAGACGCTGTTGCTGACATGGAAAAGAAAGGTTTTCTCCTTAATAAAGGGTTATGCCACAAGATGAAAGAAAACAGGATGTTTGTAATATTCAAATTTTCCAACCTTATTGAAAGTGAAAATTTTTTCAAAACTTACAAGAATCTGCTGATAAACGGAAAACTATGCAACGAGTACAGTGTACCCTGTATCTATGTTTCTTATGCCAAGGATATATACGAGATAAAATCGCCTGCACAGCTGGTAGCGTTCGCAGGCGAATTTGGATATAACTACAAAAATCTAAGTGAATCCTGGGATAAGCTCCTGCAGAGGGGATGAAGCTTATAAAATAAAATTATGGCCCGACCGTGATTTGAACACGGGACCCCTGCTTTACTTAAAGTTAGTAGAACATACTCGTATAAGAGCAGTGCTCCACCGGGCTAAGCTATCGGGCCATAAATTAGATAATGAATCAGTTACTCCTTTTATTACTTTCGCCGGATGAGCAGATTATCCCTTACCGTATTCGACTATAAAGCCAAGATTCCTGTTTACGAATTCTATCTTCTGTTTGCTAAGATAGCTGACTTCTACTACCCCAACATCGCCGGCGGTATAGACTGTCTTCTCAATAAGGTGCTTCAGTGCGTCGACGGCCTTTGAGTGCTCCTCTTTTGACGAAACGGATATCGCATAGCGTATTTCTTCGCCGGCCTTCACCGATCTAGAATAACCTTTATAGGCTTTCTTTAGTATGCCATTCATCGCCCTTATCGTCTTCTTGCTGCTCAAGTAAGCATTTTTAGACAGGGCATACACACTGAAACGTCCGCAGGATTCAGTGGCATTGAATGTGCTGTATAACCTATTGCTTTTCTTAAGCGTCAATTCCAGTCCGCTTTCGCGGAGATCATTCACATTATATACTGATTCTTCCAATCCCATCATCACATGTACCCAAAGAGTCTCAGTTTCTCCATAACTCCTTCCTTGTCCTGAGACCTTCCGGCCCTCTCTTTTGTGTGCTCTAAGTCCTGCTCCCAAGCGGGCTTATCGCTTGTTTTCTTGGAATCTCTTTTACCGTCTATCGACCTGTAACCCTGCTTGTATAAGGGGTGTATTGGCAAGTTGTACTTGAAAAGGTGCTCCCATATGTTCCTTTCGGTAAACGGCAGTATAGGCTGTACCCTTACGTGGTCAGGGTGTGCTCTAGGGCTTATGAATACTTCCATTGACCTTGCGGAGTTTTCATCCCACCTTACACCTGTGAATAGGGCATCAAATCTGTATTTCTCTACAGCTTCGTTCATTGCAACGGTCTTCAGAAGATGATTGCCTACCTCAGTCTCGAGGTCGTATGCAAACTCTTCGTCCGTGAATCCTATTCTGGCGACTTCCTTCTGGTTAGTAGCATTGAGTGATTTTACCTTTACCATATTGTTTGCGTCTACGTTCTTAAGAACGTCTTCATTCTTGGCATATACCATCTTGAAGCCCCATTCCTTGCTGATATCCTCAAGCATTTTCATTGTATCTTCGTAATGATCCCCGTGGTCTATAAACAATGCGGGTGGCATAGGCATGTTCAGCTCTTTGCAAGCCTTCTTTACTATATCCAGAACCACTGTACTGTCTTTTCCCGCGCTCCAAACCACTGTCGGTCTGTTATATCTTTTGAGCGCATCCTTCACCACAACCAATGCAATCTGCTCTTTAGCCTCCAGACTAAGTCCAGATTCAATTCTTTCCGATCCCATAGAGTATTCTACCATATCAACACCTCACATATATCCGAGTCGCCTAAGCCTGTCTTCCAGGTCCTGTACGTCCTCATTGGTTTTTCTGTTACTATCCTTTCCTTTCGCGGCTTTGTCAGAAATTATCTCCCTAAGAAGATACTCAACAAAGCTTGAGAGAGAGGTAAAACCTGTGCCTTCTATAAACTTCTTTGTCTTATCCGCCAAAGGCTGCGGTATAGACACTGTTGTGAAATTTCTTTTTTCCATAATTATATGTAATTATATATAATTACGAGTATAAATACCTTTCGACAAACTTGGCCTTGTTAACAAAGTCTTACTGTAGAATGACTCCTCTGATACAGCTGAGCACCATTCTTATAGAATAACCACAATAACAGATATTAAGCCAAAATGGATAATATAGAATTATAATATGGCAATTAATATATTGGATCCGATCGCCGGCGGCTTGCTTATGACGCTATTCCTATCCTACATACTTGGAATAGTGCACGGTATAACCCCTGATGAGCATACCTGGCCGATAACGTTTTCATATGCGATAGGAAGCGGCAGCACAAAAAAAGGTGCAGAAGCAGGTTTGGTGTTCTCGCTTGGCTTCACTATAGAACGTGCTGTGATGTCAGAAGTGATGTTTTTCATATTCGCGTACGGATTGACAAGCTTTAAAGATTTTATAAGTTCAAGCCTTTTCTTCGGACTGGTTTACATAGTAGTAGGGGCGGTTATGTACATAGCAGGACGCTACGTAAAATATGGGGAATACTACCCGCACATAGAACTCGATAAGATTCTTAATAGGAAGCTGAAAAGAACGTATAGGCACGAAGAAACTGACTTCTATAAGAAAGATGTAAAAATGTCAATGGCCATCATCCATGGTTTGATTGCCGGTTTCGGGTTCGGTGCATTTGCACTGATAATCTATTTCATATTCGCACCCTCTATGCCAGGACCCGCTTTCGGTTTCCTGCCTGGCCTGATTTTCGGACTTGGCACTATGACGGCGCAGTTCGCTTTCGGAGCTCTCTTCGGAACATGGATAAGACGCGTAAAGAAGATAGGAATAAAAGGGCTAAAGTTTGTCGCAAGGTACATATCAGCCACAGTACTTCTGTACGGTGGCCTGGTTTTTGCAGTCACTGGGGTATTTGTAATATTTTTCCCGCAGATATTAAGTTTTGGAATAGTCACGCCAATTCAGGTAGAGAATCTAAGTAACCTGGGAATAGGCTTTTTCATCGTCATAGCTATAGTATGTGGCTTGGGAATAGTTGCGTACATAAAAGCAATCAGGATAGCCACTGAAAAATTCGGGAAGAAACCTAAACGCTCCTAGAGATACGGTAAAAATATCTTGCGTTTTCTAGCATAAAATGGTCATTGTTAAAAAAAGTGTATACTTTTCTTCCATTAAGTTTCCGCACCCTGTCAAGGATGTTATTTAGATTACCATGAGTATAGTTATAGTTGTACCAAAAATGCCTGCCGTGGATACGTAGATATACCTTATCGTGTGTACGGACGTAAAAATTGCCGATTGGCGAATCTATACTTGAGATTGATATGCCGTTCGATTTGAATGTGTCATATACCTGCTCATCAAACCAAGATTTGTTTCTAGGCTCTATAACTGCTTTTTCATTCAGGTTGAATTTAGATATGATGTGTATCACCCTGTCTTTAAACTTTGCTGAAAAATTCGGTGGCAGCTGAAACAGGTAATTATCAATCATCTCATCCATAGGTTCAAATAATTTTAAGAAGTTGCTTAAAAATTTCTCGGAGGACTTGTTCATCTTAAACATCTGTGTTATCACTCTGTTTACCTTTATAGACCAAGAGAGTCCAGTACCTACTGATATCCACGAGTCTATCTCCTTTTTTGATGGAAACCTATAAAAACTGTAGTTTAATTCTATAGCATTCAGACCGGAATTACATTTGTACCATTTCAGGGTCCCGTCCTGATTCCATCCATACATCCATCCGGAAGTACCGATGTAAAACCTCATAATAATAGGAATAAATCAGCAATTAAATATATGAAAGATTTAAGTGATATTAGACTATGAACAAAAAAATAAAAACAAACATTATTCCGGAAAATTATAGGATCAAAATAGAACCAGACTTGAACAAAATGGTCTTCAGAGGAAACGAAACCATAGAGGCAGAGGTAACGACCAGGACGTCTTCGATACATCTAGATTCAAAGGACCTGGACATAAAGTCTGTTAAGGTATTTCAGAACGAAATCCCTGTGTATTGCAGATTTCGACAAACGAAAGACGGCATTCTTTTACTGAATCTAAAAAATAGGGTTTACGGTGCAATTAGGATTATGATAGAGTTTTCCGGGAAAAACAATGACAAAGGATACGGATTCTATGTAAGCAAGTACCGATATAAAGGTGTAGATAAGAAAATCCTAACTACGCATCTAGAACCGATATACGCCAGATACGTTTTCCCGTGTTTTGACGACCCTAAGCTAAAGGCGAATTTTGAACTTTCGGTAGAAATAGATCAGAATCTGGATGCAGTATCAAACATGCCTGTTAAATCCAGTAAAGACACTGGAGGAAAAAAGAAACTAGTCCAGTTCTATAGGACCCCTGTGATGTCAACTTATTTATTATACCTGGGAATCGGAGAATTTGAGAAAAAAGAGGTGTATAGGGGCAACGTAGCCATAAGGGTTGTAACCACAGAAGGAAAAACAGGGCTGTCAGACCTTGCCCTGAGATATACCCCAACTCTACTTGATTACTATGAACGCTATTTTGGAGTAAAATACCCTCTTAAGAAATTGGATCTGATTGCAGTTCCTGACTTCCAGGCAGGGGCTATGGAAAACTGGGGTGCCATAACGTTTAGGGAGGAGTTACTCCTTGCTGATGATGGTTGTTCTCCGAAGACAAAAAGCAGAATAGTTGAAACGATAGCACACGAACTAGCCCACCAGTGGTTCGGTAACTTGGTGACTATGGATAACTGGGGGGATATATGGTTGAATGAGAGTTTTGCAACCTTCATGAGCTACAAGGCGATGGACTATTCGGACAAGTCTCTTTTTAGCAGAGACCATTTTTTAGAAGACAGATATGAAACCGCAAGGGTGTATGATGCAATAGAGAATACCCACCCAATAAGCTTTAAGGCGGATAACCCGATAGATATTCTCGAGGGTTAGATCG
>JAJYRE010000024.1 GCA_021794235.1 Nanobdellota archaeon
TTTCCAGAGTTTTCAGCTGTGACATTATATAGCTCATGCTTGATTCTTTCTCTATTAGCTCTGATTCGTATTTCTCCTTCAGATTCGTATGCTCCTCTATCTGCTTATTCAGGTCCGCTATCTTTTTTGTTATCGTCGATATGTTGCTGGACTCGAAGTGTCCGCCGGATATTACACCCGTCTTTTCCGTTACTGTGCCGTCTATCGTGACCATTCTGTACTTGCCTATCAGGGATTTGGCGGGTTCAAAGTCGCTTACCAGGACGGTGTCGCCGAACACGAACTGCATGGCCTTTACAAAACGCTGGTCAAAGTTAACCAGGTTAATTGTGTAGTCTATCACGAAATCATACTGGGGTTTTTCACCGACGGATACCGCGTATATCTTATTGAGCGGTATAAAGTTCAACGAACCTAATTTCTGGGACTTTAATCTGTCTATGCAGCTTTTTGCGGTGTCTTCGTTGTCTACAACAACGAACTCGGACCTTCTGCCTATCGACCTGAATATCGAATCTGAATGACTCTGCTCCTTCACAGTAAACAGCTCTCCCACCGTACCGAACACACCATTAATCTCCTTCCTGAACCTGTCCGCCAGTTCTGTGGCTCTGCTCTGGTTAAGAATGCTGCTCCTGGAACTGAGAAGATTCTCCCTGAGCCAATAAAGCTGATCCGATTCCTTCTTGATTGAAGATTTAAGTTTGTCCACCTCCGGCTTGATGTCTGAAAATTTAAGAGTAAGCTCTTTCTTATCCGAATCGATCCTGTGTTTTGATTCTGTAAGATCGCTCAGGTTAGCCTGCAGCTCTGCAACCTTTGGGTAATTTGCAAGTGCCAGCTTGTACTCGTATACCTGCTTTTCTATGTCATTGAGCCTCCTGTCGTAAGCACCCTTATCCTTAAGATACTTCTCGGAAGCCAATGCGGATTCTGTCAGCTTCAGCTTCTTTGAATTTAACTCGTCGTATTTCTCTCTCACTGATTTAATCTCTGAATTCTCCTTGTCTATCGAGCCTGCAACTTCATCCTTTGAGGCTAAGACCTCCTTGAGAGATGTCTCCACTCTGGATAGCTGCGCTTTGTCGGTGTTCAGTATTGTTTTTAGCCTTGTTAGCTCGCCATCCAGATCTCTGGAGCTTTTCTCCGCGTTCGAAATCTCCTGCTCTCCCTGGGATTCCGCCTGCGTGTTTATCCTGTCTATTTCTTTTCTGTTGGAAGTTATCTTAAGGTTTAGTTCACCCAATTCCTCCGAGAGTTTTTTGTTATCGCCGTCGATAGAGCCTATTTTCCCCTGTATGACTTCCAGATCTCCTGCGATGCTGTTCCTTCTTATCAGTATCTGCTTTGCAAGCAGGTTTTCCTGACGGCCCTTGAGTTCCTTAAATTCTATCGCCTTTGTACGCTCCTTCTCCAGCTGCTCCATCAGCTTCTTCTTTTCGTTGAGTATCGTATCTATCTTTGATATGTTGCTTTCGACCTTCTTCATCTCATTCATGGCCTTTGATTTCTTGTCCTCGAAGACGCTTATTCCGGAGATGTCGTTTATTATGCGCAGCCTATCTTCTGCACTGTACCCTATTACCTCTAGTATCTTACCCTGCGGCACTATGTTAAAGCTGTCCTGCTTTACTTTTACTATAGAAAGTATGTTCAATATCTCCTCCCTGGTAGACGCTCTGCCGTTCACGCGATATACGCTCTTTCCGTTTCTGTCAACCTTTCTGCTTATCGATATCTCCTTATCATCAAAGTTTGAAAAGGACTTGTCCGAGTTGTCCATAACGACAGTAACCTTTGCAAATTCTGCCGGCTTCCCGTTCTTTCCTCCGTTGAATATAAGATCCGTCAAAAGCTCGCTTCTCATCTCCTTCTTGGATGTACCGCCGAGCACGAACATCGTCGCGTCTATGATGTTGCTTTTACCCGATCCGTTTGCTCCGGCTATTGCGTTAAAACCCTTTGTAAAATCAAACTTTGTATGCCCGGCGAACGATTTGAAGTTCTCTAGCTCTATCTGCTTAATGTAAGTCATACCATTTGGATATAAGTCCTATTATAAAATACTAACTAAAAAGCTAAAGCTTTTATTACTGGCTAAACTTGGATGGATCGAACATATAAGGCGCTAAATTGCCCTTTATTCTCTCCTTCATAGCACGCATATCTGCGAGTTTTTCGCTGATTTTTGCCGCTGCGAGCTCCTTCATTTCGCCGCTCAGCATTCTGCCGCTCTTGTAATCGTCGTACACCTGCCTTACCTTTTTGGCGTCGGCTTCGAACATCATATAGGCGTTGAAGGCGAAATCTATGTCTGGGTTTGCACCGTGTTTGCGCTGCTCTTCCACCGTGTCCCTTCCGCCGGAGAATGCATATTTCATAAGTTTCCTCCTGACAGTCTTATCATCGTCGCTTAGGAATATCGCGCTGGATTCTACGGACGAAGACATCTTCCCGCTGTCTCCCTGCAGGCTGGGCAGGAACTTGGAGATTATGGCTGATGGCTTGTAGTACCCCAGCTTTGGAATTACATCCCTGGCGACCCTGAAGTAGGGGTCCTGGTCTATGGCATAAGGTATAAGACACCTCATCTTTCTGCCGGTGAGGGCCGGTATTATGAATGAAGGCACTATCTGCATGGACGGAAAGAACATCTTTCCTATATTATCCGAATCTTTGACGCCGAATACCGCTTTGATTGTCGATACAGTTATATGCTTTGCAACGTCCACGGCATAGTTGTACATGAGGCCCGATTGCTTTGAGTCTACGAGTATATGGGTGTGTTTAGGATCAAATCCAAGGCTCAGTATATCGAGTATGTTGTCCTCCACGTAGCCGTCTATTTCTTTTCTTGACAGGTTCTTTACCAGGTATTTCTCGTCATCGGTCAGCTGTATGACTAGATCCACGCCGTAGGCTTCCTGCAGCCATTTTGTGAAGATAAACGGCATTAGGTGCCCTATGTGCATTTTTCCAGAAGGCCCCCTTCCGGTATACAGATAGAATTTGTTTCCTTTCCTGTAATCGTCAAGAAGTTCTCCAAGATCCCTCTCTGCGTAGAATAAGTTGAGGGATATGAAAGGATGAAGCGAACCTGCGGTATTGAGTATCTTCTGTATTAATGGCCCGTCTATCTTCTTTACACCGAATTTCTTGATGAGCTTTTCATAGGTCTCGCCGCTTAGACCTGAAACCTCCCAGGGTGTTACTTTAAAAGACTCGGCCATATCTAGTTATGCTTTCCACCGTATTTATCTTTACGTGGTCAGTCTATGATGTTTTCTAGATCCTTGATGTCGTAAACTACAAAGTCCGGAGGATACTTCCCCTTCTCCCTCGGCTTCACAAAGCCGCTGAAAAGTATCGCTTTCATCCCGGCCTCCTTGGCGTTCTGGATGTCCAAGTCCAGTCTGTCGCCTATCATTACAACTTCATCAGGGTTCAGGCCAAGGAATTTCGCAGTTTCAAGAAACGCCTTCGGTCCATCATATACTTTTCTGAAAGGTATCGTCTCGCCGGCTATCACTATGACATCAAAGTACTCGGAGAACTTCATCTTGTTTATCCTCTCCGCCTTCTGTCCGTCTACCGCATCCTTCTCACTCAGGAGTGCCAGCTTCTTTCCCTGTGCCTTGAACGCCTTAAGTACGCTCTCAGTGTCCATGGAAAACCTTGGATGATCTGTCACGTACGAGTAGAATGCGTTCCTGTACGCGTTGATTTCTTCCTCACTTACGGGTATATTCAAGCGATTTACCACCGTGCCTATCCATACCCCGTGGTCGTACGACTTTGCGGATATATCCGCCGTCCGTATCGCCTCATTCTCCACGACTCTTGATTCATGGAACAGGAAGTTCTTGTCTACGTTGAACTTTATGGCGATGTCGGAGAAGATAAAGTCGTATGCCTCCCATATTACGCGGTTTGTATCGACCAGCGTATTGTCGAAATCGAATATTATACCTTTTGGATCAATCCTGTCGCTGAGCATTTGTATTATATGAATATAACTTCTTCTTAAAGCTTACCTGAAGCTTATTATGTCTATTTGACTCTTACGCCGTTTACTTTCTTTGACTGCCAGGAGTAAGCCCTCGTCTTTGCAGTCTTCCCGTAACCGCAGTGGGAGCAGTAGTGTTTCCTAGCTAAGTAGGATTCCTTCCCGCATCGCCTGCATTTTATATGGGGCTGCTTTCTGTTGTGCAGACCCATCGATGCTGTACTCATACTGTTGGAGAAACAAGGATTATAGTGTCTCCCCTTACGAATACATTACCTAGTTTACGTAGGGACTCGTTATCCTTTTTCTCTTCGGCACCTTCCAGTGTCACATTTATGTGAACATCGAACGCCACTAATTTTCCCGTTATGGAATGGCCGTTCTTAAGTTCGATAAGAACCATCTTCCCCTTGGCTGCGTTCAAAAGATCCAAAGGTCTGCTTAAACTACTTCCGTTGCTTTCTGACATATTTATTCCCCGTATCCTCCCATACCGCCAGGCATCTGCGGCGACTGGTTCGCCGACTTGCCTGCTGCGATTATATCGTCTATTCTGAGAATCATAGAAGCTACCTCGCTGGCGCTCTTTATCGCCTGCTTCTTTGTCCTAAGCGGCTCTATGACCCCCTCCTTGTGCATGTCCGATACTTTTGGCTTGTACACATCGAGTAGATTTACTCCTGCCCATGTCTTGCCCTTCTGGTGCTCTGCCCTTAATTCGACTATTATATCTATAGGATCGAGACCTGCGTTCTCCGCTAGTGTCTTAGGAACCACTTCCAGAGCATCCGCAAACGCGTTAACTGCTAACTGCTCCCTGCCCTCTAGGTTTGTTGCGAAATCCTTAAGGTGCTTTGATATTTCCAGCTCGGTAGAACCGCCGCCGGCTACTATCGCCCCCTTGTCTTCTATTACAGACCTTAAATCGCCAAGACTGTCATCTATCGCCCTCTGGACTTCATCGACTACGTGTTCTGTGCCCCCTCTTACAAGGATCGTCACTGCCTTTGGGTTTTTGCACTCTTCTATAAGCGCCAGGTTTTCACCTGCCAGCTTCTCTATGTGAACTTTTCCGGCGTAACCTAAGTTTTCACCGCTGAGATCCTCAAGGGATGCGGCTATCTTTGCGCCTGTCGCCTTTCCTATCTTCTTCATATCGTTCTCGGAGACTCTTCTGAAAGCGAGTACTCCGCCCTTCGCCAAG
>JAJYRE010000018.1 GCA_021794235.1 Nanobdellota archaeon
AGTCTCTTTTTAGCAGAGACCATTTTTTAGAAGACAGATATGAAACCGCAAGGGTGTATGATGCAATAGAGAATACCCACCCAATAAGCTTTAAGGCGGATAACCCGATAGATATTCTCGAGGGTTTTGACATAATAACATACGATAAGGGCTCTAGTATACTTAATATGCTTGAGAAGTTTGTAGGCGAAGAAAATTTTAGAAGAGGCCTTAGCTTCTACATCAAAAACAATGCCTACACTAGTGTAGGAAAGAACGCTTTCTGGGGTGCTATCGACAAATTCCGAAACGGAAAAACAAAGACTAAAAATATACGTCGTATAATGGAACCTTGGATCGAGAAAAAAGGCTACCCTGTTATAACTGCCATGATGGATTCTAGTGGGAAATATATAGAAATCAAACAGTACACGTTTACCATCAATGGCTATAAAAAAAGCATTGGTTGGAATATCCCTATGACTGTTAGCAACGGAAAATCCAAACAGAGATATGTACTTAGCACAAGAAGACTCAAGATAAAAAAAGAACACGGCATCCACATAAACCTTAATTATGGGCAGTCTGGATTCTATAGAGTTGAATACGACGAAACTATGCTAGCAAATCTGTATGAAGACCTGTCTTCTAAGAGTCTCGACGACTACAGTGTATTCGGCATGGAAAACGATATGTTTTACCTACTAAGATCCGGCAGAATAGATATTTCAGGTTATCTGGATTTCGTCAAAAGATTAAATCTTGATAACTATCTTGCATTGTCGAGTGCTATTGACAATCTATGGAGGATAAAGAAACTTGACTCCAACAAGGAATTGGGCGAACTTGTCTCTTCTATGCTTACGACTTTTTCAGAGGATATAATAAAAGTGTACGGCCTTAGAACACAGGGATTTGAGAGCAGTAGGATACTGATGCTTAGGGAGAAGGCAATAACTACCCTGGGACTCCTTAATAATGAGCTAATCGCAAAATACAGCATGAAAGCCATTAATGATTACCTTAACGGCTCAAAGAAGATAGAGGGTGGTATGAAGAACGGGGTATTCATAGTAGCAGCATGGAACAATACTGATGAGAAGTTCAAGAAAAATATGATGAAAATGTATGAAACCTCTAACGATCCTGAAGACCGTATGTGTGCTCTTGCCGCATTAGGCTCCATGAGGCTAGAGTCTGATATACTGGATATTCTGGATTATAGCCTTTCTGACAGAGTAAGGATAGGCGAAAAGTTCATACTTCTTGGATGGATAGCGAGGAATCAGCAGGGTAGAACGGTAATGTGGGGATGGATGAGGAAGAACTGGAAGAAGCTTTTGGATATTTTCCCCCAGGAATCCGGCTTTCTAAACAGATATGTAACGTCGCTCTCGGCTGTTTCAAACTCTTCTGTATTAGAAGACATAAAAAAGTTCTTTTCGAAGAAATACAACCTAAGAAAAGACATTGTGACTGACTTCAAGCGCACGCTGGAGTTTATAGAGAGCAATATAAGTCTGAAAACGACCCTGAAATCTTACGAACAAAAAAGACGTTAGGTCTTTTTTATCTGCTCGATGAAGCCTGTCTTTCTGTGTCTATACGCTTGGATATAGGGAACGAGGTATCCAGATTGTTTGAAGCATCTACAAGTATCTGATATAGCGCGTCGCTTGCTTTTTTGTGGCTTGTAAATGCAGACTGGTAAGTTCCTTCCGCTATCCATCTGAGGGCCAGATCAACTCTCCTAGCCGGAGCAGTGTCCACCTGCTTTGCTATTCTCTGACCTCCTATAAGAAGGGTCATAACCTCCTCCCTCGGTGCGGAGTTTTCCACAGCTTTGATTAAAACCTGTATGGGGTTCTTACCTTCGGCCTCCATTCTGCCGAAAGCCCTGTCCACAAGTCTCATGCAGGTGCTGTATTTACCAGACATCTGCTTTGAGGTTAGTAAGTGCTTCTTACCTTTGTGACCTGGTATAAACAGGTGTGTTATCAGGCGTTCTACTATGTTCATTCTCGTTCTCGCGAGCCTCTGCTGGGACAATCTCCCGGAGGTTTTTGGAACGGATACCGGCTTCAGAGAGATGATATTTTTAAGCCCAGGATCAGATACGGCAACATCTGCAAAACTATATTTGCCGAAGAGCTTCAAATCTCTGTTTACAACATTATTCTCTACCTTCTGTTTTTCTTCTGATGCCATTTATTAACTACCTCGTAGGTTTCTGCTTTCTTCCTTTTACTAGTTCCTTTAATGATATACCGTTAACTTTAACAATCTTAAATTTTACTCCTGGAAGGTCTCCACGCGCCCCTTTTTGAGCACCGCCTATTCTTTCTACGACAACGTCATTGTGTTCATCTATGAAACTTACTCCCTTGCTCCAGGGTATGTATGCGGTAACTACCTTTCCATTCTTTGCCAACTGTACTTTACAGGATTTTCTCTTACCGGATGAAGGCTTCTTGGGAGTCAACTCCACTTTTTCCAAAACTATCCCTCTTGCCTGGGGTGCGCCTTCTAGTGGATCGTATTTTTTCCAATGGCCACTGAAGTAAGACTTACTTCGGTTCTTACTGAATCGTACTCTTGTTTTTCTCTTTAACAGCATTCTTCCGTTGAACAAACCACGTGTTTTATTTCCCATAATTTTTATTTAATATTTATGCTTAGTATATTAAAATACCTTTGCATTAAAAGCTTTATTAATTTTATCTTGTATGATGATACTTTTCCTTCTATATCAACGTTTATTTTCTTATCATCACCCTGTCCATTAGTAAGGTAACCGGATAAAAGCTTGTTTGGCCTTATTATATTCTCTAATAGCTTTATAGGATCATCTGCGTATTCTATTACCATAATATCCTTTTTCAGCATATCATGCAGAACTTTCATCTTAACGCCGTTCTTACCTATAGCAAGACCTGCCTGGCCCTGATTGACTACAAATATAAGTTTATCGTCATTTACCATGCAGTCTCGCGGTGTAACGTTTGTTATTTCAGAAAATACTCTCATCGCTGATAGAGTGTCAGAATCTAGTTTTATATTCATACTATTTTTTTATCCCTAGTACAGTTATGTTAAACGACTTACCGCATGCAATAGACAATGCTTCACTATCACCTGGGTAATCAAACTTTTCTATATCCAGACCATCAATAGTCTTCAGCATATCTTCACTGATATTGCTAGCGTATACTATCATAGATAGATTACCATCTTTAAATGCTCTCAATGTAGAATTGAGACCTATAAAAACGTCCTTACTCTTTATTTTCTCCTGAACTTTCTTCAGCGTGTTCTTCTCCATTTTCCTTCACCACCACTTTTACACTACCAGTTCCTACTGGTATAACTTGGTTCGACATTATATTGTTTGCAACGTAATCAAATTCATCGGTTTCATGGTACAGTCCTGCCTCTACCAAGTGCTTCAGAGGAACCTCAAATGAAGCTCTTGCGATTACAGATTCTGTCTCACCGCTCAGACCATACCTTCCGATACCCCTAACTGTACCGTCTACGCACATGGCGTCTGCTATCAAGAATATGTGTCTTAGATCTACCGGTAAACCTACATTCATTAGAGTACTGTTTACCTCTTCTACTATCAGGTTTCTTGCAACTTCTATTCCGAGAACGCCTGACACTTCTATTATATCGTTTGATATTGTCCTACTGATATCCACGCCATCCAGCTTTAGAACGGCTTCGAGATTTGTTCCAATCGTCTTTATCCAGAACTCACCGGTTTTACTCACGTTAACTATTGCTCTGCTTATTCCGCTGATGCCGGATATTACTATATCGATTATCTTATTTCTCGTTCTTATCAGCTTCTTTATGCTGTCTGCGGACTTATCGGTTATTACCAGAACATCCCCTTCAGTTTTAGCCTCTAACTTTAGTTTTGAAAGTGCACCGGTTATGTCCTTCATTGTTAAATTATACTCCTTTAGCAGATCTCTATCAAAAAGCAGCTCTACCATCTTCTTTCTCAACGAGACGCCATATGATGAAGTAAGGTCTCTTATCCTGATCTCTATAATGTCGTTTGCAAAGTCTGATGCCTTCTGCTTGGATTTTGCAAAGCCCTCTAAAAGATATATATCCATAGTAGGCGTAGATATCTCCTTTTTTGCATCGAATATCTCTACCAGTCTCGGAAGACCTGTCGTAGTATTAATCACTGAAAGACCTGCTGCGTGCTTTGTTCTAAGCGTAAGCTGTGTACTTGCCTCACCTATGCTCTGTGCGGCTATTACTCCTACAGCTTCACCAGGCGTTATAAGTGAACGTTTGTATAGCTTCTCCAGTTCTTTCAAATCGGCGTCCTCTCCATATTTATTCTTGAACGCTTCTATGTATTTGTTAGGTATTTCCGTACTCATATCTTAAGATCACCTTTGTCGCTTGCGGACACGTCTAGCCCGTCTTCACCATAGAGGAACTGAACCACCTTGTTTCCTACTCTTACCGATAGATCCGGCATTACTTTAAGATCCTGAAGAGCGGATGACAGCCTTCTCTGCATATAACCGGAGATAGGAGTACGTATCACGTTGTCCATTAACCCTTCTCTACTACTTGCTGAGTGAAGGAAATATTCCCTTGGGTTAAGTCCCTTCCTATAGTTCGAAAGTACAAATCCTCTGGCAATTAGTCCGTTATCGCCTTTCTTAAAGTGCGCAGTAAGCCTGCCTTCATAACCATTGCTTATTCTCAGATCCCTGAGCATCTGCTGCCCTACAAGACCGACTGTTGGTATAAGGTTTACAGTGCTCCCTTTTGCACCGGATATTATCATAGATTCAACGTTGTTATTCTGTTTGTTTATATAAGCGTCTATTATGTTTCTTGTCTTTATTCTTATCCTGTTGGATATACTAAGTATCTTTGATTCTGCAACATCGTCATAATCCTTTGTAAGAGTATTAACTTCCTTGTTTAGGTCCTCGAACACTTTTTCGATTTCCTGTCTTGCGGCATTTGGTATATCAAAGTCACTTAGATTTACACTCATACCGAATTTTAGAAGTACCATCAAACCAAGCTTGTTCGCCTGATCTATAAACTTAGCAGTTACTTCTGGACCGTATCTCACGAACAAAAACTGTAGAAGGCTACCATTTTCCCTACCGATACTTCCACTGTCTATTACTCCGTGGGCCAGTTTTCCATTCTTTATGACTACGAGCGAATCCTCGTCCTTTGTGGACTTGTAAGTTGTACTTGTTCCTTCAAAGTTGAGGTCGTCAGGAAGAACCATGCTGAATATTTCACGGCCTGTATATTTCTTCTTTGTAAGATCTACCACCTCATTTATGTTTGATAACAGGAACTCTGCGGTCTCTTTATCCACTACCATATCTTTTGAAGTAAGCATAGCGCAACCTGAGATATAGTCCTGAGCGGCGCCTATAAGAGGTAAACCGTGCCTTGGGGATACGATATTGTGGGTTATGTTCATTATCATGTCTACTTCCGCGAGCGCCTCTTCATTCTGGAGTACATGGACGTTCATCTCATCACCGTCGAAGTCCGCGTTATAAGGAAGTGTGGATGCAGGGTTTATACCGAGCGTGTTATAAGGAAGTACTTTTACCTTGTGCCCCATTATCGATAGCCTGTGAAGGGACGGCTGTCTGTTGAAAAGTATTGTGTCACCGTCCATAAGGTGCCTCTCTACGATGTAACCTGGCTTTAGCTCATCTACGATATTATCGACCGTGTTCTCTGTTATCTTCTTCTTTATTCCGTCCGGAGTTATTACGTAATTAGCACCAGGATATGAATTAAAGTTCTTAACAAGCGACTTAAGCCTGTCTATGTTTATGTCTGTAACGTATTCGGGATATGTTATTTCTGTAGCGACCTTTGTAGGTACTCCTACCTGGTCGAACCTAAGGAAAGAATCGGGAGAGATTACTGACCTTGCACCATAGTTTACCCTTTTACCCAGTGCTGATCCCCTGAACCTACCCTCTTTTCCTTTAATCCTGTCTTCAAGGGTCTTTAATTTCTTATTGGATTTATGACGTGCCACTGGTACCTGCGCTGAACCATTTGATATAAACGTTGTAACATGGTACTGTAAAAGATCCCACAATTCATCAATAATTATCTCAGGAGCACCGGATCTTATATTCTCAGCGAGCCTCTGGTTTGTCCTTACTATGTCCGTCAATTTGTGTGTAAGATCATCCTCACTTCTCTGTCCGTTTTCAAGAGTTATCGAAGGACGTATCGTTATAGGTGGAACTGGCAGAAGTGAAACTATCATCCATTCCGGTCTTGAGTAATCAGGACTAAGCCCGAAAAACTGCAGATCTGAATCCTTTATCTTTTCCAGTCTGTCTATAACGTCTATCGGTGTCAATTTCTGATCACCTTGTACAAATGTGTATGGTTTTTCCAGTTTTACCTTCTGCTGCTTGGTCTTACAGAAAGGACATACATTAACATTCTTAGCGTGCTTTATTATCGCCTTCACGAACTTTGTCTTCTTCCTCACACCCTCATTAACTTCAGCCGACAGTATGGCTTCGCTGAATTTCTTAAGAGAATTGTCTGAGACCAATATTCTACCGCATGAATTGCACGTTGCATTCAATAGGTTGTAAACGTAAGGCACGGTCTTTATGTTAAATACAGGCCTGGCTAGTTCTATGTGACCGAAGTGTCCGGGACAGTCCTTTATTGTATTACCGCACGTCTTACAAAGTAGTCCAGGATCTGTTACACCCATTCTCAGGTCGGACAGTCCGCCGTCTACCGGGAAACCGTCTATATCGTACAGTTCGGATGACGTTACCACGACTGCGCTCATCTTCTGTATAAGCTTTGGAGATAATATCCCGAACTCTATCGACTTTATTTTATTGAACACGAAATTGGTCTCTAATTTCATACCTTTCCTCCTAATACCAGTTTAGGATATATACCCACTGACTTAAGTTCGTCTAGCAGAATCTTAAACGATGCCGATACTTCTATAAGCTTTATCGGCGCGTCTTCTCCATCGACGGAGCAGTAACCTGTTTTCTTTCTAACGTTATACACGGATACAAGGCCGCATTTTGAACAGATAGGTATAGTGATCTTGTCAGAGTCGAAACGTTCCTTAAGTGCGAGTGCCGATCCATAGGCCACGAAGCAATCTTTCTCCATTTCTCCAAGACGCAGACCTCCGCTCTTTGACTTTCCTTCGGTTGGCTGTCTGCTAAGCAACTGTATCGGCCCTCTCGACCTCCATTGTATCTTGTTAGCAACGAAGTGCTTGAGTCTTATGTACATCATGTCACCGACGAATATTCTTACCTTCATCTCTTCTCCAGTTATTCCGTTGTACATCGTCTCTACGCCATTGTCCCTAAATCCGTATGATACCAGCTCTTTCCTGAGACTCTCTTCCGTCTCTCCTACAAAAGGCGTTCCATCGACATGTCTTCCGCCAAGCGCGCCCACCTTTCCACCGATAAGCTCAAGCAGGTATGCCATGGACATTCTTGTAGGTATAGAGTATGGTGAGAAAATCAGGTCTGGAACGATACCCGAGTATGTAAACGGCATATCCTCTTGGTTAAGCAGCATTCCTACGATTCCTTTTTGCCCGCTTCTCGGTCCAAACTTGTCGCCTATCTCGACCTTTCTATCTTGTCTTACTTTAAGCGAAACATATTTGTTACCGTCTGCTGTGGATGTAAGGAAAACGTTTTCGACTGTTCCTCCTTCCCCTGCTCTGCATTCAACGGAGGATTCTACGTATTTTTGAACTCCTAATCTAAATTTATCTATCGATGAAACGAACCTAGGCGGTGATACACGGCCTATAAGAACATCACCGCTGTCTACGTGTGCGGTCGGCACTGCTATCCCATCCTCATCCAGGAATTTGTAAGCATCTTCTGACCTGTAACCTGCAGTATCCTTTTCAGGCACGGTTATTATGTCACTCTGGCCGCCGATATATTTGGTTTCTTCTATCTTATAAGGTCTGAAAAACATGGATCTGAACAGACCTCTGTCCACTGATGATTTGTTTATTATTATTGCATCGTCCATGTTGTAACCAAGATATGAAAGGACTGCTACTACAATATTTTGACCGAGTACATGGGACTTGAAATATTCATTATCATACATCTTAGTCTTTACTATAGGCATCTGCTGGTCTATGGCGATCATGGAGTCATTATCGGATCTTATCAAATAATTTGTAGTGTATATGCCTACGCCCTGCTGGACACTTTTAACAGCAGTTACATTCCTGTGTGCGTTACTGTGATTTATGAACGGTAGAAGGGAAGCCTGCGTACCGAATATCGAAAGGGGAGTTATCTCCATGTGAGTGTGCTCTTTGGTAAGTTCGCTCTCGTCTAAAGCGATGAGTGCGGACTCTTCCTCCTCGGCGTCAATATATTCTATCTTTCCGGATGTTATCAGATCAGCCCATGTTATATGGCCTTCATCGAGAAGTTTTATGTCCTCTTTTGTTACCATAGGTTTCCCGTTTTCGACAACGATAACAGCCCTGATAAGTCTGCCACCATCCGAATAAATCAGAACGCCGTCCGACTCTTCTCTGTATCTTACGTTAACTTCCTTCGGTATATTACCGGACCTTCTCTCTTTTATTATGTTTTTTACCAGACCCTTTGGATCGTCAGTCTTTCCAACCAAAACACCGTTTACAAAAACAAAACTCATATTGATTTCACTCCGTATTTTCTGATTATATCGACAACTGCGTTAGTTTCTATGCCGTCATCAGAAACCTTTGATAGCACAGCTATATTTTTAGTCAGACCTATCTTTGGTCCTTCCGGAGTCTCTACAGCGCAAAACCTTCCGAAGTGTGTCCCGTGAAGATCTCTTGCCCTGTAATTCTCCCTGTTAGATGTTAAAAGCGATTCTACCTTTCTAAGGTGAGATATTGTGGATGGGAAGCTCCTCCTGTCAAGGTGCTGTGTTATACCTACCCTTCCACCGACCCACTGGCCCGTAGCCAGAGACGAACGCAGTCTTGTAGTGAGCTGGTCTGATGTAAATATGTACTTTGGACTAGGAACTCTGTCCTTTTTTATACCCCTTTCAAAGTTGTATTTTGCATCGTTCAATACCTGTTTGAATATGAATCTGAAAAGCATGTCCAAGTTGTAATTTTCCGAGTGCAGCCTCTTGTTGGAGTAGTGGTCCTTGTCGACTTCCCTCTTCTCAAGCGCGTATGTCAACAGTCTTGAAACCACATACATTAAGTAGTCTCCCTTCTCTTTTCTTGAATCCTTTTCCCGTCCTAGGAAAGGAAATAGCAGCGAGTCTATGTTGAGTTCAGCTGTGTCCTTTGCGTGTATCGAGTGCAGAAGCTTTCCTATAGTCTCCAGTGCATCGTTTTCATTCTTTATATCGAATGCAATCATATTTGTTCTTATAGTGTTTTCTATGTCCTCATCACCATTGCTGATCTTCTTGATTACCTCGTTTTCACTGGAGAACCCTAGTGCTTTAAGCAGCGTCGTGACTGGGACCCTCTTTAGCTTTCCGAAAGTTATGTAAATAAGATTGCTGTTTGACAGCTGTATAGAGTGAGGGACTTTTATAGTGTCTGCATCCGCAAATATCTTCGCGGTGTATACAAAACCCTCCTGCGAATCCTTGCTTATCAGTATATTGTTTGGTGCCAGATCCTCAGTGGTTATTATTATCCTCTCAGTTCCATTGATTATGAAGTATCCTCCAGGATCGTTTGGGTCTTCTTTTGCCGCTGCGAGTTCTTCCGGCGACATCCCGTACAGATTGCAGTATCTTGACTTAATAAGTATAGGCATTCTGCCTATTACAACCTGCTCTTCGCTAACTATCTTTTTATCCGCCTCGTATGAAACTGTTAGCATGATCGGCGCGTCGTATGTAAGATCCCTTATCCTTGCCTCCATCGGCATTATCGGACGTACTATGCTATCTGCCTCCAAAAGATCCGGCTTGCCTATAGAAATCTTTCCGAGTTTTATGAGGAATTTATCGATTCCGCTTGGCTTTATTACAGGTTCAACTACGGATTCGCTGTCCACAATCTTCTGCAGACCCCTGTCGATAAAGTATTCGAATGATTTTATGTGGTGTGCAGAAAGCGAAGTAGCCTTCAGGGCAGCGCTTAACAAAGTATTGCTTTCGTTCTTATCCATAAAAAATTCACTTCACAACCACACGATAGTAATTGTGTTCTCCCGCTGTCTGACTGTTTCTGGTTATTTCCAGAACGTCGTTCTCGTTTGCTCCGAGTTGTTTAACTGCAGGATCTGATAATTTAATCTTTGGCAGGTCTCTCTTTAGAACATTGTACTTAGCCAGCATTTCGTCGGTTTCCTGAGTAGACATTACTCTGTATTTGGGCGATAAACGGCTGTCGAAAATGGCGATGTCCAAGCGTAAGACCTCTACTATAATTTATAATTGGTAATTATAATATTGATACTATATAAAGCTTTCTATTTGAAAATTTTCCTAAAAAAACAAATTTTTAACGCAAATTACTGCCAAAAATAGACTGTCGCCTCTGCTGCATATCGCTTTTTTCCGAGCTTTTTATTTCTAAAAACAAATGCGTACTTGAAGATGTATACGCTGTAAAAAGGTAGCCGATGAAGAATGAAGCCATGAGATACCTGTATACCAGTGCCAATGAACCCAGGGAAAGCACGGGATACATCAATACTGCACCTAAGGCGATATAAACAACGAAAGTCAATAGAGAGCGCCAGTAATTGTGCCTAGCCATATAATTTGATCTCTTAAAGCTGGAGTAGACTGTCTGTCGCTCGGAGAGCAAGGCTACATTGAAAAACATGTTTGATACGCCGAAGTACAATCCCGGTACTACAAGGAGGATAAGACCGCCTATAGCCACTAGGTATTGGAACACCGTAGCAAAAAAGAACCTAGGATACTCTCCTAACGAGACCTTAGCGAGACTGGAAAATTTTACAGCACCCATGACTCTCGTATAGCTATTTATGTAGACTATAAGTTCCGCCAGCCAGACTAGTATAAAAACTATTGCTAGAACAGAGATTACCCCTAGGGCTAGAAACGAAGTCGAATAAACTGGAGCTAAACCCTGATTGAATACGTTTATACTGAGCCCGAGCGAATAAATTGGTACGACGAATGAAAAGAAGAACATTGTTGCTACTGCGGCTATAAAAATAAGAAAGGTCTTTTTCCCTGTTATGGATGTCAGACCTTGCAGTATAGGCCTCACATAATCATACAAACCCGAAAAATTGGACATATAATACTATCTTTTCACAAATTAAAATACCTATTTGCTCTGCCTGTTTCTGTAGAACGCCTTATTTTTGTACTCACAATACTCGTAGACAGGGCAACGGTAACACTGGGGGGACATTGGTTTGCATATATCCCTACCAAACTGCACAAGAGTGTGATTTGCTATGATCCGAAGGCGGTCAGACAGCATAGACTCCAACACTATTTGTGTGCGTTCAGGTTTTCTGTTGTCCTGAACCACCCCTAATCTCTTAGAAATCCTATTGACATGAGTATCCACAGGGACGTAGGGAAGACCGAACCCCCATACGAGTACTAGGCTTGCGACCTTATGACCGACGCCCGGGATCATGAGCAGGTCCTCCTTGTTATCAGGGACTTTTCCTCCGAATCTGTCTAAAAGAACCCGGCATGCGGATTTTAGGTGCTTAGCTTTTGTTTTGTAGAACCCGACGGGGTATATCAGTTTTTCTATACGATGCGTGTCTAATTTTACGATTTTATCCGGAGTACCGGCTACTTTCAAAAGTCTAGCCTGTGCGGGAAATGTAGTTGTATCCTTGGTTCTTGTAGAAAGTATACCGTGGATCAATATTTCAAAAGGATCCTCCTTCTCAAGCTTAACGTGGTATTTTTTCCCGAGTACAGAAATAACTGTTGATAGCGTTTTACTGTCCATATCTAACTATTAGCATTGCCGGAATTAAGTCGTTATGTAATTGCTCGTGAACGAAGCGTTTACAAGCTGGCCATTGTAACCATTTCCGCTGAAATCGGAAGTTGTTCCGTTAAGCGGCCACCACGCGACTAGGCTGGCGTTACTTACTACCGGTGTACCTGTTATTCCCCTGCTGTAAGCCTGATTTATCTGAGATGGTGAGAGTACAACGTTATACAACTGCACATTTGATATGTACCCTATAAACGGCCTCTCATCACATTGTGGGAATTCGTCGCCTATACGTATCTGAGGGCCACCAGTATAAGAATTTGTATTCACGGTACTAGACCCAACACCGTTTATCTGAGCGTAGTAATTTGGTGCTTTGACAGAATATGCCAAGAATACCCATTTCTGATTGTAGAACTCTGTTGCGGAAGAGATCGATACGGTAGTGTCTGCTGGACTGCATCTATGCCATGAGGCAACATAAGGAGAAATTCCTTGATTCGGCTGCGTAGCGGAGGTATCCCACCCCCAACCTACTCCCAATGCTTGATAACCATTAAATCCAAAAAGGCCGACTCCGTTTCCGCCCCCTATAAATGTAGAATTCGGAGATGGCGGAAAATATGTTGAATAATTGTCATAACCGCTCTGTACCCACATTATAACTGTATACGTAGTATTTGTGCCGCTTATACTCTGAGTTGCATTCATGTAGGAGTATCCTCCTTGTGTATAGGCATAATTCGGATTATTTAATCTAATAAAAGGGTGAGCGAAATTGTTTATCCTAAGGACAAATGCAGGGATATTGCCGGAGGATGAAGTTCCAGTTAGAGTACCGGATGCCGAATAAGGACCGGGAAATTGAGTCTCAGGTTCAGAATAAGAGACTGTAACGCTAAGCGAATATCTGGAATTTGCAGGCGGACAAGCATTAGGCACTGAGAAAGAGTAAGAACCGGAGGTTGGTATAAACGGTTCCGAGTTTATAGTGGTTGACGGGTTTGCATTCGCTACCGTACCGTTCTGAAGCTCTACCGATATACCTGTTATCTCTATGAGCTGTGATTGTGAATTGCCTAATGCTAGCCTAAGCACCCCATTTCCATAGCAGATGGCAGAAACATGGCCCATGCCTGTAAATCCTGTGATGGTTGCTGCTACATTCTGCGCCGGTGTGAATATTCCGAGAGAATACATTATAACGATGACAGCCGCAATTACCAGTAGGGCCCAGCCATATGTAACTAGGTATTCTAGGGCGGATTGGGACTTGTGCACCATATAAGATATTAATATAGATTAACTTATAATAATGTCTTACATTGATACCCTATAAATATAGGTATTTGTATTGCATATGGATTACAAGATAAAAAGCGAAGGGTTGAAGGCTCTGGTAGAGAAATATGACATAGATCTCGGAGAGATAGTAGACTGGATAAAAGAAAAAAAATTCAATAAGGTTGCCATACAGATACCGGATGGATTCAAGCTGCACGCCATGGAAATCTCTGATTTCATAAGCGAAAACTCAGGTGCCGAAGTCTACATATGGGGAGGAAGCACTTACGGTGCATGTGATATCCCTGTGGGTCTAGAAAAGCTGGGAATAAAGGCGATAATTCAGTTCGGCCATGCCAGGTTTAGGGCGGACGAATTAAAGAGACCTACGGAGATAAGAAATGATTAGGATAGGCGTAGACGAGGCCGGAAGAGGCCCCGTTATAGGCCCGCTGGTAGTTGCCGGCGTGAGTATTGACGAGAAGGATATAGAAAAATTTAAGAGTGCCGGCGTCAAAGATTCTAAACTTTTAAGTATAAGACGAATATACTTCCTGGAAAAATTCGTGATGGAAAACGCAGCGGATTTTAAGCACTATGAGATATGGCCGGCGGACATAGATGAAAGAAGCAAGGAGAACACGAATCTGAACTATATGGAACTAGATAAGATGGCCAGGATTGCGAACGAACTCGGAGGAGATATGGTAACTGTAGATTCTCCGAGTGCGAATACGCTTAAGGTAGAAAAATACCTTACAAAACTGATAAAAAACAAGAAAGTGGTAGCCAAAAACTACGCTGACAGGGATTTTGTAGAAGTGTCTGCGGCGTCTATAATCGCAAAGGCAAACAGGGAGAGAGAAGTCGATAAGATAAAAAAGGACATAGGTTACGATTTCGGAAGCGGTTATCCTTCGGATCCAAAGACTGCTAACTTTCTTGGAATCATAATAGAAAACGGTAAGATAAACCAGATGCCTTACAAGAAGTACATAAGGAGTACATGGCGGACTATAACTAGACTAAAGAATAGAACGCTTTCAGAATATTGATCAAGCAGATACCTTATCTAGAAATTCCTTTGGGAGCGGCACTGCCTTCCATTTATTCTTATCGATAGCTACCATGGTTATGTAGCCCTCACAGATATCATCGGAACCCCTCTTTATCTCAAAGTTGTATTTTACAGCCTTACTGGAGATGACTTCTGGCTTCATATATACTCTCAGTTTGTCACCTACGTGCGCGGGGTTATGGTATTTTGCGTTAGATTCAACGACCACAAACCAGATACCCTCATTCTCAAGAGGCATTACGCTACCGGTCTTTTTCAGTGAAAATTGTTCGAGTGTGTCGGTGAAAAACCTGTAGTAGCCTGCGTAGTGCACTATCCCTTGAAGATCGGTGTCGTATATCTTAACGGTCTCGTCGAAATAGAATCCGTCTTCCATTCATAGAATAGTACTCGGTAACTTATATTACTTATGCAAAGACTATGCCGGCGAAAAGAGACAGTATAAGTATGAGAACTATAATCTCCTTCACTCTCATACGCGGCGACTTAGTCAGTAATTTCTTCCGAGTTTCCATTTCCTGGCCGAAACCAGTATCGGAAAGAAGTCCGAAATAATAGAAAGTAGAAAAAAGCAGTATGAAAAACAGTGCAATCAGTATGTAGACATACCCGCTGCCGAGTATGGATTCAAATATCAAAAGCTTACCGAAAAATCCAATTGTTGGTGGGAATCCTGCAAGTGATAGCAGGCCGAGTATTACACCTGCCAACCCAATGGCGGATACAGAGCGCATCTTCTTTGCATCCTTCCTGTAGATTATACCTCTCTCCTCAAAGAGCCTATACGCAAGAAATATCAGAGCGTCCGCTATCGCAAAAGAGAAGATATAGAACACCGATGCGAAGAGACCGTTTGCTGTAAATAGTCCAAGCCCGATGAAAGCAAAGCCAGCCTGCGAGATACTGGAGTATGCAAGTATTCTTTTTATCCTATCCTGAACCGTAGCCAGGAATATTGAGAAGAATATAGTCACAAGTGCTATTCCTAGGAATAATGTACTTATCATATGAGACACCGGTATCGCAAAGAAAAAGATTCTTATAAGAGCTACCAGACCTGCCGTCTTTGATATAGATGATAAGAATGCGGTTATAGCGCTGTCTGACGCCTCGTACACGTCGGGGGCCCACATATGAAACGGCACAAGTGTAGATTTAAATGCCAGACCAACAACCACAAATACTACGCCGGCTACGAACGGTATAAAGTTGATATTATACAGGGAAGTGAACGATAAAGTTCCAGAGCCTGCAAAAACCAAGGAGATACCAAAAAGCAGGATAGCCATTGATACCACACTTGTTGTAAGATACTTCACTGCGGCTTCCAAGTGCCTATCGGATTTTTGGAAGTAAACAAGCCCGTACGAAGCTATGGAAAGCATCTCTATAGCCACGGCCATCGACAGGAGGTTGGATGAAAGAACAACCAGCATGGCACCGCCTACAGCCAATAAGAACAGTATGTCAAGATACGTACTCCCTTCTGCGCCGCCGTCCGCCCATATAAATGAATATATTACTACAGAAAGAAACAGCAAAAAACCGTTTATGAAGTAGGAATACTGGGCACCGCTGTAAAATGGTATACTCATATTCCCGTAAAAAATCTCCGTCAAGAATGACGCGACCAGGATGATAAGTGTGAGTGCGTGGAGATAGAACTGTTTCTCTATATGGAGTTCTTTTCTTAATAGGTCCACTATTATGGCAAGTCCTATTCCGGCAAACAAAATATATTCTGAATTTATCATATCACACCGAAAGAACCGATTATCAGACTAGGATATAGGCCGATAAGTATAACAAAAAATGAGAATAATGAAAGTCCGAATATTTCCACAAGGGATATATCTGAGATCTTTTTGAGACTGGAGTGCAAGGTACCATAAAATATCTTTCTAACAGAATTAAGATAGTAATTTGTAGCGACCAGTAGCCCTACGAGAGAGACCAGAACGAAAGGAAATACCGAATACGACCCTATGAAGATAAGAAGCTCTCCTACGAAATTTGAAAGACCCGGCACACCCAGTGTTGCAAACACCATAAATACGAAAAAGAATGTTAGTACTGGCATTCTTTTCATAACCCCGCCGCTCTTGTAAATGTCGTGCGTACCGATTCTTGAGAAAAGCATGGATGACATCGCAAACAGGCTGGCTATTATAAAAGAGTGGCTTACCATTAATATCACGGATCCTGTTACAGCGGAAACGCTGGTAGAGACTATTCCGATGAACACCAATCCCATATAAAATGCACTGGAGTAGGAAAGCATGGATTTTAAGTTCTTTTGACCGGATGCTGCGAATGCCATATAAATAACAGCAATTATACCGAGGATAAGCAAGGGAATGCTAAACCGATGCAGTATACTGGGAAATAGCTCTAAACCGAACAGAATAAGTATATAGCCGCCCAGTTTGGACATTACTGCAGATAGAAAAACCGTACCTGACATCGGCGCCGAGAGGTAGGCGTCTGGAAGCCATTCGTGCAACGGAAATACCGGCATCTTTATCAGTGCGGTTACCAGTATGAAGATAAAGATTGTATAACTGACTATAGACGGTATTGAGGACGCTGTTGCAAAGAGAGTTGTAAGGCTAAAACTGCCGGTGTATATAAAGACCAGTATAAACGCCCCTAGGAGTGTAAGGCTCCCGAATTGAGTAAATATCAGAAACTTCATCGCAGATCTCTTGTTTGCGCCATCACCAAACAGTGAGATTATGAAAAACATAGAGAGAACTGTTACTTCCCAGAAAAGGAAGAGTGAAATCAAGTTACCGGAAATAAAAACAATTATCGCAGACATATAGGCAAGCATGTAAAATATATGAAATATTGTAGAACTCTCGGATTTTTCCCTGTTTAGTGAGATGATGGCAATTAACGGAACGAAGACAGAAAGAAGGATAAATGGGGTGCTAAGGCTGTTTGTAACAAGAGAGAATGAAAAATCCAGTGATTGTACCAGACTAACATCAAAACCTCCAAAACCATAGACCAGTCCTACAAGAAACAGCACTGCAGTAGAGCACATCGAGATGATTGTGATGTTTTTTTGACTGGTGCTTTTTGTGTAATTATTTAGTATCAGAGCCATTATGCCGATGAGCGGAATTATCAGAAAACCGATAAGATTTATAATCATAGCATGACCACCACCAGCAACAGTAGTGCTACCATGCCTATAAAGATAGCATCTATATAGGATAGTGCATCCCCGTTCTGGATTCTTCTAGATTTAGACGAAAGGTACATGGCAGAAGCAGCCAGCCTAGAGAAACTACGAGCAAGAACATTGTCAAACTCAGCTACCACCTCACCGAAACCGACTATAGAGTTTCCGGTGTACAATAGGATATTATCATACCTGTAGTTGGCTATCCTATCAGACAATAGGTAAAGTTTTGCAACCATGCGACTTGCCTTTTTGTAATAAAACAGTTCAAGTGCCATATAGATGCCTAGCGCTGCTGCCACCAATGACAGATATGAAAACATATCTAAACGGTACTGGATTGGAAGCAGATTGTTGAAGAATAGGAGGAAAGATCCGCCTACCGAGGAAACGGCGGCCAGTATATAGACAGGGAAGTATGCGGCGGGATCCTTTAGAGTCGGTCTGGAACGATTCGATGAAAAAATTATGAAGAACGCTCTAAATGCAAAGAGGGCTGTTAGGAAGGATATCACAACAAATCCGACGTTCTCGTAAAAGTTGAACCCATAGGTTATACTGAGATGCGCGAAGAAACTCATAAAGGGAGGTATAGCAGACAGTGATAGAAACCCGATCAGACTAGGAATCAGGACCCATGACTTTCGTGACCCTCTTGATTTTATTTTGTATATATCATATGTACCGAATGAAAGTGCTAGAACACCACTTACAAAGAATAGTAGGGATTTGAATACGGCGTGGGTAAACAGATAGAATACTGCTCCACCGGTGTTTGCCGTACCTATCGCCAGAAACATAAACGCCAGGCTCTCCATAGTTGAATAAGCGAGTATCTTTTTGAAATGTCTCTCCCTAAGCGCTAGGAACGCAGCTATCAGAGACGTTAAGAAACCGAATCCGGTAACCAATCCTGTCATACCTGCGGACTGTATTATCGGAAGCACCAAAACCGCAAGATAAGCACCTGCCGCTACCATAGTTGCGGAGTGCAACAAGGCACTTACCGGCGTCGGACCTTCCATCGCATCTATCAGCCAGGTATAAAATGGAAACTGTGCGGCCTTTGAGAATGCCGCCGTTATCAGGAGTACAGAGACTATTGCCATAGTTGCGGGTGGTATTACCGACAACTCATTGAGGATGGATGAAAGGGAAAATGTATGAACTGCTGTAAATAGTATTATTATTGCTGCAAGCAGGGCCATGTCACCTATCCTGGTTATGACAAGGGCTTTTTTACCCGCTGCCGATGGTGCCTCCTTGCTGTACCAGAAACCTATCAACAAGTATGAAGAGACTCCTATAAACTCCCAGAATACAAAGAACAGAAGAAGACTGTTTGATATGACAAGGCCCAGCATTGAGAATATGAAAAATGACATTTCGGCGTAAAAGCGCTTCTGCGGCTCCTTCTTCATGTAAAAGGTGGAGAAGATAAGAACCATAAGTGATATGAAAGAAACTAGTGTAGCCATGAAAAGAGTCAAGTTATTTGATACGGTGGAGAGCACTATGCTATAACCGTTGACAGTCATCCATGTATAACTCTGCTCTATGATTTTTCCGAAACCGGCATAAAAGTGGTAACCTGACAGGATAAGCGATAGCGCTGTACCCGTGATTGATACAATGAAGCTGTACTCCTTACGAAATAACGGAATCAGTAGGGTTGCAATGATTGCGGGAAGCAGTATAAAGAATAACATATCAACCCCTGAATTTACCCACTTTTGATATATCGACCGTGCCTTTCTTCCTGGACAGTTCTATCATCAGAGACATAAAGACAACAGCTTCGAAAACCGCCATTATAAGGACGAGTATCGCGTATACTGCTCCGCTTATCTCATTGAGAAAACTGGCTGCGAATGCAAAGTTTATGACAGCCGCGTTTATTATTATCTCTATAGAGATTATTATGTAAATTCCATTTCTTTTCGATATTATTCCATACACCCCTATAGCAAACAATACCGATGTCAGTATCAGAATGTCTTGAAACGGAATCATCTGTAAGCCTCCTTATTGATTATGAACAGGGAAGATATTAGACTTGTCAATGCTGTAAATGCTATTATTACAAGTAGGGGCCCGTAATTCTGGAACAGGTACACTCCCAAGGTCTGATAATTTAGGGTAGACGCTGCGGTGTAGCTAGGAAACCTGAGAAGAAGGTACGATGTAAGTGCCAGAATTATGACTGGTACGGCAAAAACGAACTTGTAATTTAGATTTTCCACTATGCCCTCCGGAAGAAGGCTTATCCCTATCGCCAACAGAAGAACTATGCCACCGTTGTATATTATCAATTCGACAACGCTGAGAAAGACTGCATTTATGTAAAGTAGGCTTGTGGCGACGATTACGACAAACATAAACATGAACAGAATCGAGTGTACAAGTCGTTTTGTAGAGACCATCAATATCGCCAGAGACACAAGTAAAATTGATATTATATAGAATCCTATTGTCCCCAGGTCCATTAAGTTTGATGTATTTAGATGAATATAAAAGTTGACAAACTTTGCGCTATTCCCGGTGGATTTTTACTTATCCGTTAATCAGGTCGAACAGCGTTTCTAGCTGAACTTTCCTTGAATCTATACTGGACTTGAGTTTATGATACTCGTCCTCGCTTATTTTCCCCGAAACGAAACTTCTTTCCAAGTCGGATGATTCCTTCTCAACGTCCCTGAGTTTATTGCTAAGGTTCTGCGGCCCTTTGAAGCCGTTCGCCAGAGTGCTGTTAACGCTTTGTGTCATCTGCCTCTTATTCAATTTGTTGGAGTATTTTCTGGAAAGTTCGCTGTACAGTTCTGTCATGTCACCCTCCAGTTTTGAGTATGACTCCTTGTCCTTAAATTTGCAGTCACCCGCTAGGACAACTCTTACGTTCGCGGACTCTTCGGTCGGATCATATATCCCGATTATTTTAGCCCACAAAAACATTGGTACAACCTTCTTTATCATGAACGCTATGAATGAAAGAACGAAGAATGCAATCATGCCGTATACTGTAACTGCAGACGGCGTGTAGCTGAAACTAGTAAGGTCGGTCTCAACAGAGCCCCTAAAAGACACCAGTATAACGCCTAGAAATATTATACCCAAAACTAGGAAGGATTTCCAAAGAACCGGGTACTTTGATCCTTTTTTATTATCCCTAGCGGCTTTTATAAGAGCACGTATGGGTTTCGCGTTTCCTCCTCGGAAGGTCTCTTCTAATTCACTCCCCTCGTATTTTGCGAGTTCATTGAGAAGAATCTTATAATCCATATCCGTTAGTGATTCAGAGAGTTCGTTACGGAGTTCCTGCGGATCATCGCTTTTTACGTAAAGGTCATAGAATACGTGCTTCTTTTCAAGAGTATTTACATCAAACTCTTTCTCGTAGTTCTTTATGTTGAAGCCAAACATATGTAATATAAGAAAAGGCCTAAATAAAAAGATTTTGGATTTGCTACTGATAAGTCAGCCGAAACGAAATAGGGTTTACTTGCTTTTCTTCGACTCTGCGAGCTCCTTCTTCCTAAGCTCGCTCTTCAGCACCGCTATTTTCTTCTTTAAGTGTCTGTACTTTCCTGCATCAGCTGGCTGAAGTCCTTGCGTTCTCTTTATGTTCATCTTTAGGAGTTCCAGTTCCAGCTCCTTCAAATCCTCTTCCATCTTTTATTTCTACCTCACTTGGCGAACGTACCGGCACTACTATAGTTACCTTTATGCCTACAACGCCCCTCTTTAAAACTAATTGTTTACTAGCGGTCCTTACACCGAAAGACTCTAAATGCCCTGTCTTTGGCATTACACTTCCGTGTGGCCTGAACTTGAAATGTGCAGCCCTCTCCTTTATAACACCGCCTATCTCTATCTCAACACCGCCTGCGCCGGCAGCCATAATATCATCCATAGCCCTGTGCGCGATTATCTTGTATCTCATAGGTCCGTATTTCGAGATCTTGAAGGCTATAGAATCCGCCGCTATCTTCGGGTCCAACTGAGGATCCTCAGTCTGTTCAACTTCAATCCTAGGCGGCTCCTGTTTGAAATAGTTACCAAGGTACCTTGATGCGTCCCGCATAGTCTGCGCCGCTCTTGTAACAAGGGCTCCGGGTTTCGGTGTCCTTATGACAACCTTCATACCCAAAGGAGTCTTGCTTATTATTATATCGCTTATTCCGAATCTGCTGAATTTCTTTTCCAGGTATTCATAGGCACCCTGTTCGCTAACTCTGGAGCTTATTACTTTCTTCGGCAACATAATCAGTTCTTTACCTCACTATCTGCAACACTTTGCTGTTTATTAGCATTTGCGTCTTCTGGTACTTCTTTCTCCTGCTTCTGCGGCTCTTCCTTAACCTGTTCTGTAGCAGTCTCGGCAGGCTTTGCCTCTGGTGCCTTCTCGGGCTCCTTCTTTGCGACTGCCTTTCTGTCTTGATCTACTATGCTGTAAACGGAAAGATTTGTCCTCTTACCATGCCTGTATACTGAACCGCTTCTGAAACGGGGATAAGCGCCTCTTCCCAGGTCATATCCTGATACTACTATCTTGCTATCATCAAAGCCCATGGCCTTGGCATTGTCTTGCAGCTCCTTTATTACCTGATGAACCTGCTTTGTTGCCCTTACAGGATGTCCCTGTGGCACACCCTGCTTGTGTCCTTTGCTAGGGTATTTCTTGAAAGGTACCGATTCCTTGCCGTCCTTTACCTTCTCCAAGTACTTTATAGCCCTGACTATGTTCTTGCCCTTTATAGCCTCCATTATCTCGTGCGTATGCTTGAGAGAGACTATCATTCTGTTTCTTGTTGCGGATACTTTTGTTACCATGCTTAGACCTACTTGATCGGCACGAATACACTAGAACGCGTTGCACCAATACCAGGTGAACCATGTCTTACCTGTTTGGTCGTCAGAGCGTACTCGCCTAACCTGTGAAATACCATTTCTGGTTTTATTTGGATCGGCACAAATTCCTTTCCGTTGTGAACGTGAATTGTTAGCCCAACAAACTGCGGCAGTATAAACATCTCCCTCATGTGCGTCTTTATCGTCTTGGATGACTTAACTTTTTTATTAAAATTCTTAAGGAACGTCTTTTCTTCCTGGGAGTATCCTCTCTTGGCCACTCTCCTGAAGTCTGCGTTTGCTATTTTGGCGAGTTCATCATTGCTCATCGCCTTCAATTCATCTATCGTCTTTCCTCTATATTTAAAGTCTCCACTCATATTAACTATCTAACCCCGGTTCTCTTAGGTGCTATCGTACCGACTTTAGCACCTGCAGGAGCGTTTCTTGCCACGCTCTTAGACTTGTGTTGGGAACTCCTCCTTTTACCACCAAATTTGTGTTCGTAAGCGTTCATTGCTACGGCAGCCGTCATTGGCCAATATCTTCCTCTAGACTTAATCGAATGGAACTTGTTCCCCGCTTTGTAGAAAGGTTTTTCTACTCTGCCTGAATTTGCAACTTTGCCTATTATCGCTCTGCATTCCGGATTCAAGCGGATCACTTTTCCACTAGGCAGTGCTATCGCAGCGGTCCCCTGTACGTTCTCTACGAGCTTTGCGGACCCTCCGCCAGATTTTACGAGTTTACCGCCGTCGTTAGGCATCAATTCTATATTGTAAATGTCAGTACCTGTCGGTATATCTTTCAGTCTTAATATTGCGCCGTTAACAGGCTGCAAAGGATCTAAATAATTAATCGGCATTCCTACGTATGCACCGCTGAAGGCTGGCAAATAGCACGATTTTCCAGTCTCGAATTTAAGTTTCATCAGAGGAGCCGTTCTGTACACGTCATTGACAAGCGCCACGACTCTGCCTTTTTCTGCTTCGTCACCCTTTATTAGCTTAGCGTCCGCTACCGCTCTGAAATCATTGACGGTAAACATCTTACTCTTTCCTCTTCTTCTAGCTCTTGGTACTTTCATAAATCATTTTAATATACATTCTGGTATTTAAAATATTATCTTTAGAGTAGAGTAACATTTAAATAGGTTATGACAAAGGCAAAATACCAAAAACTCAAGTTGAAAGTACCTAATGGTGTATATCCGCCATCGGAAGATTCGTTACTTACACTGGGGGCTTTACAGTACGCATACGGGGATGTCTTGGATCTTTGTGCTGGCAGCGGAATAATCGGACTGAACGCTGCAGTACATGCAGACACTGTAACGCTCGTTGACATAAGTGAAGATGCAGTAAGAACTATAAAATCTAATGCCAAGGCAAATCTTATAAAGAACGTAAAGGTTGTAAGATCGAATCTGTTTTCAGGACTGGAGGGGAAGCGTTTTGACATTATATATTGTAACCCTCCATACCTTCCAGGGAAAATAGATAAGAAAGATTGGCTGGACGTGGCAACTCTTGGCGGAAAGGCAGGCTATGAGTTAACGATTAGAATTGTTAAAGAACTGCCGAAGCACTTAAAAAAGAACGGAAAGGCTTTTCTTGTACTGTCCACTGCGTATGACGTTGATAAGGTTTATAAACTGATAGATTCATTAAAACTTAGATTTAAGAAAATTAAATCGGTAAAATTCTTCTTCGAAGAATTAATCCTTATTGAAATATATGAAGACAGCTGGTATAGCAAGCTATAATGGGCAGATAATCCTAGCCGTAATAATCGACAATAGCGTCCATATATACCGTGTAAAGACCTTGAATGATGCAAAGGACATACTGAATACATCAAAACCAGAGGTCGTGGCCGTGGATAAGAGCGCTTCCGAATTCTATGAGGATTTAGAATATGGGTTTAATACTGTCAAATTCGAGTCTTCTGTGCATGATATTTCAGCACCGATGAAAAAGTTAACTCCTCTGAATATAGTAAAGGATAGTGATAGACCCGCGATAGCGGCCGCATACTATTCAATTGAAAGCTAAACTCACTGAAGTATCGGTTTGTCCTGAAGAACTTCTCCTTTCTCGACTTTTACGAAGTTTGGCACGACAAGCAGATAATCCTCGTCTATACCTATTATCTGTGCTTCGGCAGCGTCTGCGCTCTTTTTAAGTTTTGATATCGTTCTCTTGAGTTCTTCCACTCCGCCTTTCTCCTTAAGGTCTTTTATCTTTATGAATGCAAGGGTATATCCGGATCTTATATCATTAAGGATGGGGGAGGAATCCTCGAATTTAACCAAGGAGTAATATTTGACATATATCTTTGCGAGTGGCTTATCCTTCTGCTCTACTTCCAATTCTACGTAGTCGCTATTGGAAGAAGACTCTATATTTACGTTCTTCTTAAATATATTCAAAAATTTATCAATTGGTAGATTTGTCATAAGCACCTCACATTTTATTTATCGTAATTAAATATACACAGGTGGCATATTTAAATGCTATTGTAATTTTTCTAATGACGCAAGTACAATAACTGCCGATAGATTTACTACTATAGAAAATGTACGGTTTGCACATATTTATATCACCTAGTTTCATGAACTTCGTATGGGTGGGTACCAGCTTAGCCTGGACAATTTTCTGGGCGCACGGAACAGATTGAAGGGGCCAAAGGATGTCGCTGACAGAATAATAGGAAACTCTGCAGTTGGCCTGACATTTGATTTTGACTTGAATATTAATTTTACTTCGCTCGTAACATCCACGTACGATGTTGAGGATGCTGAGAAGAGCATTGCTGCGATGGATAAAATGCAGCTGGATTATGTGTGTTTTTTGGTTTCGGATGAAATTAAAAAGAGAGCACTCGATGATTACCTTCTTAAGCCTAGAAAAGTACCTAAAGCCCTGTCAAAAAAAATATATGATGAGGTCAACAGTGTGAAAATTTCCTCGCCTCTTATCATAATGGACCTGGATAAAAATCTAGAATATACACTCATGAGGTGTACAGACGGAGATATATCTAAGAACCGTATCGAAATGAGGAAAATCGCCAACCCGTTTGAAGACAAGTACTTAAAATTCTATGACCATAAAGCTACAAACCTCGGGCATTACTATGATATTATGTCCGGCGGACTGTCTAAAGAGGAAGCTGACATAATCGTAGACAATATATGCAGGAGGAGGGATTTGAACCCTCGAAGGCCTGAGCCATAAGGTCCTAAGCCTTACACGTTTGACCGCTTCGTTACCCCTGCTTAGTCTTATCCTTGAACTGTACTATATCCGCAAACGTGATGTGGCCGTCATCCGCATTCCCGGAATAACCGGTGTATACTTTTTCGAAAAGTGATATTCCTAAAACATCTTCAAGCTTTCCGGCGAGTTCGTCAGTAGGTGTGATTTTTCCTTCAGCCACCTTCTTTAGCGTGAGCCTGGATTCCTTCAGCCTGTTTGAGAGCTCGTCTATACTTATATTGCTATCCTTCAGTGCTTTCGATATCACATTCGAATAATCCAGTCTCAGCTCTATCTCCATGGATCCTTGCTGTTGCTGATGGTTCTGTTTTGTCGTACTTTCTGGCTTTTTTACCTCTCCTATGACCTTGCCGTTCTTTGAGCATTCTCCACATACGGTCAGTATTGCACCTTCTATTTCCGTCCTGTACAATGTACCATCAGAGAAACCACACAATTCACAATTCATAAACCAAGTCGATCCAGATAGATCTCCGCCACCGAAGCAGGCATTTCCAATCCGAACTCGTTCAAGACTTTCGGATGAACCTCTCCGACTATTCCTATATTCTGGCCGTTATAATTTATAAATCCGGCACGTCCTTTTATCATCATTTTTGAGAATCCGTCCAGGTCATCGTCCTTTACAAAAGACGGCTTTGCGTCTGTAAATGTATCGGATAGTACCCTCCTAACAACTGTCACTATATCGCTCACATTCGCGGTTTTACCGCACGAGATAATTGTAAGCCTTAGCTGGTTATCAAAAAGAACATCTGCGTCTGACTTCCTGACAACGTAACCTATATCGAACAGATTCTGCGGAAATCTCTTGTTTAGGTTATTTGATACGAAACGTAACATCTCCGGTAATACATTTACCCTCGTCATTGTTATGTCACCGCTTTTAATGTCTATAAGCGGGGCATAATTAGAAGAGGGTATACCGGTCTTCTCAAACTGTATTGTCTCGTTGGTTAAAACATTGAGTTCTAACTCCTGGTAACCAGAACCTATCATTAGGTTTCGTATGTTTTCAACAGCCCTGTAATTTGCAAGTCTTGATCCGACCGTGTATGTCCTTAGCTCTGAGGAAGGCAGCTCATTTATTCCGAACATACGGACTACATCGTCGACTATGTCAACTTGATGTATAATGTCCTGCCTGTAGAATGGCGGAACAATTATTAGCGAATCGCCGTTATCCTCATGTACTTCGTAATCGAAAGCCTTTAGTATGGACGCAACTTTCTTGAGAGGTATTTCTATACCCAGTATACTTGAGATATTATCCTGGTTCAAGTTGAATTTCTCGCTCTGTAAGGAGAATCCGGTATCAATATCTTTAGACGAATATGACGGAGACACGACTTCTACACTGCCGAAGAACTGCAGGTTGAATGCCAATGCATTTGTAACGGAATTTACTGCATGCCTGTCTGTCCCTGTTATGTCTACGAAGAGAGTCTTTGTCTCATTTGTTACCGAACAGAAATCCGCATTTATCACCGGAGGAAGCGAAACTATCTTACCGTCTTTCTGCGTCCAGACTGCGGGTTCACCGGATATTAATTTACCGTATTCGAGCCCCTGCTTAGTCTCTAGCATCACGGCATCATATCTCTTTTCAGAGTTATATCCGAGGGGAACGAATGATATATCCCCCTTCTTTCTAGTAGAATAGGTAATGGGAAACTCGAGCTTATCATAATCAAATATGCCTATCGCAGCCATTTTTCTGTTTCTTCCTATCGTAGAATCTAGCTTGTTCTGTATCTCTACCAATTCCTGTATAGAACCTCCTATCATCTTATCCAGTTTTACAAACAGGGTATTCACAAAAGGCCTTTCGCTTTTCTTAACTGTGACCTCCAGTTTTTTAGAGGATATAGTACTATTTCTATGAACGGAGAACCCCAACATTTCTGCTATAAGGTTTGCAAGAGCGTACTTTGACACTATCTCCAGTCTATCAGATGTTAGTTCGAAGTTCATATACCCGTCATCGCCCGTCAGGTCTATGCCGTACTTGAAACAGACATCGTCATAATCTTTCCTAGATAGTTTCTTACGCAGGATTCTGTTCATTTCCTCGATGCTTGAATTTATCATTACCATATCACGGCGACCCCTTGAAAATTTTCCCGACCTGAACATCCCTTAACAAATCCAAATCTGCAAATGCACCGTAAAGTTTTCTTATATCGTCCAGACCTATCCGCAGATTCAACATCCTCTCCATGCCGAATCCCCATGCTATTATGTTCTTTGTTATACCTAACGGTCTCAGAGTCTCTGGCCTAAATATACCTGAATTCCCAAGTTCGACCCATCTTCCGAGATCTGGACTGAATCCCTGTATCTCCAGGCTCGGTTCGGTGTAAGGATTATATGTAGGTTTCAGACGTATCTGATCGATTCCTATACGCTTGTAGAACTCTTTTATGTAAGCGGTTAGGTCTCTAAGTGTAAGATTATCATCATAGACTATCCCTTCTATCTGATACAGTTCGAGAAGGTGCGTAGCATCCATTGTCTCGTTCCTGAACACTTTATCTATAGAGAAAAACTTAAAGGGTTTTTCAGGACTCTTAGCTATATAATGTGCTATATACCTGAAAGTCGTAGATGTAGTGTGCCCCCTCAGGATAAGTACATCGCTCTTCTTGGTATCAAAATCCATCCTTTGGCCTATCGATCTGTTATATTTTCCATCCGAAAAGCCGGATTCGTATACGCTCATGACGTTATTAAGGATTTTTTTCGGGACGGTGGCCCTTCCTGCATCAATGTAGACAGTATCCTGTATATCTCTGTCCGGATGATTCTGTTTGAACATCATAACATCAAAATTCCAAAAAGTAGATTCAGCGTAATTGCTGTGCATCTCGGAGAATCCCATAGAGACAAGTACGTCTTTTATAAGCGAGGCGAACTCGACCTTTATGTTTTTTCTACCGATAACCGACTGCGGAACCTCTGCGTTTAAATCATATTCCCTGAATGAGAAATCTTTCCAGTTCTTTATGACATCGTAATTCAGTTTATCAACGGATAAGTTGTTGAATTCTTTGTGCTGTAGGATTTTCCTTCCGAATTCAGTAATCTCAAGATTCTGCTGAAGGTCAGTATCGACTTTTATGATGCCCCTCTTTATCATATCGGATAGTTCAGGAGTCTCTTTCAGACTTTCCCCTTTACCTACCGAATCTAGCAATTTTGCTCGTTCTATAACATGATTCAACTTGTCTAGATTACCGCTTATTACCGAAGAAATTTCGATGGCATTTGCCTTTTTCAGCGAGCCTATAGCTGCAGAAAATTCCTTTTCATCCAGCCCAGACAAAGAGTATAAATCCTTGTAGGTTATGCTGCTTCTTTTAATAAGCAGTTTGGCGAGAATGCATTCGGGTAAGCCGGTTCTATGATAGTTTGCACCCAGGTCGGTAAGGCTGTATTGAACAGATGACAGTGTCGCCAATTTTATGACATCTTTGCTGAAAAGCTTCCTTGCAGAGTTCAGTACGGATGACTTATCGAGTGGAGTCTGTGCCTCTATCTCGGAAACTGTAAGGCTCTTCTCAGCAAGCATTGTAAGTATTTTCTTGTCAGTCTCATTGAGCGTACGTACAACATCTATCTCGTCCATAAAATATAATTTTGTGAGCTAATAATTTAACTCTATCGCTCAGACAATAAATGCTTACGGATCAGTACTATTCAGAGTTCTTAAAGGTCCTAATACCGCCTTTCTCTACGAGCTTCGAGGCTAGATACGGCCCGGAAACATACAGATCTGCAAATTTAGAATCAGAGCTTTCCTCGGCTATTTCATACATTGGGGGAGTTATCGAATTCATTGGGTCAAACTTCTCATCGAATGAGTCGTATACAAATCCAGGCAGGTCTAGTTTTCTGAGTCTACTCATATAATCATCGATATTGCTGTATTTCTTCTTAAGGGCGCCCACTGCAGATAGAAGTCTGTTCGTAGCCGTATAAAGATCATATCCTTCCAGAGGTTTAGTCTGTGCTAGTTTGTCCATGGCTTGCATCGCATAGTAGCTAGCCATCTGTTCGCTTGTAGCGCCTGCGTGATGGGACAGTTCATGATAATCCGCGAATATGTAGCCGGGTGCAGCGACAGCCCTCTTTCTGTTTACAAAAACGTAACCGTGAACGCCTTTCTTAAATAGTTTACCCATCAGGGAAGAAGGAATAAACGTTGCGCCACCAACTCCCGAAGGGCTCTTATGTATTATCGAACTTGCTTTAACTTTTTTACCTAGAGACTCCTCTATGAATGGGATTACCTCCTCTTCATAAAGTTTCGTATTGGCTATGCTGTCCATCATATAATTGCTGGCCTTAGAGCTGCTCATCATATAGACTGCATTAAGGTCTTTAAGAGAAACTTCATCCCTACGATCGTTTAGAAAGCTTCCTGAGTATTTCTTATAGGTTGCGTAGAATTCTTTTTTGTATTTCTTTATATCTTTCTCAATCGCAGTCCGCTCCAGATAATCGGCATTAAATTTTTTCTGTAGGTGCATAACTATCATATTCATGAGCAATGTGCCCCCAACTGTTACAAGCGCTCCAGTCTCTATAAATGTGGGTATATTGACTGGTAATTCCTCCATGAAAAGCTGCCCGAATGGTATGTGCAAGGCCGCGGAGTAATATGCAGTCTCTAGAGCAAACATGCCTGCCGTAGCTAGTTCACCGAATGAGCCAACAAGCGATGCATTCGCGAGAGTGTGGTTATTCGTCTTGTTCAATACGAAGTTATAAATGCCAAAGCAAGCGGAAATTGGTGATAATAACGCCTTGCTGGCATAACCAAGAGCCTTTTTCAAAACGGGCGTTTTACGTTGCACACTGTCATCCGGCAGTAGACTCTCTAGATTTGTGTTAACGTCAATGTCCAATAGTGATTTGTAATATCTGTCTACGCCATCTTTGCCATATTTTGCAACCGCGGCTTCATAATTAAGATTATTTGCGGATTTAGAAGTACTCTTAATGACTGATGGCTCTAGGTAGAAGTTATCTGCTAGTTTATAGAATTCATTGATATTTGTATTGTGCCGGCTAACTGAACGTTTCTCAGAACTTATTATAGACTCAAGATTTTCGTCCATCTTTAAACTATGATATAGTTTAATATTAATACTTTACCATTAAATAGTAATAGTGTATAATTAAAGAGTACTATGATAATATCGATAAGTGGCACGCCCGGAACTGGAAAGCACACCATAGCAAGGGAACTCGCAAAAAAATTGGATTACAGAATCATAGACTCCAATGAACTGCTAAGGGGAAAATATGAAGTGAGTATCAAGGAGCTTAATGCGGCTGTTGGGCCAGAATTAAAGGATAACTCTATTATAGTTTCGCATATGGGGCATTTCTTAAAGTCAAAGAAGGTAGATTTGTTCATAATCATTAGGTGTGATCCAATGCGTCTGAAGAAAAGGCTGGAAAAAAGAGGGTACAGCAAAGAAAAGGTACATGACAATATTTTATTTGAAGCGCTGGATGGTTCATACATAGAATCTGCATCGATACACAAAAACACTATTCAGGTGGATAACACCAAAAATATAGAAAGGACTATAAAAGAGCTTGTAGGCTACATAACGAAAAAACGACAGATCAAAAAATTTAGGAGCAATTACATAAAGCAGCTAATAAAGATAGAAAATATGAACAGACAGTAATTTAAATAGAACTGAACTATACTGAACATGAAACTTCTGTCGTGGAATATAAACGGGATAAAGAGTGCTCTTAAGAAAGGAATCCTGCTTGAGATGGTGGAATCTGGAAAGTATGATGTTGTACTTCTTCAAGAAACGAAGGCAAAGGAATTCCCAGACGCTTTTGACTACTCAGAATATAATTCATATTTTTTCAAGGCGAATAAGCCCGCTTATAGCGGTACTGCAATAATAACGAGGATTAAACCACTATCGGTAACGTATGGGTTCGGTGACCCTGAGTTTGATAATGAAGGCAGGGTGATAACTGCGGAATTCGACAAATATTATGTAGTGAACAGCTATTTCCCAAATTCCAGAAGGGAGCTAACTAGACTGGATTACAAGCTCGCGTTCAACAAAAAGATGCTTGAGTATTTAGAGGACTTGAGAAAGAGTAAGCCCGTCATTATAGGGGGTGATTTCAATGTAGCACATACGGAGATAGATATTGCAAGACCTAAGGAGAACGTTATGAACCCAGGATTTACTGAGCAGGAGAGAGCATGGATGACGAAGATTTTGCAGAAAGGTTACATAGACACTTACAGGGAGTTCATAAAGGACAGTGGTCACTATTCATGGTGGTCCCTTATAACATTCGCTAGGAAGAGAAATATAGGTTGGAGAATAGACTATTTTATAACCTCTGATGAATTAAAAAACTCTTTAAGGGGTGCCGATATACTAGAAAACGTTTATGGCTCGGATCACGCACCTGTATATCTTGAAGTGGATGTTTAGAACACGGGCTGATCGTGGAATATCCTTATGCCCTTGTCAGTTATGTCGAAGGGGTGCATCCCCGTGCTGTGTGATGAGAACCTCATCTTAAGGACGGTTACGGCTTTCTGGTAAAAATTCTGGTTGTACTGCATTGATAGCAGGATAACCATATCTGAAAGATATATTGGTATCGCCATATCCTCCGAGAGTTGCATTTTATTTATGTCGCCGTATCTTTCTACGGTAACCATTGTAGTACCAAATTTTCTTAGCATCTCAAAGGTCTCAGTAAGCATGTTCCTCTGCATAACTATGTCCTTTATCTCCCACAGGAAAGGTGTCAGCGGATCTATCACTATTCTGGAGTGCTTTCCCTCCCTAGTCTCCAGTATCTTAGGAAGATCTACCGACAAGAATTTCTTAAAGTCATGGCCGGACATTTTTGTAAAAATAAAATTTTTGCCTACGTTCTCTCCGAATTCCTTGAATCCCAAAGACTCTGCGCTTTTTATAAAAGACTCAAGATTCTGCTCTAGACTGATGTAAAACACCTTCTCATCATTTCTGAGTCCTTCGAGCAAGAACTCCATGCTGAATATTGTTTTACCGGCACCGGGAGAACCGTATAACGTTGTTACGCTGTTCTTAACAAATCCACCGTTTACTAACTGGTCAAATCCCTCTACGCCGGTATGTACATGTTCAGTCATAAATTAAGTACTAGCTTTTGCAATTTATATATTCTATCGTCTTAGTTTTAGCAGATCTTTGTAGCTAATTGTGTTTACAACGTCTTTGGAGGTAAGCCAGCCCCTTCTAGCTATCGCCGTCGATAGTCGTATGAATTTAAGATGCTCCAACCTGTGTGCATCGCTGCCGAGAGAGAACTTTATTCCCCCGTGCTCTTTGGCCCTTTTCACAAGGTCAAACGGCAGGTCTGATCTGTTTGGAAATCCGTTTATCTCTATCAACACATTGTTTTTCTCGCACGCATCAAATACTTTATCGAAATTTAGGGGCAGTGCCTCCCTCTCACCGATCATTCTATCGGTAGGGTGGGCTATAGCGTTTATTCGTCCGCTATTTATCGCCTTTATTAGCCTGCCGGTAAGATCGGAGGGGCTCATCTTCAGGTTCTGATGTATGGCTCCTATAACGAAGTCCATCTCCGAAAGTATCTTATTTGATAAATCTAATGACCCGTCCTTCAATATTTCTAGTTCTACACCCTTAAGTACCATTATTTCACTCTTACTGTTGAAAGAATCGATCTTTTTATTGATTGCTCTAAACCTTTCTTCATCCAACCCGTTTGCTATCTTCAGACCCGCGCTGTGATTAGTGAGTGCGATGTATCTCCTTCCCAGATTATGGGCGTATTCGGCAAGGTCTTCGAGACTATTAGCTCCATCACTATCTCTGGTGTGGGTGTGCAGGTCTCCGAGAATCTCATTATATTCCACGATTTTTGGGAGTTTGTGGTGCTGCGAGGCTTCTACCTCACCCATGTTCTCCCTCAACTCAGGCTGCATCATGTCTAGTCCAAGAGTTTTGTATACACCCTCCTCTGTCTGCCCGGCGATTTTCTTTGTACCTCTAAAAATACCGTACTCGTTCAGTTTCAGTCCCTTTGAGATTGCTATTTTTCTGAGTTTTATATTGTGATCCTTATTTCCGGTAAAGTACTGCATAGCAGAGCCGAATGATGCCATCTTTACTATCCTTATATCACAGCTGAGCCCGATATCTAGATCAACGGTGGTTTTTGTCGGCCCCTTTACGACGATGTTGGTAACACCCTTCATCTTAGAGAAAAGTTCCATTGCATCCTCTGGATTTGAGGAAACCGCCAGTATATCAAAATCGCCGACAGTATCCCTCATCCTCCTTGTTGAACCGGCCAACTCTACACGTTCAAACAGTTTATTCTTGCGAAGTGATGTTACTAGGTTTTCGATGTAGTCTATAACATAGCCCAACGGCTTTCTATTCTCTTTCAGTTTCAGGAATGTATCCAGATTCTTTGCAAGTTCTTTTTCGCTCTTTTCGCCAAAGCCCTCTAAAGACATTATCTTGTGCTTCTCTATGGCGTAGGCCAAACTGTGAGTGTCCTTTATACCCAGCTTTTTGTAAAGAAGGTATGCTCTTTTTGGACCGAGGCCCCTTACTTTCCTAAACGATTCGAAATCTATAGGGTACTTCTTCTTAAGCTTCTCGTATTTACTTATCTCTCCTGTCTTTATGTACTCCTCTATGGATTTCGATATTGATTTACCTATGCCTTCAAGTTCCGTCAATCTGCCTTCGTTATAAAACACAGTGACGTCTGTGTTGAGTGTAAGGATTGTCATCGCCGCTGTCCTGTAAGCTCTAGGTTCCCACTGTACGCCCTCTATTTCGAGCATATCGGCTATATCGTAAAGCCTCTCCGCTATTTCCTGATTTGACATTTACACCCTCGAAGCAAAACGCAATATATCCGTGGCGTGCCTTATGGATTTGACATGATTCATCCTGGCAATCGATTCGCCAAAGGAAGGATTTGGTCCAAACTTTATATTGGATATAAACACGGGTATATTTGAGTTTATGTGACGTTTTAACTCTGAGGAAGTAGCGTGATCGCACGTCAAAACAAGAGTATCCCCTCCCTTCATATCTAATTTCTTAGAAAGTTCTCCTAATATTATTTTGTCAAAAGATTCTATTATACTGTACTTGTCTGTGTATTTACCCAAATGCGATGCTGCATCCGTCTGTTTAATGTGCAGATACACCGCATCGAATTTCTTGAGGGCTGAATTTAATTTATCCGATTTGTTGTAAAAATCAGACTTTATATCGGAGAGTTCACCGGTGTCTATTATACTCATGCCCGCCGCCATACTTATTCCCTTTTCAAGCGGCATACCGACAACTGCGGCCCAGTTTTTACCGTACGTTTTGTTTATATCCGGTAGTTTAGGGTCCGAAACTGCACCCCCTCTTAGGAACAAAAAATTCGGCAGCTCTTCTCTACGATTTTTTCTGTCACGATACACTCTGGACTTCTTGATGACATCTGATGACTTAGATATAAAGTCATTTAGTAAATCCGCTGAGTACTTCGCCTCTTTCTTTAAAGCCCTTATCTTGGATATTTTTTTACTCTTTACTGGTACAGCAAATCCTATTTTTCTACCGTTTGGATAAAATTTAGGGGAATAACCAGGTTCATTTTCGGAGATAAATGCGGATAATTTATATTTTGTCGCACGTATAACCAGACCGGCCCTGTATCCCTCTCCTACTTTGAATTCGAAGTCAGCATCAATTTTAACCTTGCTGTTTATTTCATCCTCTAGCTCCTGCAATTCACCACTACTCATGTAAACCCTAACGTTTTTCAGGTTAGAGCCCTCGATACTTCCGAAATTAGCTCTTAGACTTAGATCGCTATCCTTTGGATCCAGCCCAAGCCCGAGACATTCAAACCATCCTCTTCCAGTCGAATATTTGATAGGATCATAGCCGAGGTCCGCCATCACCCCGGAATCGCTCTGTGGTGCGCTTTTGCCGAGTACATTTGGATAAGCCAATGTAGAGTGTCTAAGAAAATAGTACATGTTTGGTTTGTAAGCGTATTCGAGTGGGGTCTTACCTCCGAGATTCTTGATTGGGAGGTCAGCCAGCCCATCTATTATTATGTATACTAATTTACCCATTTATTCCAGCCATAGCTAGCTTTCTGGTTAATTCAGAAAGTCTACTGGAGGATTTCAAACTCCTATTCTGCTCCAGCAATTCTCTTAATGTATCCGAGAGCTCAATGTTCTGCTGTACGAGTTGCTTAAGCATCTTTATGAGAGTTGACAGATCATCCACAGAATAGTTTGTCTTCTCATGCGGTTCCTCGACTGGTTTTGGCTGGGTCTGTGCATAAGTTTTCTTGATAGCCTGCTGCGGTTTTTGAGCCACTGCAGACTGTTTGCGGACATATTCCTGCTGTTGTGGTTTTTGAGACGTAATGCTCTCTTTCAACTGAGTGAGTATATTGTTTATGTGCTCAACCTGTGCGGCTTTTTCCTGAAGTGATTTGGAGGATTCTTTCAAAGATAACGCTACTTCAACCTTCTTCTGTTTTTCAGGGGGTAATGCAGCCTCTTCCTCAACCAAAGCGGTGCCGGGTTTTATCGCAGTTTTCTTCGTGGATATGGATGATTCTATACTTTCTAATTCGTGTTCAGACTTTAGTATCTCACTGACGATGGGATTTTCTACCGCAGTAACGGTGGATTGGAGGGATTCAATGTGAATGCCCAGATCGGACTCAACTTTCTTTATTTCCATCTTCAGAGCCTCGATCTTTTCTATAAGGTCGGCGTCTTCCATAGATAATAATATTACAAGGAGGTATTAGTACTTAACTTTTGTACGGATTACTTCTGCAGTTACTGCCTTTTAGTGACGAAGACAAGCGCATGATCCTTCTGGTAGGGGTATAAGTTTATAGAAGCGGTAACTTTGAAGAATTTTCCCAGTTTTTTAACCTCCTGATCTATAACATCCCTACTGCTTGCTCTAACATCTATACTCTTTGTCTTTATCGCTATCGCAGCCGATTTTCCAGGCTTAAGAAGTGACTGTACGGCGCCTATAAATATATCTACCTGATCCCTCTGAGATATGTCCTGATAGATAAAATCGAAATTACGAGCATCGCCAACAAGCTCCTTCACTTTTCTGGCATCGCCTATTATAGGGAAAATGTTCTTCCTCGATTCTGCGAGAAGTATCAGTTTTATTCCCATCTCCTCTGAAAGTTCAACCGCATAGACAGAACCGTCTGCGCCGACTATGTCTGACACATGGGAAACCGTAGTGCCGGATGATGCGCCTAGATACAGTATTTTGTATCCCTTCTTGATGTCCACATTTCTGAATCCTTTATAAAAAGCGGCGGCGAGTTTGCTCCTGTCCGGTATCCATTCCCTATATTGTTGGCTTTTTATATCGAATAACTTTTCACCATAGACCTGCCTATCCCTCACCATATTAAGTGAAACGAGCGTCCTCCTGCCCTGTTTTAGCCAGTAAACATTATCTATTACGTTTAAAAGTTCCATGTTTTTTCAGATTTGCAAGTTCTTTGTTCATATCCGCTATAAGCTCCCCGGATTTGTCCTTCTTTGAAAATAAGTCCAGTTTTGCTGCCATGCTTATTTTTGATGCTATTATCCTAGCCGATCTTCCACGCAGGTCCTGATCGGCATTTTCTATCTTTTCATGCTTAAAAATTATACCGTATTTGGGATTTCTTGCTTCGCTCTGAGAGAACCTTGACTTGTCGGCACCGAGCACCTGTATCCTAGAACTTGGCATGTATGCGAGTTTTTTTATCCCGCCGCCCATGGATATCAATCTTGCCCCGAGTTCATACCCGCAGACTTTTGTGACGTTTACATAATTTGCTAGCATTATCTGCTCCAGCCTCTCTCCAGCTATCTTTAGAAGTATATGAACGTTATGAATCTCGTTTACAACCGTGGATAAAAGCTGGAGGTCTTCGTCATCCAGATCGTAGCCCATACTATCGATGCTCATTCCAAGAGTTTTAGCGACTTCGTCCCTTGAAACCCCATGAACTGTCATATTTATGAAGGCTTCCTTCGTCTGCGATATGTTTGCCGCCTCCGGAAAATACAGGAAAAAGAGATCATACACTGCTTCGAACATAGTGTTCTCCGATTTCTCACTGGAGTCTATGAATGTTATAACCTTCCTTATCAGGTCATCTATTGAAAGGTTCCTCTTGACAGTAGACCTGGCCTTTTCTATGTAACTCGAATTATCCATAATAATCCTAATGATTTTCAAGGTTAATATATAACCATATCTGTTGTGCAATACACGGATGTATTCTTAAATAGTTTGGAAAATATATCTATCTTATGGTGGATAACGTCAAAGGTCTGAGAGATTTTATCGGGAAAGAGGCTGTAATGAGGCAGGAAACTCTTAACGACATAAAAGAAATATTCAACGAATTCGGATACGAGCCGATAGAAACGCCTGCACTGGAGTACCTTTCTATATTCATAAATAAAGCTGGTCCGGAGGTGGAAGAGCAACTGTATTCGCTAGAGGACAAAAAGGGAGAGAAGCTTGCACTCAGGCCTGAACACACAATATCGAAAATGCGCGTTATATCCGGCAACAAGTCCCTTGTATTCCCTTTGAAGACATACAGTGTAGGGGCTGTCTGGAGGTATGAGGATCCGAGAAAGGGCAGATGGAGGGAGTTTATACAGGCGGATATCGATGTAGTGGGGTCTTCCAATCTCAGATACGACGCTGAAGTGATTGCGTGTTTGGATGCAGCCCTCAAAAAGATAGGAATGGGTAACTACATAATAAAGATAAGCAGCAGAAAAATACTGCAATCCATACTCGATGAACTAGACACTTCGCCGGATGCCAGTGTTCAGGTATTCAGAGAAGTAGACAAAAAAGACAAAATTGGGATAGATGAGGTTACAAATAGGGTATCGGAGCTGATAGGCGGGGAAAAAGCCGACAAGATTAGGGCATATCTATCGGAAGAGATAGTTCCTGACAATGAAGGCTACAACGAAACTAAAAAGATAATGGAGTACTTAAACAATGAATTCGGGATAAAAAATGTAAAGTTCGACATATCGCTTGTAAGAGGTCAGGATTACTATGACGGCATGATATTTGAGATAGCCTCTATGGATGACGCCTACAAAGGTCTAGTTTTTGCTGGAGGAGGAAGGTACGATAGACTCAGTAAAAAGTTTGAAAGCAACTTTCCCATAGTAGGCGGTTCGCTGGGATTTGATGTGATTATGGAGATATTAAAGGCAAAAACTCCTGTTGAGGACTTTGAGGAAAAATACTGCGTAATAAACATAGACAGCATGCAAAAAGCGACAGAGATAGCAAGAAAGTTGAGGGAGAAGGGTGTAAAGACAGACCTACTATTCGAGGATGTAAGCCTTTCAAAGGGATTAAACTACTGCAATTCCAAAAAAATAAGGTACGCGGTTATAGTCGGAAAGAAGGATCTTGAGCAGGGTGTAATAACTATAAGAGACCTGAAAGAAAAAGCCGATAAAAAAGTCAAAGAGAGTGAGCTATAAACTGATCCTATTTAGGTTACTTTACAGGCCCTTTTAGTACGGTGCAAACCCATCCTGCCGGGGCGGATGCTAATGCTACCTCTTTGGCTAGCAAAGCCGCCTGTTCTTCATTGCTTAGCTTATCGAGGAGTATGTATATCCCTCCCTCCTCAGTGCCGTTGTGTCCCTTTAAAACTCTTAGAAGTGCCTCTGTGTTCTTTATCACCGTGGCTTTTCCAGACTCTGACCTAAGCAGGGATTCTATTAAGTCCAGCATCTTCCATACGGACCCATGCTCCGCTTCAAGACCTTTAATTAGAACTTCGTTGCCGCTGTATACCGCTTTAAACAGATATTCCTCTTCCCAAAATATATGATTCCTTAATGATACCTTCGCCACGTGAAAGGAATCCTCATCGATGCGAGAACCGTTTTTCAGCGAATCGAGAAACTGTTTAAGGTAGAGGTCTATCCTAGCGTGATCATCAGTAAGAACTTCGTCCAGCATACTATAACAACATATACAAGATATAAAAATAATCAGACGCCCCGAGCGGGATTCGGACCCGCGTCAATGCCGTGACAGGGCACTATCCTAGACCACTAGACTATCGGGGCACAATCTGATTTAATATATTAAAATGCAACCGTTATTAAATCTTTTTACAGGGCTTATTTTATGTTAAGTATTAAAGAGTTCGAGTTCTTCGAATATGATTTTGTACCTAGCTTGAACTTCACAGATGCGGGCCCTAAGTTAAATCCACCGAGTATCCCTATTTTACTCTTTATTTCATACATAACTATTATCTCATCACCCGGATTCAACTCTTCCTCCTTCCAATTAATGTGTATGCCGTCTCCCCTCTTTATTATCTTTCCTTCTTTCTGTCCTGTTATTGAGACCTTTAACGAATTTGGAGGAAGGACATCGGAGATTTCTATGGACTTAATAACAGTCCTTGAGATGTTCCTTAGCCTAAGAGCCAGTTTTACATCTATGAAACCATCAACGGCCCTGTGCTCAACGACTTCCTTAACGAATTTTACTTTCCTACTGAAAATAAGGAAACCGACTATTGCAGCTATGATAACTATGATTATTATGTAGATAGGAAGGTAGGATATTGTGTATGACAATACAACCGTCTGTCCAGGTTGCAGCAGAGAGGTGGATGGGATTATCGAACCATTCACTATACGGCCTGATGTAACTGCGGCAACGAAAAGTGAATTGAATTTCCCAACGGGAAACGCTACCTGAGACGCCTGCATAGGCGTATTACCGTTATTAGTAACTGTTATTGATCTGTTACCGCCGAATGCACCTATGTTGTTAACAGAGTTCACCTGCGTTGATGCAAATGGCTTCACTGTCATGCTTGTGGATCCTGATGAGAAAGACCCTGTGTACTTAACGGAAAAATTAAGATTGTAGTCGCCTGGTGCTGTAGACCTATTGATTTTAAAGGTGAAAGGGAATACGTTAAGGCCGAGGGTATTTAGTGTTATGGTCCCTTTTGAAGAATACACTACCGTAGAGCCTGAAGACAGTGTATAGTTGTATGGAACGCTTACTCCAGTGGACCCGACTCCGTTAAGTATACGCGCGGTAAAATTCACAGACTGGTATGGATATAGCGAATTCGGAGCCGTTATATTAGATATGGATACGAGTTCGGACGACTTTGGAGTTATAGGCGCATTTATCACAAAACTCTGATTGGTTCCGTTCTCTTGATACGGGATATTTATCTGCAAAGGAGTTGAGAAGAAAACATTATTCGTAACGAAAGAAAATAGGACTATTTTTGATGATCCGGGTGGCATAAAAAAGGATAGAGGATATGCGTTTATACTGTTGAAGTAATACCCGTAGATTACGGTGGGTATGCTTGTATGCAGAGTTATGTTTTCACCGGATGCTCCGTTGTTGTAGAAAGTTATATTGAAGTAGGATATGCTGTTACTTGGAATAGTTATACTAGTCGGGCTTATCTGCAGCGCGTGAACAGTTCCAACCGTGAAAAATAGAACTAACACGGCTAAAACTATCTGGTACTTAAATGGCATCATAAACTATGATAATATTTGGCAATATTTAAGCCTTAGTCCCTAAATCACCTTACGATACAACGAAACAAGTCTGTCTGCGGTGTTTCTGATATCAAAGTTCCTTACTACCCCGTCAAATTCGAAGCTTTTCCTTTTACTGTAAACTTCTTCCACCTTTCCGGCTAAGTCCCATATACTGTCAGGGCTGAATTTAATCCCGCACTTCGAATAGTCTAGAAGCTCCACCTGTGCTGTTTTGTCTGGTATCAACAGCGGTACATGGTAGTATGCTGCCAGAAGGCTCACTAACGACTGTGTTTCAAACAGCGACGGGTTACAGAACATATCCGCAGCCGAATAATAGTATGATTTTAGGCCGTCCGGAATAAAACCGGGAAACTTTACAGACTTATTGTTCAGAAGTTTACTGACTCTCTTAAGGTGCTGAAGATACGGACCGCTGCCGGCCAGCACTAGCTTAGTTCTATCATCGCACACCACACTGGCTGCCCGCACCAAAAAATCGAGATTCTTCTCGTGACTTACACGCCCGAAGTAAAGTATCACGCGATCGGTTTTTTTAATCCCCAACTTACGACGCGCGGTATCCCGGTTTATTCTCTTGAATTTGCTGAAATCTACGCCTGTGGGTATTACGTGCACTTTGCCTATTCCATTATCGCTAAGGATGTTTTTCACAAATCGTGTAGGGGCTATAACAGCATCGCTTTTTTGGTAGAACCACTTAGTATATTTTAGCATGGCGGACTTTGCAAGGCGAACTGCGAGTTTACTGTTACCTAGATAGCCCGCTAGGGCCGATTCGGAGAATATGTATGTGTGAAAGGTGCTGACCATACCCGCGCCCGTCGATCGTTTTGCCCTCAAAGCAAACATTCCGGCACTGAACGGCGTATGAGCGTGTATTATATCGGGTTTTATCTGTCTTATATAATCGGAATAGTCTGAGCTCAAGGCGAATGTGTACTGAGGATACCGTCTGAACTTTATGCCTTTAAGGACTATCAGGTTGTGGTCTTTCTTCGCAAGCTTCTCGGTCTGTTTGTTTCCCGCTGCAAATATATAAACTTCGTGCCCTCTCCTCTCAAGCTCTCGTCTAGTTTCTATTATCGATGTTACGACGCCATCTATCGATGGGAGGTAGCTGTCCGTATAGAACGCTATTTTGAGTGTTTCCATCTATAGAAAACCTATTCAAATTTTAGATATATAAGGATTAAGCTTCCTCCCCAGCAGTTTATCGATTTCTTTCAGACTGTGTTCGGATATGTCTTTAGGGAGTTCGGGCACTATGTCTATAACCAGCTTACCCCTCTTTCTTCTCTTGTCCGATAGTCCTTTGTTGTTCAGTATTATCTGATTTCCCGTGTTTTTTGTTATAGATATCTTTTCTTTTCCCCACGGTGCGCTGATATCTATGTCACAACCTCTTGCTATATCCCTCACATCAACGTGAAGTTTTGTCAAAAGATCCGTGCCGTGTATAGAAAATGAATCGTTTCCGATTATGTGCAATACAACATAAAGGTCTCCATCGTCCCCGTCCTGTACGGACTCTCCCTTTCCTTGGAGTACCACATAGTCCTCCTCTGCTATATCGCTTCTTATCGGTATTTCAAGGTCTTCCTTCTTGTTTATGAACCCGCTGCCATTGCAAACGTTGCATTTTTTTACCACTGTGAAACCCCTACCTCTGCAGGCTTCGCAGATACCCATAGTTACAAACGTTGAATTAAACTGTCTAGAAGCCTTTCTGACACGGCCTGTACCGTTGCATTTTTCGCATTTAATGCGCTCTTTTGCACCGGTACCTTCGCACTCTCCGCATTTCGCACGCCTCATTATATTGATCCGCCTGCTACTTTTGCTGAAAAGTTCATCAAGCGTTATTGTCAGATCATAGCGCAGGTCATCGCCCTTTGATTTAAATCCGAAATTCTTGAATATGTCGGAGAATCCACCGAAATTGAATATATCGCCGAAGTCCTCAAATCCGAAGCCTTCAGCGCCCTGACCGGCACTCTGACCCTGTCCTTTGTTGTTTATGGCTCTGTATGCCTCGTTTATCTCCTTGAATTTTTCCTCGGCCTGTTTATCGCCGTGATTAAGGTCCGGGTGATATTTTTTTGCTAGAGTCTTAAAGGCTTTCTTTATCTCTTCCTCTGAGGCACCTCTATTTACCCCTAAAATCTTGTAAGGATTCTTATCCATATTTTGCATTTACTTTCCCGGACTGGTTCACGGACCCTGCTTATTGTCTTCTTCCGAACCGGTTGGATTATCCTCTTGTTTCTGAGCGGGGTTTTCCTTCTGAGAATAGATCTTAGTACCTATCCTATTTATGACCTCTATAATCTTTTCCTTATCCTGATCAAGTACGGACTTGTCCAGACTCTCATTCTTCAAATCCTCTCTTATCTTTGTTATGATCTCTTCAGCGTCTTTCTTATCCTGCTCATCAAGTTTGTCCTTGAACTCATTAAGGGTTTTTTCCAGAGAGTATGACAATGAAGACATTTCATTTCTCAGCTCTATCTTTTCCTTGACCTGTTTATCGCGTTCTTCGTTCTCCTTGGCTTCCTGCATCATTTTATCTATCTGGTCTTTTGATAGCTTGTTCGGCGCGGATATTGTTATTTTCTGCGATTTTCCGGTTGCTTTATCCTGTGCCGATACGTTGAGTATTCCATTAGCGTCGATATCAAATGTAACCTCTATCTGAGGTATACCCCTAGGCGCAGGTGGTATGCCTTCCAGATTGAAACTGCCTAGGCCGATATTGTCCTTTGCCAAAGGCCTTTCTCCCTGCAATACGTTGATTGTTACACTGGTCTGATAATCGTCAGCTGTTGAGAACACCTTGCTGCTCTTGAGTGGTATTGTACTGTTGCGCTCTATTATAGGGGTCGATACACCACCGAGTGTCTCTATGCTAAGAGTAAGCGGTGTTACATCTAGCAGTACTATATCCTTTATATCACCGGCAAGAACTGCACCTTGTATCGCTGCGCCCATAGCAACAGCTTCCATAGGATCTACGCCGTGTTCTATCTTATCACCAAATATTTTGGTCAGGAAATTTTTGACGGAAGGCATACGGGTCGGCCCACCTATCAGAATTATCTTAGATATACCGTTGTTCTCCAGTTTAGCGTCCTTCAATACGTTGTTTATAGGTTCTCGTGAACGCTCTATTATGGGGTTAACCAGATTTTCCAGAGTAGCTCTAGAGATTTTTATCTCCAAGTTCTTTGGTCCATCGGAGGTTACGGTTATGTATGGGAGATTTATATCAGTTTCCAGAACAGTCGATAGTTCTATCTTTGCCTTCTCGGCTGCATCCCTTACCCTTTGCATCGCGACTTTGTCGTTCTTCAGGTCCAAACCTGTAGTCGACTTGAAATCGTTTACTATGTAATCTATAAGGGCATTGTCCATGTCAACGCCACCGAGCTGTACGTCACCTGAAGTAGCGAGCACCTCAAATGTGCCACCGCTTATCTCCATTAATGTGACGTCCAAAGTTCCGCCGCCTAAGTCGTATACGAGTATCTTTACTTCGTTGGATTTGTCAAGACCATAAGCCATCGCGGCTGCGGTAGGCTCATTTATTATCCTCACAACCTCGAGACCTGCGATTTCACCTGCGTCTTTTGTCGCTTGTCTCTGATTGTCGTTGAAGTATGCCGGAACAGTTATAACTGCCTTCTTAACCGGCGAACCTAAAAATGCTTCCGCGTCCTTTTTTATCTTCTGGAGTATGAAGGCTGATATCTGCTGAGGCGTATAGCTCTTTCCACCCATAGTATAAGTAAAGTTTGTACCCATGTTTCTCTTTGCGGCGAATATTGTATTCTGAGGGTTTGAAACAGCCTGTCTTCTAGCCGGCTCCCCGACGAGTACTTGGTTGTCCTTTGTAAATGCCACAACCGAAGGGAACATTTTACCGGCTACAGTTGCGCCCTCTGCGCTTGGTATTATTGTAGGCTTACCGGCTATAACAACCGCGGCCTGAGAATTCGATGTACCTAAATCTATTCCTATTATCCTTTCCTTTTCTGTCATATAGAAACTTTCACCTTCGGATATCTTAATACTTTTCCATTAAGCTTATATCCAGACTGTATCTCTTCGATTATTTTTCCCGGTCCATCCTCGGATTTCCCGGTCAGTATGGCTTCGGCTATGTCTGGGGAGTATTCCTCTCCTACGACATTCATTCGTTCAAGCCCGTACGAAGAGAGCAGAGAGTTCAGTGACCTAAAGAGTGCATTAAGGTCATCATCCTTCTTTATCTTTAGCACACTTTCAAAATCATCTAGTACCTTGAGCATATTGAGCATAAATTTCTCATTTGAGTTTCTTATATAGTCGGATATCTCCCGATCTTTGGCCTTTTTGTAGTTCTCTACCTCTGCCACCAGGTAGAGGTATTTTGATTTGTAGTCTTCAGTCTTATCAGAAACGGTTTGCGTTTCTGCGGACTCTCCATAATCATTTGAATCTTCAATTACATCTTCAACCATAACAACTATCTCTAATACCTAAGAATGTCCTTTATAAAATGCTTACTATTTTTTTGATTTCTTTGACGTAGTGTCGTGTTCGGTGTGCTCGCCGGACTCGTTTGTTGCCGAGACTTTTGGTAATGGGAGTATAGAAGGTAACTGCAGCATCTTAGCAACCGACATAGCTTCAAGTATGCTTATGTTTAGACTGGCCTGAAGTATTTCTTCGGTCACGGAAGAATCCAATTTCTTTGATTCTACCCATGTATCATATACTTTATCCATGTTCTCGCCGGTGTATATAACGAATCCGCTTATAACAACCTTGCCGATTTCTTTAGACTCTTCTGCCGTAAAAGCAGCGTCAAACTTGAATTTGAACTTAAGTATCTTAAATCTTTCATCTTTCTCTACATCTGTTACCGTTATATTGTTGGATATACCGAACTGGGTCTCTGAAGGTATCTCGTCCTCCCTGTTCGCACTTACGTTAGTTATAAGGTAATTTATTATCATAGCACTCTAAGGAAGTTACCTTATTTAAATGTTTCTTACTATTTGGGCTGTTGCTACCAATAATTAAAGTCGTTTACTAATTTTCCATGTTTTCCCAAAAACGCTAAGAAACACTACCGAAAGACACTGAAGGCATTATCCCTTGGCTGATAGCAAAATATGCCGGACTGCCCGTATGAATTTACGGTCGAGTTATACGAATAATTTGAAAACACATAGGCAGTACTAGCGTGTGTTACATTAAAAGGAGGCATAAGCTGATCCCAATAGCTATTTGAGGTAATGGTTAAACCATTATTTACATGATATGAAAAATTATATGTAGCCAAATAACCAAAATCTAAAATTTTCCACCCTTTCGGTAAGCAGTAAAACTGGGAATGCGAGATGACGGATATAAGGGACTACTTTAGACCAAGGCATTTCCATAGTAATAATTGGCTTTTTTATATAAACCTAAGTAACAATAATTTGTTATCTAGGTTAACACCAAAAAAGTGTCGTTTAACCCTAATTAATAATGTTATTTCGATGAACCAAAATCGGAACTCAGAAAAAATAAAACTTCAATCCTGTTTATAGTGCCTTCGATAATGTTCCTGCTCCACAAGTATAGATGATGATAGCGTATGAAGAAATGAACCTGGGGCATGAACGACCTCGTAGAGGTCCTCCGATAATATAAACAGCCCATGTATCACGTTCATCGTAAACTATGCCTATCACCTTAACCACTTTAAGCTTGTTAAGGTGGTGTTCGCTCATAAGATCCGAGACAAATATTATTATAGCTGGCAGTGCTAATCATTTAATGGAGTATAAGGGTTTGAAGATAGACTGGCTGCACCATGACTGTTTTAGAGTGTCTGGGAAGAGGGCAGTCATATATACGGATCCGTATAAGATAATTAAAAGATACAACGATGCAGACATAGTTCTGATAACCCACGACCACTTTGATCACCTTAGTCTTGATGATATTGAAAAGGTTGTTAACGACAAGACTATCCTTGTTGCTCCAAAGGACTGCACGGGTAAATTAGATGAACTAAAAAACAGGAAGGTTTTTGTAGAACCGAACGAGATTAAGATAATTGGTGATGTGTCGATAAAGACCGTACCATCCTACAATACGAACAAATTCAGGGACGGAAAAGAGGTTTTTCATCCAAGAGATAAAGGAAACGTGGGGTATGTGTTCATGGTTGACGGAGTCAAAGTCTATATAGCAGGAGACACGGACCATATACCTGAGATGCAGGATATACGCACCGACATAGCGCTGCTGCCAGTCAGCGGAAAATACGTAATGACTGCCAAGGAAGCTGCTGAAGCTGCTGCCGATATAAATGCCGATGTCAGCATTCCTGCGCACTACGGCTCGGAAATAGGGGAAATGAAGGATGCCGAGCAATTCGTTAAACTTCTAAACGGACAGCTGACTGCAAAAATACTAAAATCGATAGATATTTAGAGAAGAAACTACGCTTAAGGGTATTAGTGGAAATTTTATCGTATGAACATTGATATCCGAAAACTTGGTAATTTTGTAGACGGGCATTATAAAGGGATAATACTTGCCTGGATTATAGTTTTTATCGTCTCAACATTCTTTGCATCGCACCTGTTTAGCCTGATATCTTACAACATAACAAACTCCCCACAGAATTCTAGCGATAACAGCGTGCAGTTGGCAGTGATAGTCGGGAACAATATATACTCGAATAGCACAAGGTCGTTTTTCAGCGAAATATCCGGAGGGTTCACATACAGAAATATTACTTCGATATACTCGATAGAATACGGCGTTCTAAACTCGACTTACAACGAGATATCAAATATATCTAGACCTGCTCTGATGCAGGCGTATTCCAGATACAACCTTACCCCGGAAACTGTACCGGCTTACCTGAACGAAACGATAATTGCAGGCGTTGCAAAAAACATACAATACGGGCTGAACTCCAGTGGACTGGTGCTTGAGAATAATTCGCTTTCGTTTATAGAGGGCGTAATCAAAGGATATACCAACTCGACTCCGAGGTATATAATTGACAATTATAATTTCTACAGATACCCTGTTGCACCCAATCAAAGTGCAACCTCAACCATTGTCAATGGGAACCATAACACTACTATAGTTATAATAAACAATTCAAATTATTCATCTGTAAACGCATACATAAACAATGTTGCAAACCATTACAAACTCACACCTTACGTATCCGGCTCTACAGGATTGAGTTCAAACATAGAAACAGAGAGCAACAAAGGCACTATTCTGGCGATAATTATTGGGATAATAATGGTTATAGTGGTTACCGGGTTCATATTCAAGTCGCCGGTAGCGGCCTTTATACCGCTCATTATATTTGGTATAGATCTTACGATAGCATTTTCAATATTCTACGCCATTTACAATTTCATACTTCACACTACTATATCGTTCTTCGATCCTGCACTTACGGCTATATTGATGCTCGGAATATCTACGGACTATCTTGTCTACATGCTTTACAGGTTCAAGCAGGAGCTAAAGACAAACCATAGAGAAAGCGTAAAGGCGAGCGTAAGCGGGGCAGGATCCGCGATAGCGGTCAGTGGAATAACTGTAATCCTTGCGTATGTGATACTATCGATCTTCAACTTCCCATTCTTGGGCTCCACGGGTGTGCTGAACTCCATAGGGGTACTTATAGTACTTATATCAGCAGTAACACTGATGCCAGCCGTGCTCGTAGCATTCGGCAAGAAGATTTTCTACCCTAACATCAAGGGAGGAAAGAGCATTGAGGGGGCATTCAGAAGGATAGCAAAATTTGACTATAGGAATAGATACGCGATAGTTATCGTCTTTACAGTAATAGTACTCCTGTCTGTATATCTTTTCGTGACATACAAGCCAGGAATGAACTTCCTCGGACTGCTGCCAAATTCGCAGGCCAAACAGGCGTTTTATGTTGCGACAAATAACTTTGGGTTTGACCCGCTGAGCCCTATAGTGATAAATTCTAGCAGTCTTGCGCATCAAGGTAATTCAAACATAACATACACTGTGAATACCACAAAAATCCTGGATGGGATAAATTCGATAAACGGTGTGGCGTTTTCAACGTTTTCCGGCTCGAATAATTCGTTTGAGATAACCGCTTATCTTAAGAACATGGGATTTACAACGGCCGCAACCGACACGTATACGAAAATGAACGACTACTTGGCTTCTCAAAATCTTAGTTATAACGTAACTGGACTCCAGGTTTTCCTCGGCAACTCCGCAAACAGCATGAATAGCTCTACACCCGTCCTTATACTGGCTTTGGGTGCGATGATATTCTTTGTACTGATGGCTCTGCTTATTTCACTGTATACACCGCTCAGGCTTGTGCTCCTCATAATATCAAATCTTATACTGGCCAATGCCGTCACAATCATAATATTCCACTATCTTTTTACCCTCCCTTTTATATCAATAGCCCAGGTTTTCCTGATAAGTACAATTATGGGGGTCGGTGTAGACTATGACATCTTCCTAGTAATGCGCGTAAGGGAGCACGTTAAAGCAGGCAAAAGCAGCCTGGAAGCTATAACAGAAGGCCTTGGGAAGAGCGGACCCGTAATAGTCGCAATAGGTACCATATTTGCGATAGTATTTATGTCACTTGTTGCCACCGGAATACCCGTAATAGCCGAGATAGGGTTCATAGTCGCGATGGCGATAATCATAGACTCGATATTATCAATCCTGTTTATAGTGCCTTCGATAATGTTCCTGCTTCACAAATATAATTGGTGGCCAGGCCTGAAGAGATATAGTCGAAAAGAATGAACAAAAAAGATTTATATACGCTAAATTAATTAAAATAAGATTATGGCAAAAAGCACAGCACCTACGCTGAAAAAGAGAACCGGCGGATTTAAGGGAAAACTTAGGGATAAGAGGAAATACGAGAGTGTAGGCCTATCAGTACCGCTTCAGGTGGGTGAAAAGAGGATAAAGTCAGAAAGAACACTTGGTGGGAACTCAAAGGTTATATCTCTCCAGCTTAAAGAGGGAAACATGTACGATTCCGATTCTAAGAAGTTCACTAAAGTAGAACTTTTAAGAGTGGTAGAGAACAAATCAAACAGGTCATATGCCAGAAGAAACATAATAACTAAGGGGGCAGTAGTAGAGACGAATCAAGGCAAAGCGGTAGTGACCAACAGGCCCGGTAAAAGCGGACAAGTAACACTTCTAAAGTTTAAACCTGAGCAAAAAGAACTTAAATAAGACGCTGCTAGTGAGTTATATCTGTTTAAGTATGGGTGTACTAAATAAGTTCGTGGACTTTATAAAAGGGGACAGAACGGTCAAGTCGATAAAGGAAAAAGACCATTACCTTACCATAACAGAAAATTTTAGCGATAGAAGCCTGAAGTTCAACGGTATAACTTATTCCAGACTAAATAACAATAGTATATACACCGGATCGTACTGGGACTATTTTACACCGCTGCCGTCACTGTATGAAAACCCTAGCATACTCATGATAGGGCTCGGAGGCGGGACCATATATCATCAGCTTAAAAAAATATATGGAAAAGATGTTGATATAAGAGTTGTTGAGATTAGTGAGAAGGTTATAAATCTGGCAGAGGATTTCCTCGGATACAATTTCAACAAAAGCGATATAATAGTGGACGACGGTTCGAAAGTTGTTAAGAGGGAAAAGGACAGATACGATGTTGTAATACTTGATGCATACAATGAAACTTACATTCCGAAGGCATTCTTAACGGATAGTTTTATAGAAGACAGTTTTGAGGCACTGAAAGATAGCGGAATACTCGCCATAAACTTCGCACTAAGCGCAAAAAATATGATTTATTACAACAGGTACCTTAACATGCTCGGCAAACATTTTAAAGTTTATAGGATTTCAAATGGAAACCTGCTAGGAAATGTTATAATACTATGCACAAAGAAGATGGATAAAAATGAGATAAACAAGAGAATACATGAAAGATATGAGAATGTGTCCGAAAATAAGCATGTTATTGATGGGTATCTTTCTATGAGAAACTGAGATTTAAACGTCAAGAACAACAGTAGCTGCAAAAAGATCATCTTTTTTCTTAACTGAGAATCTGTGCATAGAGACTGCCTTCACATCTTCAATCAATGAATCGCCAAAGCTGGATATCTCATCGCCATTGGCATCTACATCCAATTTAAACAGCCCCCTCTCCTTTTTTACATCGAGCTTAAATTCCCCCAGCAGCAACATTTCCGAGTCCTTTATAAAAATCAGTTCAGACAAGAACTTGAATAGGAGGGATTCTATATTTTCGGCTTCCAATGAAAATTTAAAGTTCCTGCCGAAAGCTTTGTGCTGTTTTTCCTTCAGATTAACCTGGACATTAAAAAGTGCCATTCCGCTGCTTGCGAGAAGCTCTTCAACGGTTTTGCCAGAGGCTTCAAACGCCATGTCTGCGCTAGTAATATCATCTAGGAACCTGTATGCCATTATCCCTTTATATTTCCGATCGGACTAAATCTCGCGACTTTTCTGGATATGTCTAAATTATCTACTGTTTCGACTACGTCATCTACTTGTTTGTAAGCACCGCCTGCTTCCTCAGCAAGCCCTGAAAGTGACGCGCTGTCTACGTAGATCCTTCTCTTTAACATATTCTCTTTTATCACTTTTCCATCATACTCGCGCCTAGCCTGACTCCTGCTCATCACCCTCCCTGCACCGTGGACAGTCGAACAGAAAGTACTTTTAGCGCCTTCGCTACCTACAAGAAGAAAACTGGATGTTTCCATGCTGCCCCCGATAAGAACGGGTGAACCGAATTTTCTGTAGGCTGCTGGTATCTCCGGTCTGCCGGGATAATAGCTTGCGGTAGCACCCTTCCTGTGCACCAGTACCTGCTTTTCTCTGCTATCAAGCCGGTGTTTTTCCAGGGTCGCCCTGTTGTGAGCTACTTCGTATACCGTCTCCATACCAAGTTTTTCCGGGTCTTTCTTGAATACCCTGCTGAAAACCTCATTGACTTTGCTGGCTATCACTTGCCTGTTTGCAAAAGAGATGTTAACACCGCACCCCATGGCCTTGTAATAATCCTGTCCATCATTTGAGTAAAAAGGTGCGCATGCTAGTTCTCTATCCTCTATTTTTATCCCGTATTTGCTAGTCATCGAGCTTAGAAATGTCTGAAGGTAGTCAGTAGCTATCTGATGGCCACCGCCTCTGGAGCCTGTATGGAACATGATGACCACCTGATTCTCAAACAGACCGAATTTATCTGCTGTTTTTTTATCAAAAATGTCATTCTTCTTTATATATTGTATCTCCAGATAATGATTCCCCGAACCAAGTGTACCTATCTGCGACCTGCCTCTGGAGATCACCTTATTGGATATTTTTGAAGAATCCGCCCAATCGGCCCTTCCGCCGAGTTCTATGTGTTTCAGGTCTTTCTTGGTGCCGAATCCCTTTTCTACGGCCCATACTGTACCTCCCTCTGCCATCTCCTTAAACTCTGTATCACTCAGTTTATACTTTGACGAAGCTCCGACACCGGAAGGCACCTCCTTAAAAAGACCGGTCACCAGCTCCTTTATCTTGTCACGAACTTCGTCGTATATGAGATCGGTTTTGATAAGCCTTACCCCGCAGTTTATATCGAAGCCTATTCCACCAGGGGAGATTACACCGCCGTCATCTACATCGAAAGCGGCCACTCCTCCTATCGGAAACCCGTATCCGCTGTGCCCGTCCGGCATAACGTATGAGTAGTTTATTATCCCTGGCAGTGTAGCCACATTTGCCGCCTGTGTAAAAACCTGCTCGTCCATCTCGTCAAATATCCTTTTGGAGCCGAGTATGCGTATAGGGACTTTCATACCCTTTCTGAAACTTTTAGGTATCTCCCTGGTAAATTCATCTATCTTTTTTACAGATTTGGCTTCCATGTGCGAAATAAATATTAAATGTGATGATACACAATAAAGGTATGGCTGAACTACTTAATAAAAACTTTATAAGTATTCATTATGGGGAGATCGCGCTTAAGGGTGGCAACAGGAGCAATTTTGAGAAGCTACTGATAAAAAATATACAGAGGGAGACTGGCGTAAAGCCGATAAGATTGGATGGTAGGCTCATAATTGAGTCGGATAATGGTGATATTAAGGATTTACTCAGGCTAACGCCGGGAGTAGAATGGATAGGCGATTCGACCGCAATAGAAAGAGACTTGGATTTGCTGAAGAAAAAAGTTGATGAGATAAGAGGGGATTCTGATGTAAAAATAGATGTAAAGAGGATAGACAAGAATTATGAGAAGGATTCCCTATGGATATATGAATTTCTCTCGAAGGGGCGAAAAAAAGGAAACCGGAAGATGAGGATAGAAGTCTTCAAAGACTATTTCCTGATAAGTTTTAACATACAGGACTGCATAGGCGGACTTCCCATAGGGAGCGCCGGAAAAGTCCTTTCACTGTTTTCGGGAGGGATAGATTCTTCAGCTGTTCCATTCGAGCTCATGAAAAGAGGGTGCATAGTAGACCTGGTTCATGTATTTGCAATGCCGAGAGCAGATGAGGTTCCAAAAAGCAAGGTAGGGGAGATAATGAAAGCTATTTCAAAGATAAACCGGGTAAGGATTTATGCTATACCTTTTTCAATATTCGCGATAGAAACCGCAGGTGTTGGCGGCGGATATGACTTAATACTGTTTAAGAGGTTCCTACTCATGCTAGCAGAAAAAATTGCCGTAAAGCAGAATTACAAAGCCATAGCAACAGGAGATTCCCTGTCGCAGGTCGCCTCACAGACTCTGGACAACATAAATGCAATAAGCCCGGGGATAAACTTACCGGTTTTAAGGCCTTTTATAACGAGCAACAAAATCGATATAATAAACAAGGCAAAGTTTTACGGAACTTATGAAGAGTCTATAAAGGAATACCGGGATTGCTGCTCGATAGTATCGAAAAATCCCACTACACGCGCCCATCGTGACAAACTTGAGGAGATAGAGAAAAAAGTAGACATAAATTCCATAGTTGACAAAAGCGTCAGGGAGATGAGGGTATTCACGCTTTCTATGGATTCACCTGAGTTTATTGAGTCTAAAATAGTTGTATAGATACACCTGTGCATACCCCGAGTATCTTCCGAAATACCCGACCATTATGTCCCTCATTTTCTTATAGTTCTGCTTATCGTTAACCATGTTCCCATAGGTATTCAGGATGGCTCTCTTAATCCAGACATCGATAGGGAAGCTTGACAAGTCGTGTAGACCATACAGCTTTATGCAGTCCAATACCTTGGAGCCTATCCCTGTTATATGAAGGAGTTCTTCATCTACATAGTGCATGTCCGAGTTCTCGATGTCTCTCTCCACGAAGTTTTTAGCCGCTGAAAAGACGAATCTTGTCCTGAATCCCAGCTTGAACTGCTTAAGGGTTTCCTCTCCTTTATCAAATATATCGGTGTATGAAGGAAATTTATAGAGGGTTAAGCCGTCTATTTCCGCTTTCTCCCCATAAAAAACCGACATAGCCTTTATTCTCCTCAGTATCAGTGGTACGTTCGACTGTATTGATAGCACGAAGCCGAGTGTAGCTGGCCATACACCATCATTGACTATGCGCACCCCTGTAGAGAATCTTATTGCCTTGTCTATAGTATTGTCCTTATCTATCTCAGAATTGATGTCTTCTATTTTATCACGAAGTCCTAGCATGCCGCGTATTTTGCTGCCGTTCAAGTCGCCTACGAACTCAAGCTTTCCATCTAGTTCCTGTCTAACAAGCACGGGCCTGTCTATAAATGAGCCCCAGTATTCGCCGGCCTTGTGCCATACGAACGTCTGACCCACGTTCAGCGTCTTATCCAGTGAAAAACCCGGGACATTCAGTATCATATAAAAATAGAAATACCTATGCTATAATTAATATATATTAAAATCAACATTAAATGATAGCCGAAAATGCTGGGTTGGCTGAGCGGCTATAGCGCCGGTCTTGAGAACCGGTTTCCGAAAGGATGCGTAGGTTCGAGTCCTGCACCCAGCGTTTTTGATTGCAAGATAACATGTTTTATAAGGCATAACTGACTTCTCATAAAATGAGTTTAGATTCGATCCTGGGCGCAGGATCCCCATCTGATGAAGGGGGATCAAAGCCGGGGAAAAAAGCACTCTTAAAAGCCTTGCCGGGTACGATTTATCGTTCTTTCAAAACACTGTATCAGGACGTTATAAAAGTAAAGCTTCAGCTGCTATACGAGCTAACAGCGGCGGCTACGGACAGAGTGATAAGCTTTATAGGGCTTAATACGCAGGGCGGCATAGAAGCCAACCCGCTGGAGGCCATACCGGCGAAGTATATAGGGATTGGGCCTACTTACGCCGCGTCTTTCATAGGAGTAAATCTACTGGTATACGGACTTTCAAGAACACTTGTAAGAAACAAAACGCTCAACCAGAAACAGTTTCTAGGGGGTGTGTATCTTGGATTGGGAACGATGGAGACAATGGTGAGCGTGCACGATTATATGTCAGTAACAAACAATCAGGCGTACGGTATCGCGGCTATGACTTTTCCAGAGGCGATAGCTATCAGTATTCCCGTAGTACTTGCTCCGCTGGCTTATTCGATGATTAAGAACAGATTAAGCAGCAGAAATGAGAAAAAAGAACCGGGTGAAGGATATTAGATAGTTTTCATTATTAATTTCTTCTCTACTCTTTCACCGGAGAACTTGACTCCATCCCTAAGCAATTTCTTCTTCTTTACGGATAGACTGTGCTCATTATTCACGCTATCTATAGTGTAACCGCCCAAACTCCCATCGGAGCGTACTACCCTGTAACACGGATATATCTCAGGATGACTGTTCTGACCGAGTATTCTTCCGACAAGCCGAGGATTCATTCCGAGTCTGGATGCCAGAGCCCCGTAAGTCGAAACCCTGCCTCTAGGAATCTTTTTCAAGAGTTTGTACACTTTCAGGCGCTTATCACTGTTCATTCAGTAGTAAAGGATCTATAAGCTTTATAAGTTCGTCTTCACTCTTCGTGTCCGCGAACCCCAGCGATTTGAACCAGGAGTTTATCGTTGTTATGTCTCGCACTAGGTATGGCAGTGTCATGTTTGACAGCTTCAGAGCCTGGGAAAAATCTATGAAGAACGGGTTGCCCTTTAAGTTGAGTATATTGTAAGGACTTAGGTCTCCGTGTATTATTCTCCTCCTACCGAGAAGCACTATCACATCTGTTATTTTTTTGTACCAGGAATCGACTTCAAAGTTTCTGTCCTGTACTGCTGGCTTTGCAGGGACGTCATCCTCTCCGATGAACGCCATAACTATTATGTTTTTATAATTGCGCATCGGTTCCGGCACACTGACACCGACATTGAAAGCTCTGCTCATAAAATTAAACTCGTACCTGGTCCAGTCATCGATTCTCTTTATGTATCCTCTACTGCCTGTCCCCCTTAGACGCAGGTAGGTTGGTATCTGCTTGAACGCGCCTATATGGTGGCGGTGTATTTTCACTGCTACGGTGTTGTTGTGCTGATCGTGACTGTAGAATACATAGGCTTCCTTTCCCGTTCCTATAGGCCCCAAAAGTTCACTTATGTACCCATCGCTCTTTAGCTTTAGAACGTTCCTTTCGGTCTCATCGTCGAAAACGTGCCCGTAAACCTTACTTTTTGGCATAAGCCTTCTGAAGAGATTTTTTAACCGCGCTGATGAGTCTTTTCTTGTCAGGAGTATCAATCAGTGCATTCTTTATCACATCGACTATAGAACTTGCAGCCATGACTTTTATCTTGCTAGGGTCTGACAATACCAAGTCGTTGATGTTAGAAGCCGGAATTATGACCTCTTTTATCCCAGCGTTTATGGCGGCTTCAACCTTTGATGTAACGCCTCCCACAGGCAGGACTTCTCCCCATATTGAAAGTGAACCTGTCATAGCGACCGACTGCTTGACAGGGATGTTTGTAAGCGCGGAAAGTATACCTATTGCAACGCTTATACTTGCACTGTCTCCCTCTACGCCGGAGTATGCCTGAAGGAACTGTATATGTATATCATAGTCTGTCAGGGGCTTTTTAGAGTAGAGCTTTATTATTGCAGAGACGTTCTTTACGGCTTCCTGTGCTATCTCACCTAGTTTACCTGTAGCGATTATCTCACCGGCCCCCTTTCTCATACTCTGGGTTATTACCGCCTCTATCGGAAGCATAAGTCCCGAGTCCGAATTCTCTATCACCGCCAGTCCGTTGACTCTACCTACTCTCGAATTATTGACCTGTATTACGTCATAATCCCTCTTCTCCTTTATGTATCTGGTGGCTATCTGTTGTTCGAATGAAGCTGCGTAAGTCTTTGCTTTAAGCACGTCTTCTCTCTGTACAGCAGGGTGTTTATTCTCTACGGCTATGTCGCCGGCAACTCTGATTATTCCACCAAGCTCCCTAAGTTTAAGAGTAAGCGAATTTTTCCTATCGGATTTCCTTCTGGCTTCATTCATTATTTCCACGACGGCATCCTTTGAGAATTGAGGAATTTTCTTGTCCTTATGCACTTCCTGGGCAACGAATCTTGCAATTTTGTCCCTGTTCTCCTTTGTGTCTGGCATCGTCTCATTCATGTATACTTCGTAGCCGTAGCCTCTTATCCTAGATCTAAGAGCGGGACTCATGTTGGTTATAGATGACGGGTTGCCTGCACCTACGAGTATGAAATCACAAGGCACTGGATTTGTCTTTACCATTGCGCCTGCACTTCTCTCGCTCCTTCCGGTTATGCTAAGCTTCTTCTCCTGCATTGCGGTAAGGAGTTGTATCTGCGTTTCATTGGTTAGGTTTGCTATCTCGTCTATGAAAAGAACTCCTCCGTTAGCCTTGTGTATATCACCGAGTACAACCCTTTCATGCGCCGGTGTACCCAATCCACCCGTCTGGAACGGATCGTGTTGTACGTCGCCGAGCAGTGCTCCTTCTCTCGCGCCCGTAGCGTCTACAAACGGTGCGTTCTTCATGCCCGAGTTGTCAAGGAGCAGCTTAGGAGTTGGTGTGGAAGTCTTGTTAGTCGTCCTTCCCAACCTGTACATCAGTACTATGAATATAAATCCTAAAAGCATTGTGATTATAAACAGCGTACCTGATATCTGGTTAGCGGCCGCTAATATAGGATCCCTTTGGGATGAAACCAGCAGGTTTACTACATAGGTTGCAACGAAAAAGGCTACTAGAAAACCGAGGAATATTATCATGTTGTTCCCGCCGTTGAGCGCCGCCATTGTTCTTGCCTTTGCCTGGGCGACTAGACGCTTTCCCTCTCCTGCCGGAAGGATTCTAACTATCGGCTCGTTCTCGTCTTTAGGGTTCTGGAAAGAAATCATGTCCAGCAGCTTTTCCGAAGGTAGAAGTTCTGACAGGGCCTGACCCAACATACTTTTACCGGTACCGGGCGCTCCGACTAATAGGACATTTCTTCTCTGTACCGCAGCCTTTTTTATAATTTCTACGGCCTGCTCCTGCCCTATTACCTGATCAACGATCTTCGAGGGTATGCGAATATCGTCAGTAGTCTTGAACGATATACCAAACGTATTATCCATTGTACACTCTTAATAGTATTAGAGGTATTTTAACCTTTTATTCTTCGGACTGTCCTTCTATCTCCGACTGGGATGCAACTATACCGGAGATTATGAATATGTCCCCTATCGCCCTTACAAGACTGTGCTGTATTATTGCTCCTTTTGCACCCTTTATTATCTTAGAAAGATTGGATGACGGACTTGCCTTTATTCTCCAACCAACAACTCTGTTGTCCTGGACTATTGCCTCGTCTATCTCGCCGAAGTAAGTTCCCGCATCCGTGTATACTTTTAGTCCGTACGTTCCCGTTATATTCTTTAATCTTAATGCCATATTGTTGGTTCTCACTGGAAGTTTAAATATCTATCTAGTGCTAGCAGCTCTATTTTCTGTAAGTTTATATTTGAACGCAGTATTTTCAGAATAAAGCATTTTTAAAGGTATCAAACGTCAAATTGGGCGATTAATAGTATATCAGGAAATGCTTCCAAAAGCCACTGAAGGCATCACACCGCTTGGCGGATCCGCACGAACACGAACCCAATAGAACGGGCCTATTGTCGCCTGAGAAATCTGGGTATTTGCTCCACCGATGGGAAGTTGAGAGCCGTAAACATCCTTCGTTAAAACCGAAGGAGTGTCATAATTAACAGAAAACGAGGCTTCTGATGATGAAGGCCAATAAATAGAGTATACATTGTAACCTGTAGTTAATGCGGATGTGGCATTCCATCCGCTACCTTGGTCAACAAGTCCACCCGCATATGCATTGGACCAAACAGCTGTATTTATTTCGAACCATGTTTGGATAGCGGTAGATGCCGTTACATCGGAACTGCTCAGAGTATAACCAAATCCGGCGTTGTGATCCGCTGTTGCCAATGGGAAGTTTCCATAATAATCCAAAATCTGTGTCGAGTTCAATCCATAGTTTTTACTGGTGAGAGCATAGCTGGAGTAAGGGAGGCTTAAACCGTTGTTTATGGAGTATCCGCTGCCTGTCCATCCGCTTGGCAAGCCTGTGCCAACAAAGTTCTGGTAAAAAGTGGAAAATACATTTGCACCGTTGTCATATTGGCCATAAGTTGAGGAGAGCTGCGGTGCTTCACCGACTGTGTTGCCATTAAACAGATTCGTGCCATTTGATGCGAAGCCCACGTATATGGTATCCGTGGAGTTGGCGCCGATGCTTCCCAGTTTTAGCCAGTACAGCGCGTTCTTTGAATATGTGTAGCTCTCAAGCCATGACGGTATTATTGTTCCGTTGTAATAGAAGAACTCCACATTCTGGAGGTTTGAAGCCGCGTAGCCTTTGTAGACTGAATTGCTCATGTTGACCATCTGCTGGAATGGTGAAGACGTGGATGTGTTCTGATTGTTTGTGACTGTCACTTTGGTAGTAAACACCACTCCCGCGGGAAGGGTCTGCGTAGATACCGGCACGGTGGTTCCCGTCAGTGTCCCGCTTGTGACCAGCGTATTCTGGAACACCGAACCGGGTTCTGTGTATTCTACATTCACGCTTAGGGAGTATCCTGTCGGGGTAGACGGGCAGACTCCTGTGATGTTGAAGTTCTGCAGCGAACTCGGCTGTATAACCCGCTGGGGCAGGATGGAGTTGTGCACTCCGCTTCCGGTAACTGTTATATTCGTTATCTTTATGACCTCACCCAGGGAGTTTCCCAGCTGAAGAGTCAGCTCCTGGTTCGAGCTGCACAGGGCCTGGACGCTGCCGAGTCCGGAAAAACCGGTCACGGTTTGCTGTACGGATGAGGAAGGGCTGAATATGCCCATCCCATAAAGAACGGCAGCCACTATGACTATTATAAGGATGGCCCAGCCGTAGGTCATCATGTACTCCAGGGCGGACTGTGATCTTTTGTTCCTTAGAGAGGTTGATAGAAGGGTTTGTGCGCAGACGCACACCGTGAGACTGCTTTCTTTTGAGTTTGCACCTTTCTGATAATTGGTTCGCATATTTATGATAGCAGACTCTTATTTATAACTTTTTTTGCTTATTTTGTAAAATGCCACATTTATAATCGGCTTTATACAAAAATCTTGAAATCTGTCGCAACCATAGTGTCTTTGAATAGCTCAATAGGATTTAGATCGATATCTTTTATGTCGGTGTTTGTTGTCATAAACTTGTCGAGTTTTATAAGGTATCTTATAAGTTCCTGGAAAGTTATCTCATCAGTTGCGCTGGATAAGACACGGCCGACTTTCGAATCTATGAAATCCGCTATGTCGCCATCCGAGATGGGAGAAAGCATGAAATTTACCTCGCTTATCTGGTTGGCGAGGACTCCTCCTAGACCGACAGCTATCATCGGACCGAACTGTGGATCCCTGTGTGCACCTAGAAGCACTTCTACTTTCTGCTCGCTTATCTTGTTAACGTCTTCATACAGCTCATAATGGATCTTTCCCTTATTTTCCGCCGAGAGCCTGCTCTCCATCGAATAAAAAGCTCTATTGAGTGAATCCTGGTCCTTTATTCCAACCGTCACACCGCCGAATTTGCTCTTGTGCGGCATGTCGCCGGAGTTAACCTTCAGTACGCATGGGAATCCTATCTTTTCTGCGGTCTTAGCCAGATCCGCCTGCCTATTCACAGGCAGCCCCTTTGCACTTCTTATTCCCAGTGTGTCGAATAGTTTCTTGGCATCCAGCCCGAATATATTTTTTGTAAGTTTCTGTTTCTTTACCTTCGTTTTATCCTTCTTGTATGCCGAATAAGTCTGCATTTTGTGGGTATGGTAGAAATACATCCCCTCTAGGAGCCCCACTGCCTCTTCGGGGTAATCGTATATCGGCATATCCCTCTCCAAAAGAAAGTTCCTTGCTTTTTCAACGCGTGATCCACCTAGGAAAACTGACAGTATCATCGAATCGGGATGCTTCTTGTGTATCTCAAATACTTCCTTGGCCGTCTCCAGCGGCATTGACATCTCCTGCGGTGAGAAAAGAAGTATTATCGGTTTGTTCTGGTTCACAAGCATCTCTAGAGTTTCACGGTACCTGTCCGGAGTAGCATCCCCGAGTATATCGATAGGGTTGTGTACGCTCGCCTCCTTGGGCAGGAGATCGATGAGATTCTGGGTGAGTTTATCGCTTAGTTTTGCCATTTTAAGTCCGGCTGAGGCAATGTGATCTGTTGTTACCACACCGGCTCCGCCGGCGTTCGTCACTATAATTATCTCATTGCTGGTTATCTTGAGTTTGGAGGCATCACGCATGAAATTGAACAGGGATTCTATCCTATCAACTGATATTGCACCGGATTTCTTGAATGCCAACTCATAAGCCTTATAGTCTCCTGCAAGCGAACCGGTGTGGGACGAAACCGCTGTGGAAGTTGTAGCGAACTTTCCCCCCTTCAGAACAAGAACTGGCTTTGATTCGCTGAAATCTGCAAGAGAGTCCATAAATTTCTTGCCGTTGCTTATTCCTTCAAGATATATTGCAAGTATCCTTGTATTAGAATCGTGTTTCAGAGCTGTAACGAGGTCAGCCTCATCTATATCTGTAGCATTGCCTATGCTTATTATCTTGCTGAACCCGATATTATTCATAGAAGCGTCGTCCACGATGGCACTTAAGAGTGCACCGCTCTGCGATATGAACCCTGCGTCCCCCTTCAGCATTTTTGAATTGGGGTCGATGAATGTAGCATTGAAGAACGGATTTGTATTGATAAGGCCCAGACAGTTGGGACCTATAACCCGTATCTTCGCCTTGTCAAGGAACTTCCTTATCTCAGCCTCTTTCTTTGCACCGTCTTCGCCTATCTCCTTGAATCCGGCTGTAATTATCACAGCTATCTTTATCTTTCTCCTCTCACAGTCTTTCAGTACCTTAAGAACGCCGTCCGCAGGGACTGATATTATCGCCATGTCTACCTTGTCTTTTATGTCGAGTATGGACTTGTATACCCTCAAGTCTTGTATTTCATCGGCAAACGGGTTGACAGGAAATATATCGCCCTTAAAAGTTATCCTTAGGTTCTTTAGGATTACGCTGCCCACTTTGTTAGGGTCTCTTGACGCGCCTATAACGGCAATGGCTTTCGGATCTAAAAAATCGATAAAATTCATAGGTTAATTACCTTTATATAAGCTATAGGATTTACACGTATAAATACGTCTGATTTAAAGGATTATTCACCACTTATTAAAGGTTAATCTCTTCCCATTCTACACGCTTATTTTCCACAGCTTTCCTTATTTCTTTTTCGGCGCGCGTAAGGTTGGCGTCTTTAGTGCTCTTTATCTCAAGAAACTTTATTTTGATATCCACATTCGCACCGTCCCTGGCGCTCGAAAGACCATCGAACACTATATAGTCTATAGGGCTGCCAAGAAACCTAAAATCTGCTAGGTTCTCACCCCTATCCGCCAGAACCGGAAACAGCTGCTCGCTGATTTTACCCTTTATAACGGACCTCTGCGCCGTCAATGACCTCGAAAGCTCCTTTGATAGCTCTTCCTCCTTCCATTTGTTAAAGAGCTTTGATACTGATTTCTTGTAAAGAGAATAAAACGCTGCTAAAAAAATCACAAGTATCGATATAGAGCCGATTAGTACTCCTTCAAGAAATGTCAGCGTCATAGAAATGACTATCCTTGCAAGTTAATAATATTGTCGGGGGTGAGATTTGAACTCACAATTACCGCCTCATGAGGGCGGCGTAATGCCGTTATACTACCCCGACTTAATCCTGTATGAATTTAAGAGGTTTTCTAATTTAATATTTTTAATTGGTTCTGATAGCTTAATTTCACGTTCAAATTTTTCTAAATTTTCGCGCCCATAAATTTTGACATAGTATTCAGTACTTGATTTGTTCAATCTGTTATAAGAGTAAAATTTACTCTTTATATCGAATTTATTAAGCATCGCTGCATATTGCTGGGATAAAAAAGGCGAAGTCGACGTAAAAGTAATATTTTTATCACCAACGTAGCCATCAGTACAAGTTAGTCCGTCTATAATGCCTCGTACAAAGTCATCTGATTGGGGCATTTTAATTAATTTTACAGAATTTGATTTCTTTTTTTCCCAGAACAGGAATTCTTTAATTATATTTGAGATTTCTTTGCTAAAAAAATCAACCAGGATTTCGTATTTGTTTTTTTCAAAACGGATGCGTGAATCTTTGCTAAATACTTTACTAATCACCGATTTCAAATGTTCCGCATATTTAAATTCGGCCCCACCCAAATAAAATATTATCCTATAACCACGATCTTTGCTATAGACAAGACTACCGTCACCTGCAAATGCTCCCAGAAATTCACCGAGTTCACGATTGTAATCTGAATTAAATATTGCCTTCTTGTAGAATCTACCGAAATCCTTCCTTACATGGTAATAAAGTGTAGTTTTTTTAATTCCAAGAAGACATGATAGTTTATTAAGAGAATACCCATTAGCTTTAAGATCTCTTATTTTTGATAGTTGGTCGTCATTTAACACATTATATTTTAACATATTACAAAATTAGTATAGTTTGTTTACCTCTTATAACCTATATCTCTGAGAAATTTATGCCTTTTCTCTTTCTGCTCATCATTCTCAACACCAAAGGGTTTTTTACCGTCTATAACACCGATTATCGCTCTGCCTTCCTCACCATCGTCGTATACTAGCACTTTAAGAGGATTTGCGGTGGCAGCGTATATATTTAGGACTTCATCAACCGCCTTTATCCTGTTTATAACGTTTATAGGATATGCGTCTTTCAAAAGTATAACAAACGAATGGCCTGCCCCAATGGATTCGGCAAATTTTACGGCAGTATTGACGAGCGCACTATCATTTCCATCGAAGCGTATTAACCGCTCTCCCGAAGCTTCGTTGAATGCTACCCCAAATTTTATCGAAGGGGAAGCGCTGACAAGGGTTTCATAGAGATCCTCGACGGTTTTTATGAAGTGAGACTGCCCTAGTATAATATTTACACCATCGTGCAAATCAATTTCAACTTTTCTGATGCCTGTGTTTTCCATGATTAATCTGATAACTTTCCGATATTTTAAATTTATTTAACGCCTGCCCTCTGCTTTCGTATTTTTCTACGTCTTACGATATCCAGTACGATGTAAGCTCCCAAAACTGCGGCTTCTGCAAGTGCTATCACAGGATAGAAATAGTTGTGAAGGAAAAAAAGCAAAGGATTCAAACTTACGGCGGATAATCCCCCTGAAGGAAGCGCATCTGCGTAATAAACATCTGGTGTAAATTCGTTTGAAGATACATTTAATGCCCCGCCGATACAGTAAATATGCGAACCGTATGACGTGCACGTAGGCGTCAGTATGCCAGAAGGATAGGAGTATGCATTGTTCCAGATACCAAGTTGTCCGGTTTGACTAACCGTTGAATAATAAACTGAATAATAGTATTGGCTACTAGATACGCCCCCTACACAATAAATATAATCCGAGTAAGGGACGCAGCTCTGACCGGAAATTGCGATAGGAAAGTCTAACGTAGGGTGCCAGCCGGATATCGAACCGTTGGATGAGAGACTGCCATAATAATTAAGGGCAACCGGCACTAATCCGCTATCAAAACCGGTTATGCATTCTATGGATGTATTGTATGGGACGCACATAGGTGCACTTATGTTTATCGGATAATCAAACGCTTTATGCCAGCCGGATATCGAACCGTTGGAAAAAATTTCAGAACGGAATACAATGTCTGCTGCAGTACTGCTGCTGTTTATCCCGCCGATACAGTAAATATTACGGCCAGCCAACACACAACTCTGACCGCCGCTTTTAACAGGGTAATTATTCAATTTTTTCCATGAGCTTAAGCTTCCATTAGGGTTTATCTTCGCCGAATATACTGTATTTGTATAATTCATGCTAGTGGGTGTAGATATATAGCCGGATAGGCAATAAATCGTATAATTAAATGTTTCACAATTTTCACCCGCCACAGGAATCGGATAGGCAGATGCATTGTGCCATCCACTCAATGAGCCATTTTGACCTATTTTTGAATAGTATACTGAATTTACGGAGTATAAGGAGGAATTTAAACCGCCTACACAGTAGATATAACCGTTGTATGTAGCACACATTTGGAAATATACAGGAAGTGGATACGACGTCGTGGCATTCCACGCACCGGCAAGTGGATTATGTTCCGAGAAATAAACATGGCTGTAATTGGCTCTGTAACTGCTATAACCGAATTCCCCTGTCAGATTAAACAGTATTGCCAGTAGTATTACTATCAATAATGACACCGTTATCCAAATAATTTTTCCCTTGGATGAACCCATATTTGATTGATTATTTTTCATACTTATAACTATGTAGGTGCAATTCTACAGAAACCACTTGTAGACGGCGTAAAACTAATTGACTCCGACTGCCCTGGGAACAATGAACCAGTGGTAGGTGAAGGCGTGTATACTGTTGTATAACCTGATCCTGTCTCGCCTATTGGACATGAGGAAGTAACAGTAATAGAATTTACAGAAAATGACTGTTTACTGCTGCTGGCTCCTGTCCCGAATGTTATAGTTGATGTAGTCGAACTACCTGTATTTCCATTATACTTTACCGACCAGCTCTGCCCTGTGGGTAACCCCGTCTCGGTGAATGTGGTGGTGCATGACCATGAAGAAAACGTATACGAAGTTCCCTGCGCTACGGAGGCTGAAGCAGTACATGCGAGTGAGGAAACGGACGCCGATGCCGTTGGTGTATAACTCAAAGGAGTTGTTACGAGTATTATACCCGACCCAGTGGACGCCGACCCGCTGGTACCCGCATAAGATACCTTCCATGTATATCCACCTGGCAAATTGCTCTCAAAAAATGTATTTGTGCAAGATGAGGACCCCGTGAACGAGATTGAAACAGAATTTCCAGCCGTGCTAGATCCTGAAGGCGTGTTATACGTAGTTTTGCAGTTTCCTGATGATGACGATGATGCAGAGGAGGTCCATGAGAAGGAACCTGGGCCCGTAGTAAACTGTATCTGGTTTGAAGTGGAAGTCTTTTTCTGTCCGTCATAAGTGACCGACCACAAATCTCCGGAAGGTAGACTGCTTTCTGTGAATGTTGTTATACAGGATGTTGACGATGCAAAGTTAATGCTCGTGCTTGCACCCGCATTTACCGAGCCTGAGCTTGGGGAGGGGGTATAGGTAGTCAGGCAATCTGTGCTGGAAGATTTGATATAGACGTTATAAACGATATAAGCTATTTTGTTAGCATTATTGGTTACAAAGCTCATGGTAGTAGATGTCGAGCTACTATTTGTATTGTTAAAGTCCAGATACCACTTAGTTCCGGATGGCAAACCGGTTTCCGAAAAGGTAGTAACGCACTTATCTGAGTAGAATACGAATTTAATATTCTGATTTATACCCGCAACCAGATAACCTGAACTCGGGGTTGGTGCATAAACCGAAGTGCATGTACCGGCTATGGTTTTTACGCTGCCCACGGAGAATGAATAGTTACCCGCAGATAATGAGAAATCAATAGATGCTGAAGTGGAACTTTTGTTGACATCATTGTAAATAGTGTACCACTTTGTATTGGATGGCAAACCGGTTTCCGAAAAGACTGATGTGCACGACGAAGATTCTGTAAATGATATCGCTACAGTCGTTCCAGCTTTTGCGGAACCTTTAATCGGATTTGGAGTGTATGTGTAAGTGCAGTCAGGTGAAGACGTCGAGTATGAAGGCGAGTTAACCGAGTACCCGTATGTTCCATTAGTGGTGTAAAATGACATGCTGCTGGTATTCACTGAATCCGGCAAACCTGCATATACAACGCTCC
>JAJYRE010000013.1 GCA_021794235.1 Nanobdellota archaeon
AATACGAGTATGGAAAATAATGTCATATTCGTAGGCAAGAAACCAGTAATGTCGTACGTGCTTGCCGTGCTTACTCATCTGAACTCCGGAAATGACAGGGTGATCATCAAGGCCAGGGGCTCTACCATATCAACGGCCGTAGACGTTTCACAGGTAGTCACAAACAAGTTCATGAAGGATGTCAAAATATCAAAGATAGAAGTCGGCACAGAAGAGCTAGACAGCAAGGACGGAAACAAACGTAATGTATCTTACATCTCCATAGAGATGGGAAAGGGGTAAAATTGTTATGATAAACGAGGATTCATTTGTATTGATAAATTTTGTAGGAAGGGTAGTATCCACAAACAAAGTTTTTGATCTTACAAGAAAGGACGTAGCGGAAAAGGAAGGGATAGAAGGCGACTACAACTTTTCACCGATACTCGTAATACCCAAGGCTGGATACGTTCTCAAGGCTGTATCAGACTCGTTGATAGGAAAGAATACCGGCGACAAGTATTCTCTTAAAGTATCCGCCAAGGACGGCTTCGGAATTTTCGATCAGCACCTAATCAAGACGTACGGCATGGCAGTTTTCAGAGACAACCAAATAAATCCGTCGGTAGGTGACACATTGCTCCTGGACAACAAGGTAGCAACAGTTCTGTCCGTTAACAGCGGGAGGGTAATGGTTAGCTTCAATCACCCCCTGGCCGGCAAGGATCTCGATTACGAGATAGAGATAGTGACGGTGCTAGAGAGTGACAAGGAGAAATGCGAGAGCGTCTTCCAACACTACGTTGGAAAGAAGCCGGACGAACTTAATATCGAGAACAATAAAGTGGCTATGGCCACCAAGGAGGACGTAAAGGGGTACATACTGGACAGCATAAAGTCTGACATAACCAAATATGTTAACAAAGACTTTAGTATAGAAATAAAAGCCAAACAGGCTTAAAATATTTATATACAAACCCGTATTAAAAGGATATAGCCAGTCGCTCTAAACAAATGATATGGATGATTTACAGAATTCGGTTACACAAGGGATAAAGACAAACAGGTTCGATATAAGCAAAACAAAGGAATTCGATAAATCTTTAGAAGATCTTATCGCCTCAAAGAGAGCCAACATAAAAGTGGTCGGGGTAGGCGGTTCGGGCAACAATACATTGACAAGAATGTTTGAAGTCGGAATAAAAGGAGCTGAATTTATAGCCGCCAATACGGATGCAGCGGATTTACTTTGCACTCCTGCAGACAAAAAAGTCCTTCTCGGTAAAGAAATAACAAACGGATTAGGTGCTGGAGCAGACCCCGCAGTGGGTGAAGCTGCCGCGAAGGAACAGGAGCAGGAGATAAAAGAGGCGCTGCAGGGCGCGGATATGGTGTTTATATGCTGCGGTATGGGCGGAGGAACAGGTACCGGTGCGGCTCCTGTTGTTGCACAGGTTGCAAAGAAGATTAACGCGCTTACAATAGCGGTAGTAACACTGCCATTCAAGGCAGAAGGAAGAAGAAGGATGAGTTCGGCATTGGATGGTGTGGAGAAGCTCAGAAATGTTGTAGACACACTTATAACGGTGCCTAACGAGAAGCTAATGGCTATAGCCCCAGGACTACCGCTCCCAATAGCACTTAAGATAGCAGACGATGTGCTGACGAATGCGGTCAAGGGAATAACCGAACTTATTACAAAACCTGGTCTGATCAATGTAGACTTCGCAGACGTAAAAAGGATAATGGGTAAAGGCGGAGTTGCGCTTATAGGAACAGGAGAGAGCGATGCAAAGGACAAGAAACTGGAAACAGTGGTTGAGAAGGTACTCAACAACCCGCTAATAGACGTTGATGTATCTACCGCAAAAGGCATGTTGATAGACGTAAGCGGAGGACCTTCGCTCACGCTTGAAGAGGCAAACAAAGTTGTCGAACTTATAGGTCAAAAACTGCCTGAGGATATAACGATAATATGGGGTGCCCACATATTCCCCGATCTGAAGAATACTATAAAGGTTCTTTCTATAATAACCGGCGTAACTTCCAAACAGATAAGCGGGAAGTCTATCGTAGAAGATCAGCACACAAAGGAAAAACTAGAAGTTGAAGAAGAACTAGGGATAACCTTCTTGAGTTAGCTAATAATATGGATGACGAGCCTACAAGAAGCCTTGCAGATGCGAACACGGGAAATACAGCCCATTCTGAAAAGCATGAAGTTCCAAAGCAGCCGGAAGCAGTGCAACAGCCTGTGAACAAGCAGCAGGAACCTGTTAGACCGACCGCTGAGAAGCCACAGGCACAGGTTCAGAAGCCGCAACCCCAGCAGCAGGCTAAACCGCAGAAGCCAAAGAAGCACTACGGATCTAAGCTTAAGAATTTACTGAAGAAGCTTCATCCAATACACATAAAGGCCAAGTTATCACATTACAGATTCGAATACGGGAGAGTCCTTCACCTGACAAGAAAACCGACCAGGGACGAATACAAGGAACTCGCGATAATGGTTGTTGTAGGAACATTCATTATAGGTGCGATAGGATTCGTCGTGCAGATGATAATACAGTATTCCTGAGCCATAATTATAAATACTGCATTTTCTTAACGAATTAGATGCTATCGCTAGAATATTGGATAACCATTATAGTTTCAACAGCCTCGTTCACTCTCATAAGTATCTTTTCAAAGGCTTTCCTGAATAAGAAGAGTAGCGTAATATCATACAAATCCTCCGTTCCGCTTTATCTGTCATTTTCCGCCGTATTCGCGGTTTTAGTCACTTTATTTATAACGGGAAATCTAGGTATACCGGTCTCGATTCTTGGCTATTCTGCGCTTATGGGTCTTTTATACTGCATAGCGGCGTTCATAGTCCTATTCAGTTTGGAAAATGAAAAGGTCGCCCTGATAGGCACCATAACCAGCACACAGTTCATAATCCTATCCTTCTTTTCAGCGGTATTCTTCGCCCAGGCTCTCATAGTTAAGGATTCCCTGCCCTCTGCAGTGATGCTGGCAGGGGTTTTTCTGCTGGCAATGAATGAACTTAGGAGGGCCAAATTTTCAAAGTTTGTAATCTTTGCGCTTCTGGGAAATGTCGCATGGGTCATGATGTGGCTCGTTTTCTACGCCACGATACCTGCCGGATTTTCGCCCTTTGTCTACTACGCATGGCTTGCGGTCTTCGCCGCGGTATTCGCATTCCCGTTCTCCTTTGCGATTAAGGTGAAAAGATCAAACCTGTCCTATCCCTTCAAATCCAGACGTCTTCTCTCATACATAGTTATGGCCAGTCTTTTCAACGGGCTCGGATCCGTTTTGTTCTCGTTTGCATACAAATTAAACACCGTTTATTCGCCGCTTTTCGATCAGATAAGCATACCCGCACTCATCGTTCTTTCATTCGTTATCTTTAGGGAGAAACTCAGGCCGAGCCAGATTATAGGGGCGGCCCTGATTGTGGTGGCGGTTTTCATACTCGTTCTTATCTAACCGATTAATATTAAAATTGTATGGGTCATCTTTATTAGATGGCCATCGAAAGGCATTACACCGTGATTCCCGTCGCGGCATCAATCCTGATATCATTTCTTCTGCACGGTCTTGATTACCTGCCAGTGGCACTGCTGTTCTCGATACTATCAACCTCCCTTATACTAGTATACAGTAAAAAAACTCCGGTAATGTTTTTGCTGATAGCAGTCATTATTGCGGCTGCCGCACTGCTGTGGCAACAGTACACTGCTGTTATTCTTCAGACTACAGGAGTCTCCTCAGCGTTGACTCTGCTTCTCACAAGGGGAAACGATGGCAGAAGCAAGAAGCTTTCGGCTAAGATAGAAACCAAACGCGACGTGCTTCAAATAATGATAGGTGTGATAGTGATAATCCTTGCTTTCTCATCCGACCGTCTGGTTGTGTTTATGCTGGTGTTTCTTGGTTTCACTCTGGCCTACATAGCAGGTCAGTATGACAGCAATAGCTTAGGGTTCCTCAGGGAGATGGAAAGATACGGCGTTGTATTCGGCTCAGGTGCACTTTATTTGGCCGCCGGTACGCTTTTGCTTCTTGGATTTGTGCACAGCCAAAATTTCCTGGTGTTCTCTTTGGCAGCGTTGTTTGTAGCGGATTCATTTGCAACGATTGCAGGTATAAACATCTCCGGCAAGCACAAGAGGAGCAATTCAAAATCCTTTGTCGGCAGCATTGCCTTTTTTATAGTACAGGCAGCATTCGGACTATTCCTGCTCCCGTATTATAGTGTAGCATTCGCATTGGTGCTCGCGCTGGCTGAACACTATGCTCCGGTCGATGATAATGTATTTGTGCCGTTTATCTCTGTATTATTATCTCTTATCTGAGTAGGATGATATCTTTTTATTCGCTTATGGTTTAGTCTTTGAATGACCAACTTATTCTCGGCGGAGTGGTTTATAGAGTTTTAGAT
>JAJYRE010000021.1 GCA_021794235.1 Nanobdellota archaeon
TTCCGATCTCTGCCGGTTATATCATCCATAAAACCGACGAAAGAGGCTGCTATAATGGATAGCAGCCCGAGTAAAAGGTATTCACTGTTTACACTCGCGTTTGTAAAGAAGTTCATGGACGCTATAAAGACGAGCACGCCCACGAATATTCCCACCATTAGGATGAGGCCTCCGCCTGTCGGCAGCTTGGGGTGTTCTTTCTTTACGGTTGTCTTGTTTATATCCTGCGCTATCAATCCGGCCCTGACGAGCAATGGGCTTATCAGCCTTCCGGCGAAAAGAACCGAGATTAACGATACCACAGCGGATATCAAAAGCTCTGTTAGCATTCTAATGTTAGAAGAAAGCTATATTTAAAGTTATTCTGAATTAATTTATAATTCGTGACGTATTAGATGTTATTGTCATGCAGCCCCGTAGTGTAGCGGTCAAGCACGAGGGCCTTTGGAGCCCTAGACACCGGTTCGAATCCGGTCGGGGCTAATTTTATTGGGGGTAGTTCGTTGCTCTCTTTCCCGATGTATTTTACGCCACCGAAGGTCGTAATTAACTTACAGGCCGGCTTATTTTCCGTTTCCGTGGGTGATGTCTACGTAATCCTGTCTTCCACTATTAAGACCAGAAATGTATTTTGATATCGTTCTTATAATAAATGGCTCGTCTACGCTCTTAAGGGCATTCTCCGGCTCGAACCACTTATATTCTGTGGTCTCCCTTCCATCTGGCTTTATCTCGGAATCCCCGACAGTTCTGCAAACAGTCTCGAAATATATGAAATGTGCCTTTCTGTAAAAATTCTGCGGAAAGATATCTTCTCCAATTACAAGGACGCCTTCCGGCACGACGTCTATGCCGACTTCTTCCTTGACTTCTCTCACCACACAGTCGAAGACGGTTTCGCCAAGATCGACGTGCCCTCCGGGAATCATCCATCTATCCCCCCATTTCGGACTCTTTACAAGAAGCAGTCTTCCAGCACCGTCGAATATATATGCCCCGGTGACAATCTCCGGAACTATCCCTCTTGTCTCGGTCATTTTATTGTAATCGATATCGCAGATTAATAGTTTTACTGGTCTGCTTAGGCATACTTTGTATCGCGTTTGTAAAGAAGTTCATGGACGCTATAAAGACGAGCACGCCCACGAATATTCCCACCATTAGGATGAGGCCTCCGCCTGTCGGTAGCTTGGGGTGTTGATAGTAAAACATCACCCAGTCTTTTCCAACATTCGAGCTAGTTTTTGCTATGTATTCTATTTAGTTGTTTAAGCGCACTTTTCTTGGAGTACACTACGAATATGGCTATGGTTATTACTAACCATAAAATAAAAAAGATATAGATAACGGTAATAATCTCTATAGAAGAAAATAGTAAAAACTTTATGGCTAGGAATAAAATTGTTAATAGTACCGCTGGGATACTGGACATCGTTATAGACAGGAGTAAACGAGAAAGCGTCAGTTCAAATAAAGATACTTCTTTGTTTCTTGACATATTCGATTTCATGTTAAGTGTGTGAATTATGAACGTGGTAGGCGGACATCCGCTATTAATAAATTAGTAGTTTTGTGATTTAAATATGAGTTTAGTCCGATTCCTCTTAGATAGAACTGGAAATAGTCTCATTTTAGAAAACTCAGACAATTTCTCTATGAACTACCGATAATTTACCGTTTTCGTACGATAACTTAGAAACATAGAATTTACCGCCATAATCCAGCAGTACACCGTCATCGTCCGAGATAAACATTATGCCGTTCCCCCTATCCGGATCTACAAAGTTAAATCTTTCGCTTGTGTTCTTCCTAAGTTCCTTGATAAGATGATTGTAATCCAGGCCTGACTCTCTAAAGTCAATCAGGTGTATGTAATTTCCGTTGTATTTCTCTCTGCGGTTCCTCTTGAGGGACTCTGCTAAAAAGTCATTGACGATATCGTGAGATTTCAGCATTTTTTCAGAGTAAGTCATCACATGGCCAAAACTGTTAAGTCCTTCCGTAGAATCCGAGTACATGTAATTGGAAAGCCCGCCACCCAATTCCAGTGATAGTAGGACAAAAGAGATGTTGTGTTCACTGTCTAGGGCCTTTGTCGATTTAGACAGCTGATTGGAATCTACGTTATTAAAAATACCGGATATATGATTTATCCTGTGTGCAACCTCGTGCATTATAGCTGCTCTTGCCTCTTCCTTCCAGGTCCTGTCAAATTTCTCTCTGTCTTCCTTTGGAAGGGGTATCTTGCGGTATTTCCCCCGATTTGTAGATATCATATACGTCTTGCTCAGTAGTGATAGAGCAACGTATATCTTGTCTTTATCGGCGTAGTAAGCAGTAGGAGCATCGTAGTTATCAGGATTCGGGTCTTCCACTACGGAGAATCTCTTGTCTGCATGGTCAAGGTACTTCAATAATCCGTAGTTATCATTGCCAGACAAGGATTTTCTGACGTCCTCCAATATCATATCAAGCCTATCGCGAACGACTCCCATGAATGTAATGATAAAGACACCAAATGTTATAAATAACTTCTACCAAGGTTAATCCAAAGGTTTCTCACGAACGCAATAAAATGAATGGTTTGAATTTAGCGCTAAAATTTGATTACTTCTACGCCGTTTATCTCGCTCTTCTTAAGTCTTTCAAGCGCAGAGTTTATGTCTTCAAGTTTTATGCTTTTGTAGACGGGTTTTATACCGAGATTTGTAGCTAATTTAAGATACTCTGTCATATCCTGCCTAGTATAGGATTCCACTGAAAGGAGCATTTTTTCGTGAAAAAGCTGCGAATCGTAGTCGATTTCTATCTTGCCATCTACGTGTATTCCTGAAACTACTACTCTGCCACCTGCTTTGATTATCCCGAGAGCGTTCATTATCGGAACAGAAGAGGGTGCAAAAACAATAGCATTCTCTATATCCTTATCTGCCAAGTTTGAATATATATCCCCTTGCTTCGGAGAAAATGTAAAATCTGCACCTAATTCCTTTGCAAGCCTTATGTGTTCCACATTCCTGCTTACCACAACAACTTTATGGCCGAGTTTCTTTGCAAGCTGCAGTGTAAGATGTGCGGATCCGCCAAATCCAAACATTGCAATCGTACTTTCCGGGCTAGCATTTGCCAGTTTAAAAGACCTGTACCCTATAGCACCGGAGCACAGCAAAGGGGCTATTTCTTCGTCGTCTAACCCTTTCGGCAGTCTAAAAATGAACCTGCTGTCAGCTATTACATATTCCGAATACCCACCATTTCTGGAAAAGCCTGTGAATTCTTTGTTCTTGCAAAGGTTCTCTCTTCCGCTTATGCAGTATTCACAGCTTCCACACGAACTGTATAGCCAAGCGAGTCCTACTCTGTCCCCGGCCGCAACGTTCTTCGCTTCCTTTCCGGCCTTTGCCACAGTTCCAACGATTTCATGCCCGGGCACTATACCGCCTACGCCGCTTCCGAGATCGCCTTCTATTATGTGCAGGTCCGTCCTGCACACCCCGCAGACATTGACCTTCAGTAGTAATTCGTTTTCCTTTATCTCTGGCAATTCGATTTCCTTTATCTCTAGACTGTTCTGCCCTATTTTCCCCGCTTTTGTTATAACCGCAGACCTTGTTTTCATAGAACGCTATATAGATAATCGCTTCTTAAAATAAATAAGTTGATAAAACAGTTAGATTAATTATTTCTTGCAGTTTTTTTGAAGCTCAGAACTATAACATCGCCGTTAATTATCCGGATATCCCTTCTGAATCCCTTGAAACTGTAGTTTTTTGCTTCGGATGTGGACATTGCATGGGCTTTTGCACCACGTTTTACTCCTTTGAGCCTATCAAGACAGAATTCATAGATCCTTAGCTCTCCGCCCGCATTAAGTCTACCCAGGAGATACTTCAGACTTTCCTGTTTTGAATTCCAGTGATGAAATGATATCGTAGATATTATCATGTCAAATTTGAATTTGAATGGAACTTTCCTGCTGCTTCCGGCCGCTATATTCGAAGCGGGGATTCCATCCTTTGAATGCAGCCTCTTCATAGCCAATTCGACCATCTGCGGTGACGGATCCACATAGTAAAATACAGTCTTTTTGAGCCTCTTCGAAAGCAATGAGATAACACGCCCGTCCCCACCGCCTACATCCAACAGCTTTTTAGGGTCTGAACCCGCAATGTCCCGGATTATAGAAGTATAAAATTTCCTCATTGCAAACCTGGAGAAAAAGCTGTAGAGCCTTGAAGAGATAAAACCGAATCTCTCTTCGCCGTGCATACATAAGTCTTCTTCATGGGTTTTGTGCATAAATTATACCGAATTATCTACGTTTTGTACGTTCAAATGCCGAGTCCGTTTATCTTGCCTTCTATGCCTTTTATATAGGATAGACTGCAGACGGGTGCAGTGTTGTTAATTGTGTCACATATCTGCGCGGTAAGTATGTTTGCGGCTCCGAGAACTGTTTCACCGACTGAACCCTGACTAGGATTTTGCAGGGTGTTGAATATATCGCTGTGCTGCGAGAATGAGGAGGTATTCGAGAACAGTATGTTAGCGTTCATGTTTGCTCCGTCAAAGACGTACTGGTTGTTTATATCTATGAAAGGAACTCCACCAACCAAAAAGTTGTTTATTGCAAATCCATGGTATGTGCTGAAAGCCTGGCTTGGTACAACTACATTGTTGAAAACAAATGGAGAGACGTGACTTATACCAGTGATATTAGTTAAAAACGAAGAACCTATCTGGTCAATAGGTATAAAGTTTATGTAGCTGGAGTTGTAGTAAGCCCCCACAAAAAACGGGGTTTGGTGTGAATCACCATAAGGAGCGCTGCTTGATGGTGCGCCGGATACTCCGTCATAGAACAGCTGACTGTTAAAATCGAATGTGAATGTTGGTATGTTTCCGTCGTTTGTAGCGGATCTGTCATAGAACAGCTTTGTGAAGTTTCCAAATCTGGACAGTGCAATCGCCACAACGTATCTTTCCTGGGCACAGAATGGGCAGCCCTGTGCGCCCATGTAGACGAACGTTGCTTTTCCGTTGTAAGTCAATTTAGGTATGCTTGTAACCTTTGATCCGTTTACTGCCACTGTGCTATTTCCACCTACTTTTATTGGGATTAAATCATAATTATGATCAGGCATAACCAGCACGCAGAAAGCAGGACTTGACTGTCCATTTGATGAGTTAGAAGCCTTCAGGCATTGCACGGTCGAATTTATTTGTTCGGAGCCTACGGCAGAAAGCTGTGCATCCAATGCAGATAAGTTAGATATGAAACTGGGCTCAGGAGTACCTATCGGACCCAAAAAGAAGCTGAGCGAGGATTTCGAGTTGTTAATGTTGGAAAAGTTTGCAGTGGCTCCGACTGGCAACGGTTCGGTACCTAAATTGCTGGAAGTTACTCCATTAGTAATAGGAGATGTAAACTGAACGGTTCCGCTCGCAAGTCCTGTAACAGAACTGTGAAGTGAAAAAGGATTTACAAAGTAGATTACAGCCAAGGCTATAATTACTACTGCCAGTCCACCTAGTATTATCCTTGAAATGTTAGATTTAGGCTGCTGGTTTTGGCTGGGACTGGATGACATCTTAGCGTTCTCTTCCCTCAGCTTCTGGATTTCCTTAAGGCGTTCATTTTCCTTCCTGAGCCTATCCAATTCATCGTCATGGGATTCGCTTGGTTTTTCGGTATGATCTTGAGGCGCATCTACGTGCTTACCCTCCTGAACCGGATTGTTGTTTGTATTATCAATCTTCGCTTCCTTGCCGTTCACTGGCTCATCAGATTTCAATGGTTCGTTGTCCATGGTCTAGTAATTCCTATAAATTTATAGAATAATAACGACCATCAGATATTTAAAACTTTGGCTGGTTAGAAGCAAAATGGCTATGATTATTTTGTAGCCACTGAAGCGTAGATAAGGTTAAATCCGTTACATTTCTAAACATATAATGGAAGTAATACCGTTGGGAACGACAGCTATACAGCACCAGGGCCTATTAGACGACCAGGCTTTTTACAACTTCCTAAAAGAAACGCTGGAGAGCTACGGCTACGCCGTAACAGAAACTTCATACATACAGTTTGCGGGGGCAAACTACGTGATAAAGTGGGACGCCAAGAAGGTAATAGACGATTATATGGCTTACAGGATAGCTATAGACCTAAACTACAGAGGAATAACAGAGACTACAGCCATGAAGGAGGGAAAACCGGTAAAGGCCAAAACAGGAACGGTCGAAGTAAAGCTAACCGGGGATATACTTCTGGATTACCTGAACAAGTGGACCACGGGAGTATCAAAGCTCATAAGACCAGTATACGACAAAATGAATGCTGAAGTTACAAAACAGAGGAAAGAGGCTTTCGAAAACGAGATCCAGAGCATAAAATCTGCGCTGCAGGGCCACTTCGCTTAAATTTAAGATTATGCCAAAAAAGGCGTTGACTTCTCTAGATGTTTATAAGTTTTTAGAGGAGCTGGATGTATCAAAGGGAGCTTTCGTCAGGAATATAAAAAGCAGAAAGAACGAGTTTTACCTGCAGCTTTTCAGCAAAAAGGAGTTCTGGCTGAAATTTGTGCCGGGAAGCTATCTTTGTGTTACGGACGAAAAGCCGCAGGACACAACGGATTTTCCTTTCACAATGAAGGTGAAAAATCTCCTGAAGGGCAAAAAAGTCTCAATCGAGATGCATGAACCGGACAGGATAGTAGAGATATGTTCGGAAGGGATTAGACTGATAATAGAGCTTTTTTCTAGCGGCAATATCATCTTAACGGAGAATGGCAGGATAACTATGGCTTTGTATCCGAGGGAGTACGGAAACCGTGTTGTACGTGAGGGCGAGAACTATTCGTACCCGCCCGGAGTCGCCAGAAGCTTCAAGATGGACGGGTCGGATATCATGAGGTTGATTAAAGCATCCGACAAGGAAAGCATAGTCAAAACATTGGCTCTTGATTTCTATCTGGGCGGGAACTACGCAGAGGAAATCATATTCAGATCAAGGACTGACAAGGACAAAAAACCTACTGAGGTCACTCCCGAGGAAATGGGGAGGATAGCCGATGCCTACACGGAAATAATAGAAGGGGCTCCGAAACCTAATGTTATAGAAGGGGCGATATTTTCCGTGATAGATCTTACACATGTTGAGGGCGAGAGGAAGTATTTTGATAGCATAAACCCGGCGATAATCTCATTCTTTGCAGAAACCGCCGTTGAGAGTAGGAGAGAAATGAAGATAAAACAGGACATTGTAAATACGGAAAAAAAGATAGGGTCGTACAATAGCGTACTCGAATTCCTGAATAGCAATTACACAGAGATATCCGATATGATAAAATCTGCGAGAGACTCATCAATAAGTCTGGAGGACAGGACAAAAAAGCTGAAAGAGTCCGGGTGGGATCTGACCGGAAGGATTATAACGAGTATAGCAAGACCGGAAGTAGCCGTAGACATAATAAACCCGCTGAGATCCCAGATGTCGGACTTGTACGAGAAAGTGAAACGGATGAAAAAAGGCCTTGGCAGGGCGGAAGCCAGACCGGAGCCGAAAAAGGAGCTGAAGTTCAGAGAAGCCGAAGGCTGGTATACCAAGTTCAGATGGTCGAGAACCAGAAGCGGGAAACTGGTGGTGATAGGAAGGGACATGAATCAAAATACTGTTCTGGTTGACAAGCACTGCGACAATGGCGATCTTGTGTTCCACGCTGATATATTTGGAAGCCCATTCGGAGTCGTCAAAATAAATGCGGGGGAGGAACTATCGGATGAGGAGAAGAAAGAGTGTGCATCGCTCATATGCTCATATTCTTCCGCGTGGAAAGCGGGAGCTATGGCCCTTGACGTCTACTATGTAAAGCCGGAACAGGTAACTAAGACGCCCCCTTCCGGAGAATCGTTGAAAAAGGGTGCCTTCTACATAAAAGGAAAGAGAAACTACGTAAAAAACGCAGAGTTAGGCGTATACATAGCCGTTGAAAGCGATGGCGAGGCCTATAGCATATCTGTTTCCGCCCATGAGCCGGATGGCAAGTATCTTCTCATAAAGCCAGGGGACAAATCCAGAGAGGAAATTCTTAAGAGAATAAAGAAGATAATAGAGCAGAGACTCGGTTTCTCGCCGAACAGGGATAAGATAGACAAACTGCTTCCGAATGGAAGATTTTCGATAGAAAAACTCAAAATGTAGCGTCAGTATTAAATATGATGAGTGCATAATCAACTCATGCAGAGACCAAAGCAAAGTCAACTTGCTAAGATCCTCGGTTCTCTTGCATCGGATGATTCTAAGATTCTTGTTGAAGGAAAAAGGGACAAAAACGCTTTGATAAAAGGAGGTATCAGCAGGTCTAGGATTTATATCGCAGCACATATGAGCTGCAACAAGTTCGACAGGCTGATGTCGAATGATGACATTAAAAAGGTAGTTCTTTTGTTTGACAACGACAGGAGCGGCTACCAGAGAACGGAGAGGTTTGAGAGATATTTCAGCGGATACGATACGGAATTTGATGTCTCGTACATGAGAAGTCTGAAAAGATCCGGAATAACTTACGTTGAAGAACTGAATAACCTGCTAGTGTAGATAGAAATTATCTGCTAGCGTGCTCTATCATGAACTCTTCTACTTTCTTTTTCTTTGCTAGTTGGGTGACGAATCCAGCCAGTTTGTTCCTGTTTGCCTTGTTTGCGATAATGATTCCATTCAGGACTTCCTTGTTAGCCTCGAAGTCGTCTGTAAACTCAGCCTTGTGCTTCTTAAGCACGTCTATGGCGGCTGTTCTTATAATTCTTCCTCTTATTCGTCCCATTGTATATTAGACAAATGCACGGATATTTAAACGTTTGTCTCCTCGTCCAAAACGATATTATATGCCTGGTCGTTTCAGCTTTTCACTTCTTAAGTCTATGATATCAGCGTTGTTCGGACCCGTTCCGATGAGAGTTACTGGTACTTTTGTTACTTTCTCTATACGCGCTACAAAGTCTCTCGACTTCCTGCCCAGGTCTTTAAGGTCCACTTTTCCAGAGTCTTCGGCATCTAGATAGTCGACAAAATTAAGTGCGATTTGAGTAGGTCGTATAAGCTTAGTAGCACGTTGCAGTTCCGCCTCGTTTAATTGCGCGACTCTTCTAAGTCTTTTAGTAACAGTTGTCATTTTTTCACGTGTTTCTATCTGCGCACCCCTTAGCTTCTCCACTTTTTCCCACGTGGTTTCACCATTCAAAGGCCCGGAATTTCCACCGACCCTTATCGGCCAGGTCCTTACTACCATTATTATCTGATCGACCAGCATAGGGCTAAGACCGGCCTCGGAGCAGAACGCAGACGGTGTGGTATCCCTTCCGGTAACAAACGGATAAAAACCGTGGTAGAGGCTGAGTCCCAGGCCTTGAGTACCTTCGATAAAAACATTACCGCCCTTATCTACTGTATCATTAGCCGCCGTTGCCACATCACCAATCCACTCTTTCATCTGTGGAGAATCTCTTACAAGCTTGAAATCGCTCTTCCTGAGCACCCTATCCGCCATAGCGGCACCGACTCCCTCTTTCGTCGAACCTATTCTTTTCCCGAGATCCTCTTCCGAGGACCTGTGGCGCTCTTCTATCACGCCGGCCTGGGGATCCACTATAAGTCTTCCCGGTTCTATCTTGTACGACTCTATTTCTGTTTTCAGCAGGTCTATGTCTACAACTGCACCAGCCCCGATTCCCAGAAGACACTTGGGGTTTACAAAAGCGCAGGGAATGCTCCTCATCTGATAAAATTTACCGCCGTACTCGAAAGAGTGTCCAGCATTCGGCCCGCCAGTCCTTATAGCCATCTGGAATTCGTCAGCCAGATATCTGCTTATCTTTCCTTTCCCTTCGCTACCATACTGACCGCCTATGAGAACAGTTACTCCCATCAAATATAATTATAAAGGCGTTCTTTTAATATGTATAACCTATGAAGAATCAATACTTCGGAGACTCACGAGATTTGTTCAAGTACGACCTAGTCATTAGCCTGATGCTTGATTACAATCTGTCGAAAAATTTTATCTTTGTCCCTATGCTTACCCGTGATACCGGTAACAGCCACGGCTCTATCACAAACTATAAAATCGGAAAGCCGGGAACAAAAAGGCCGGACCTTGTGGCTTTCCTATCTGACTGCCTAAAGAGGAAAAAACGTGACGTAAACGAGATAATAGGGTTTTTTGAAACCAACCTCGCGGCAGAAGGGCTATCGATTAATTTATACAAACGGGGAGATTATTTTAGGGACAGTTTCAGGGAGGATTACTTTAACGCCTTGCCGCTGGAATCCGCCAAAAGAACGATAGTGATGCTAGATCCGGACACAGGCCTGGAGACGGAGACATACGTGCGAGATAAAGATGCATATTTGAGATATGATGAGGTCAAGAGCATATACGATCGACTGGATAATAACTCCGTACTGCTACTGTTCCAGTTTATCCCGCGAGTAAAAAGACTTCCGTACATACGAAGCCTGTGCAATAGACTGACGCATGAAACCGGCACAAAATTGCCTGTAAACTATGTCTCAGACAACAGCGTGGTGTTTTTTGCCCTTTCAAAGAACATCAGAAACGAGAAGGTACTGCGCAAATCGCTTGTAGACTACGGAAAAAGGTACGATTTGATATACGGGGCTAGCAGACGGTAAAATGAGTAATCGGAAGTGCTTTGCTAAGCTCATTGGATAATCCTACTCATCGGTATACTGCCTTACGCCAATTCTGAACCCAAACAATATAAATAAAACAAGGCCTAATATGTCTATTGAAAAGAGTGCCTAGGTGGCTTAGTGGTAAAGCGTTTCCTTGGTAAGGAAAAGATCGCGAGTCCGATCCTCGCCCTAGGCTTTTATCTCCAGTATAGTTTTATGCTGAGGAGCAGATGACTGCAAATTCTTTTCCTGTCAGTTAGTATTAAAACCAGGGGTATGTAAAGATTATAGTTACGTGTTTGAACGATGCATGTATGGACAGTTATCGAAATCTGAAAGTCGCAGGATTGATTCTGTTTCTTGGCGTTGCGCAGTTCATTCTTCTCATGCTGCTCGCAGAATTTTTGTACCCGCATTATAGCGTCTCTTCCAATTTCATAAGCGATCTCGGAGTGGGAAAGACCGCCATAATATTCAATTCGTCAATAATCCTGTTCGGGGTCTTTTTGGCCTGCACGGGGGCTCTGCTGCGCAGATTCTCTCCTGTCTTGTTTATTGTTCTTTTGCTTGCCGGGGTCGGGGCGGCGGGTGTGGGGTTATTTCCTGAGACGACCGGGACGCCGCATCTCCTGTTCTCGCTGCTTGTTTTCCTCATGGGCTCGATAGCCCCATACATTATACTGAACAGGGTAAGAAATTCCCTAGCTGTTGCGTGGTCAGTCCTCGGGACCATTGCGCTGTTTTTCCTTGTATTTTACATGTTTGACGTGCACCTTGGACTGGGAGCCGGTGGAATGGAAAGGATGATAGTATATCCGGATCTGATTTGGGCACTGGGCTTCGGGGGGTGGCTTATGGGAAAATTCTCCGATAAAACAAGAAGCGGTAAAGCTGCTGTTTGAACCGTAAATTCTGCTTTTTATTCCGATTCTTTTGAAAGAAGATAATCTATTCTGGACTTGTTGAGCTCCCCCATCCTGTTAAGTGTATATATCCTGATCCTGTGATTTGATGCCATATAGATAAGCTCCGCGGTATCGTACAGGCTTTTATTGCTCTCGTTTAGTATCATCTTCGGGTCTCTGAATAGATTCTCGGCGGTGTTTGTCAGCCCGCCGGATTCCGAAGTGTAGTATACTCGCTCCATATACGCCGACCTCTCCTCGAAGATTTTATTAAGTCTGTCCTGATCGTTTCTGAAGTAGGAATCCGCATATTTCCCGTCTTCCTTAATTATACTCTTCATGTCCTTTATTTTTTCGTTTATTTTATCGTTGATTCCCGCCAGAAACTTGTCGTACCTGCACAATGCCTTTATGAGCCTCTCCTCGGCACGTATGAAATATTCGGATTTTTCCCCTAGGATGCTTATGCGTTCCTCTCTTTTGCCTAGCAATACATCCAAATTCAGGTTCATTGGCATCTTGATTAGATTATCTCTTCTTCTGCGACTACTACGAAGTCCCCTACGGATATCACCGCATTGTACGGGATCTGTTCGTTTCCGTTATTATCCTTCTCAAACTGGAAGGTGTTTGCGTAAGAAGTTGCGTTTCTAACAGTAAGGTAAACAAGCTCTCCTGTTCTTACTTCATAGACTAGGTCGCTTACCACGCCTATCTTTTTACCGCTTTTACCTACTACAGTCTTGCCGACTACAGTCCTAGCATCTATTTTTTCACCTTTAGTAACACCGCTCATAAAAACCTCCTTGTCAATTAAACTACTATCAATATTTAATACACACTACTAGATTATTAAAGTCTTTTTAGCCGGCTATTTATAGAATATATAATATCTGTCGTTGGCAATCTCCCCCTGCTCGCCGGGTGACATGTAAGAAAGGTCTATATCGGAGATCCTAAGAACTGAAATCGCTATCCTCGAACCTTCCTTTGCGAACGAGAATATCTTTTCTATCGCGGCCTTCCGGTCCTCTTCGGGTATATCCTGAAGCACGGTTATGCAGAATATCAGGTCGAATTTCTTATCGCTTTCGAAATCCACTACCTTCTTTCTAACCACAGTGAGCTTGCTGCCTTCTCCAGACCGTATATTATTGGCGAGTTCGGACGGCTCCAAGGCTGTTATAGAGACTCTTCTCAGCTCCCTTTCCAATATTCCTGTGCCTGCCCCTATATCAAGAACCGATTCACCGTCCTCTGGCTTGACGATTTCAATAAGTTTATCTATTTTCTGCTTCTGCTCGTCGTGATACAGCTTGTCGTAACTGCCGACTATCGCATTGTAGTAATCTACAGAATCCATCAGTAAGACTGTCCGAAGTATGCGTTGTATTTGGCCGGGTCGTCGCAGAATATGCACTTCTTATCTATAAGTTCCTCTTCTGCCATCGGTATAAGTCTGGATGAAGCGCCAGTCTCCTTGTCTATCGAGGTCTCGCATACTGGGTTTCCACACCATGCGGCCTTTACTATATCCGAACCTGATTTTAGGGTCTTTATGAACGACTCTCTGTTCTTCTCCACCTTTATCGCACTGTTCATTATTGATTGCGCTCTTGCAAACATCTCAGACTGTATCTGTGAAAGCTTTTCTGATATGTTGTTTAGGGCTTCGAACGGCATTTCTTCCTTCTTGCCGTTGAATCTTGTCTTTATTGAAACCTTATCTGCCTTTACTTCGTTCTCCCCGACTTCTATCCTCAGAGGCACGCCCTTCATCTCGTACTCATTGAACTTCCATCCGGGTGAATACTCGCGCCTTTCATCCAGTTTGACTTTTACCCCGAGCGATTTTAGGAGGTCATAAATCTTCTGTGAATATCCGATGACAGAGGCCTCGGATTTCTCGTTTATAATCGGGATTATGACAACCTGTACGGGTGCTATGTAAGGCGGCAGCACCAAGCCGTTGTTATCCCCGTGCACCAGGACCATTATACCTATCGCCCTCGCCGATATACCCCAGGAGTTCTGGTAAGCATACTGCCATTCGTTGTTCTTATCCAGGAATTTCACATCGAATGCTTTTGAGAAGTTCCGGCCAAGATAATGGGATGTCCCGGCCTGTGAAGCAAAATGATTCGGCAAGACCGCCTCTATTGTGTACGTCTTTACGGCTCCTCCGAACTTCTCATTTTCACTCTTGAATCCCATCAGTACTGGGACGGCGAGCACACCTTCCGTGAAATTCTTGTAGACTTTTATCATGTCCTCCGTGTTCTTTATCGCCTCATCCTCGGTGGCGAACACGCAGTGACCTTCCTGCCACAGATTCTCCCTCCCTCTCAGGAAAAAGCGCGTCTCTTTGGTCTCCCATCTCACCATGGTATTCCACTGATTTATCAGCATAGGCAGGTCTCTGTAACTTTTTATCCATTTGGAATAACTCCTGTACATTATCGTCTCGGAAGTCGGCCTGACAGCCAGCCTCTCATCCAGAAGCGAATCTCCCCCCATTGTAACCCACGCCACCTCCGGGTTGAAGTGCTTTACATGCTCTTTCTCCTTGGATAAGAAGCTCTCTGGGATTAACAGCGGGAAATAAGCGTTCTTTACTCCTTTCTCTTTAAAAGATCTATCAAGGTAAAACATAGAGAGTTCCCACATTTCATAGCCGTACGGCCTGTAGACGGAAAAACCCTTTATATCGGAAAAGTCTACGACCTCGGAATTTAACAGGACTTGGTTGTACCACCCTATCAAATCGTCTTCTTTCTTTATCTTTATCCTGTCAGCCATTATTATGATTAAAATCCGGGCAATTAATAACTTACTAGTAACAGCAGATAAAATAGGTTTGATCTTGGAAAGTATTAAAGCAGCGAAAAATAATTAAATTAATTATGCCAAAATATGATCCGAAGGTTATAGAGGAAAAGTGGCAGAGGATAACCGAGGAGAGAAAGCCGTACGAACCAGATATAGATACGTCTAAAGACAAAGTTCTCATAACGGTTCCTGTTATATATCCCACCGGTACTCTGCACTTGGGCCACCTGTACACATGGACCAGGGCTGACATGTACGCCAGATTCATGAGGATGAGGGGTTTCAACGTTCTTTTCCCGCAGGCGTTTCACATGACTGGCGGACCGATGGTCGGACTTTCGCTCAGACTGAAGAACGGAGAGGAGAAAGCGGTCAGGATGATGAAAGACCAGAAGGTAAGCGACGAAGACATCAAGAAGTTTTCCGAGGACCCGGTAGCTCTCGGACTATATTTCTCCGATAGTTACAAGAACGAATTTACAAAGGCGGGTATATCCATAGACTGGAGGAGACTATTCATACTTTCCTATACCCCGCAATACTCCAAATTTTTGGAATGGCAGTTCAATACGCTCAAGAAGAAGGGTTTGATAGTCCAGGGGACCCACCCTGTTATATGGTGTCCGAAGGAGGAAACGCCCCTCGGAGACCACGACAGGCTTAGCGGTGAGGGTGAAAGCCCCGAAGCCTTCTCTATAATTAAGTTCACGGTTGATGGCTATGTACTGCCTGCCGGTACACTTAGGCCTGAAACTATCTTTGGAGTCAGCAACCTGTGGCTGAATAGCGAAGTGAAATACAAAAAGCTGACTATGGAAGACGGGGAAGAGTGGATAACCTCGGAGCAGTTCTCGAAAAAGATAGGATACATGCTAAAGAATGTAGTCAAAGAGGAGAGCTTTGATGTGCACCGACTCATCGGAAAGAATGCGAAGAACCCTGTAGATAACCAGGCTGTTCCCATATTCGATGCGGAATTCGTAGACGGGGATGTAATGACTGGTGTCGTCATGAGTGTACCGATGCACGCACCTTTTGACTACTACTATCTGCATAAAAGCAACCTGCTGGAAAAGCTCCCGAAAAAGCCGGTTAGAGTGATAGAAGTTGAAAATGAAGACGGCATAGTAGAAGCGTCGATTAAAAAATTCGGAGACGGCAAGGAAGGGCTTGATGAGGCTACTAAGTATGTATACAAGAAAGAACTAAGTTCCGGCTTGATGAATTCCAACGCTGGCAAATTCGCAAACGTCAGCGTGGACATGGCTAGAACCGATGTAAGCACGATGCTGGAAGGTATGAAAGTATTGGAGACGATGTACGAGCCTTCAGGGGAAGTGACTTGCAGGTGCGGTGCAAAGGGTGTGGTAAAACTGCTCGAAAACCAATGGTTCATACATTATTCGGACAGAGAACTGAAGGATAAGATGATATCGCTTGTTGAAAAGATGAACGTTTTCCCGGAAGAGGTGAGAACACAGTTTGCAACAGCCATAAGCAACCTTGAGGATAAGGCGGCTGCCAGACACGGCGGTTTAGGAACGCCTCTGCCTTGGGATAAGGAGTGGCTGATAGAACCGCTTAGCGACTCTACTATATACATGGCCTACTACACAATCGCTTCTATAGCAAACAAGATGGATGCAAACGAGTTGAATGACGACCTTTTCGATTACGTGTTCCTGGGAGAGAAGCGCGCAGACGCAAGCTATCCCGAAGAAGCCGAAGATATGAGAAAAGAGTTCCAGTATTGGTACCCGGTGGATATGCGCGTAACCGCGAGAGAACTGCTGACAAACCATATGGTTTTCTTCATAGCAAATCATGTTGCTATATTTACACCTGACAACTGGCCTAAGAGCATAAGCATAAACGGCTGGCTGACCGTCAATAAGCAGAAGATGTCAAAATCAAAGGGCAACACGTACGGAATAAGCGATTTCGTAGAAAGGTATGGTGCAGACCCTGTCCGCCTCATAGGCACGGCCTCCGACGGATTAGACGATGCGGAATGGAGCACAAACAACACCAATTCAGTTTACCAGAAGATAGAGACGCTGATGGACCTGACAGAGATACTCAGTGATTTCAGGAGTGAAAGCGGCATAGTGGATGATTACGCAAAATCAAAACTCAACGGAATAATAAAAACTGCAACCGAAGCGTACTCGAATATGAGATTCAGGACAGCCGTCCAATCTTCCCTTTTCGAGAGCATGCAGCTGCTAAAGGAATACCTTGACTTCGGCGGAAAAAACGGAGATACGCTCCGCGAAATGATACTTACAATAATAAGACTTAACCACCCTGTATTTCCGTTTGTGACGGAGGAGATAAACAGCATACTGGACGGAAAGGATATGCTTGAGACGTACAGAAGCTGGCCTGATTTTGATGAGAGCTCGGCAAGAGACGTGATAGAAAGTGAATTCTCAGTGGTGAAAAACACCATAGATGACATTAGAAACCTGATAAAAATGCTGAAAATAAAGCCGAAGGAGATACGCGTAGGCATAGCAAAAAAAGACAGCTTTGAATTATACAACAAGATAGTGTCGGAGGTAAAGACCACGCGTGATGTAAACGAGATACGTAAGAGAGTAAGGTCAAATTCCAAAATAGTTGATAAGCTGTTAAAGAACAAAAGCAGGCTTCCGGAGAACAAACTGGACAGCGACACGGAAATGAATGCGTTTGAACAGGCCAAAGAGTATATAGCCAGAATATTCGAATGCGAAGTCAGGATAGAAAGCAGCGAGGACGAGAAAGCGATCCCTGGAAAGCCGGCACTGAAAATCGCATGAATAAAGAACATTTACTCTTATACATCAGCATAGCCACTATTGCTATCTCGGCTATCCTGATACTTGCATTCCACATTTTTGTGTTTGTATTATTTATTTTTATACCATTCATGCATATTTTCGGTAGGAAGAGAAAGAATGGAACATAGAAGCTTCGACATAATAGGCAGCATAGCTCTTTTAAGGGTGCCGCCCGGCACGGGGAGGAAGGAGACGACGGAGATCGCACACTCCATAATGGCCAGGAATAAAAATGTAAAATCGGTGTATAACAGGATAGGTAAGACATCGGGAGAAGAGAGGGTGGCTAGCATCAGATATATAGCCGGAGAAAAGAAAACGCTTACGCTCCACAGGGAGAACGGCTGTTCCCTCTACGTAGATGTAAGGAGAGTGTATTTTTCACCCAGACTTTCAAATGAGCGGCTGAGAATAATCGGTCTCGTAAAAAAAGGAGAAAACGTACTGGATATGTTCTGCGGAGTTGGACCGTATACTGTAGAGATAGCGAAAAAGGTACAGCATGTATATTCGATTGATATAAACAAAGCCGCTGTAGACCTTCTTGGAAGAAATCTCGATATTAATCATATAAAAAACGTGGATTTTGAGTGCGGGGATTCAAAAAAAATAATCCCAAAGCTTAAGGATAAGTTTGACAGGGTGATAATGAATTTTCCGATGGATGCAAAATCATTCATAAGATATGCACTCAAGGCAGTCGCAAAAAACTCCACCATTCATGTCTATGCATTCGCGAAAAGAAACAATGGTGATGAAGAGAAACTAAAAAAAGAGATCTGTAAGAATATAGGCAAAGAATTCAGGGTTGTATCAATAAAGTCATACAGGACCGGGGAAGTTGCACCCTTCGTAGACAGGCTTTGCTTCGATGTAAGATTGAAAAAGAAGGACTAACCAGCTCTGTAGTAAGTATTCCAGTCGGGAGCGCTGTAGTTTATGCTTATCTGCGATCCGGGAGAATTAACGGATGCGCCGAATACCAAAAGACTCTGGACGTAACGCATAAGCCCCCAGTTCTGCT
>JAJYRE010000009.1 GCA_021794235.1 Nanobdellota archaeon
TGGCCCAAAGTAACGCTGGTGGAGATGAAAGCTCTACTTTGGAGAAAGCCGAAGCAACTAACGTCAAAGAAGCAGGAACTATACGCCATAAGGAAGGTAGAAAACTTCTTAAAAAGGCTGGAAGCCCACGACTTTAGTCGTGTGGAGGATGTCACGTTCGAGAGGACTAAAAACGGATGGAGATTAGCCGCGCAGATAAGAAGGATAATAATGTCCGATAAGAAGCTCTTCATATACCCTGTTCTTATTGCAGTTGTCACACTCATAGAGTTCGTTCTGATATTCGCTTCCGTTACGCTGATACCTGCAGGGGGGAACATAAATCTGGCAGTAAGCAACCTCAATGCATCTTCATCGGCAAATTCATTCTCCGGGCAGCCGGCTAATACCTCTGCCACTGTATCCAGTCAGACGCTTTCCCGGGGATATACCACAGACGGCTATCTGGTACTGGGGTTGTTTGCATTCTATCTGATATCCACGTTCTCTACCATGTACCTTGTAATAGCGCTTCTGATATCGTTCAGAAGCTACGTCAACGGTAAGGACAGGATCACTTTCCGTTCCGCACTTAAGGCGGTGAGGCCGTACCTTAGGCAGATACTGGAATGGGCGGTCTTCTATGCAATAGTCCTTCTTGTGCTGAGGCTCTTGGAATCAAGATTCAGGGGTCTTGGCAGGCTGATAGTCGCAGGGATAGGCTCTTTTACGCTCGCACTGGCATCGTTCTTCGCCGCACAGGTGATCCTGGATAAGAAGACAGGACCCATCGCAACCGTTAAGGCCAGCTTTGACACCATAATCCATCATTTCGGGGCCACTTTCGGAGGGGTCGCATACTCCGATCTGTACGGTTTAATGTTTGCAGTGATGGGCATTCTGCTCATAGTTGCAGGCGGCGTAGCTTTTATGGCGACCGGCATTATTCTTCTGCTTATAATAGCGGCAGTGGGATTCGCGCTGATGGTCTTCGGTCTCCTGATATCCTTCACCACCCTTTCCGTATTCAAGCTGATTCTTTACGATTATGCAAGCACCGGCACTCTTCCGCAGGGCTTCGACAAGAACATGGTCGATATGACGATAAAGCAGAGAAAAACCCGGAATAATCAACTTTAAATCAGGAAGTTATTTTTTACCGTTTTCTTTAAGGTATCTTCTGAAAAACCACATCAGAAATATCGAATCGTCCTTTTTAGTCTGTGACCTTTCCAAATCCCTGTAATAGCTGTTCCTGTTCTCATACTCTATGTTCAGCATCGGAAAACCGTGTTTATTCAGGACAAAATTCATCGCGAGTCTGCTTATTCTGCCATTACCGTCGGCAAACGGGTGCACAGTCACCAGTTTAAGATGGACCAGTGCGGCGAGTTCAACTGCGTTGAGCTTGTTTCTGTTCTTTTCGTACCAGCTGAAAAATTCCCTCATAAGCACCGGAACTTCAAGATTTGTGGGAGGAACAAACCTGCTTCCGCTTATTCTGACTTCAGAAACCCGGAATTTTCCCGCTATGTCCGGTTTGGTATCAGAAAGAAGCTCCCTGTGCCAGTCCAACAACAGGTTTTGTGACAGGTCTTTATTGATGAAAAGCATCTTTTTGAATATCTTCTGATGCGCCTCAGCTTCTTTTATGTCGTGTATCGGTTTGTTACCAGGAGATACCCCTCTTTCTATAAGATTTGCGGTTTCTCTTAAAGAGAGAGTGGACCCCTCTATCCGCTGGGTATCATAGGTAAAACGGATGGAGAATACATCCATATTCTTTTCCCGCTCGGATTTAGGGGTTTCCCGTACGGCCTTTAAATAATTCTTTCGGATTTCTTCAAACTTAGAAAGCCATTTTTTGCTGTATATTTCGAAAATGAACTCTTTTTGGATCCTTTCCATGTCTTTGGGCAGCTCTGACCCCAAATATTTCTCCTTCGCCGACACCTTCCCGCCCTCGCGGTATGTATGCCTGAGATAGTAATATGTTCTTCCTTTCTTTACTTTCTTTTTTATCGACACCATATGGATTATTGGCATCTACATATATTTAAATATTTACATTTTACGTAAAATGTAGAGGTAAGGAAAAATAAAGTGTAAAGAATCGCTAAATGACATTTTATGGTATTTAAAGATTTATTTTTATGCTTTTAGAAATAATTTAATAATTTCTTCAAGTTCGTACAGAGTTATTCTTTATATATATTTTTCCTATGACCGACCTCTACAACGAGAACAACTAGATTGCCCCGGTCTACACCCATTATGACTCTATAGTCTCCTACGCGCAATTTATAGAGATTCATGCCGACTAATCTTTCAATATAAGAAAAGGGATCCCCGGCTATAGAATCGACCTTTCTTGTTATCCTATCGGCGGTCTGCCTTTCTAATTTTGAAAGCTGTCTTAACGAATTGTGCGACCAGACAACTTTGTACACCATCTTATTTTAAACCAAGCTTCTTCCTTACTTCTGCAGTAGAATAAGTTTTACCCTCTTTTACTTCCCTCAAGGATATCTCTATGTTTTTTATCGTTTCTGCGCTCAATTCTCCTTCTTCTGTCCTTATGTTCATGAGCCATTCTATTATCTTATCGTATGTTTCTCCGGGGTAACTTTTAAGTCTTTCTAGCTTTTCCTTTGTCTTTGAATCCAATTGTATTGTAGTTTTCATATTATAGTATACTATAGCACAGTATAGTTTAAATACTTTTGTATGTGTATGCATAAAAGCGGCAGCAATCCGCTAATGTTTCTTATCAGGGGATACCTATCACTACTGTTTACTTCAGATAACCTAAGGACGGGGTAGAATTGGTCCACGCAACATTAGCCGTTGCCCAATATGGATAACTTGTCTTAGTTACATTAAGATCATATGCACCTTCTGCGGTATCACTGCCAAAGGTATAATAAGAGGGAAATCTCATGAAAGTATTCGTAGATCTGTTAAGATACAACAGCGAGATATCCGCTGAGGTGGAATTATAGAAATATGAATCCTCACCGTCTGCACCTCCTCCCAACGTGAACTCCGCATCATAATAGAGCGAATTTTTGAGGGTTTTATATCCAGAAACCAAAAAGTACGAGCTTACTGCGTACGGATCATAAATAAACACCTTTGCATACATTGTCTGATTAGTGATCCGTGATATTGATAGCGGGCTGTTCAAATTCATAGGTATATCATAGAAGTACAGCCATACTCCCTTTCCTTTGTCCAAATAGCTCCTCGTGATTATGGTCCTGCTGAACGGTAAGCTATAACTCGTGTACTGGGTCGCCTGTCTAAAGTCAGTGTAGTTACCGTCATTGTAGACGTACCCGTTACCCTGTATAGATAAATTTGTAAAGTTAGAAATGCTAGAACCCGTATAATTGAAAATATCTATGGTGTTGTAATAGTCATTAAAATTGGTGTCCATGTACAGCACATTTTGCACCCAGTAGTCAAAAGAATTTCCATCTGCATCGTTGACAACTAGCACGCCATTAAGCTGCAGGCTAGCACTCGCCGCCGAGACGTTTCTAATCGGTGCTAAATACACTGAGGATATATTGTTTATACTTGCGAGTCCCAGCAGAGAATTGGTCTTTAAGCAATACGGTGAGATTAAGTTTCCATTTTCGGTCAAACCGTAAGAAGCCAATCCAGTCGGGGAGGGCAGACTTGAATTTGTTTGGTTATATGATACAAAATGGTAGGTGAATGGCGTTATGAATGGATAATAAATATAAAAGTTAGCATGATTTAAATTGATACTGTAGGATTCATTGTTCCATATTACAAAATACCAGTCTCCCTCCGGGACAGACACGTTTTGGTCCACAAGAGTCGTGTACTTAAAATATGAGATATTGGAAGGCATGTAGTCTGAAGTTTGTGTCCATTGATTATATTGGGATGCCGTGAAAAGTGCAACATACAGATAACCGCTGGAACTCATATTTAACAATAATTTAGCGTTTTGATGGCTCACATTTATATTTAAAAAGTCATAGTAAGTCGGGTTT